>CAZWDK010000219.1:0-5323 GCA_964633095.1 uncultured Polaromonas sp. | reverse complement strand
AGCCCTGCAAGCAGGGCAATTGTTAGCCTTCGCTGAAAGAAGCAGGCTTTGCCCTACTTCTTTTCGCGCAGCTCGCGGCGCAGGATTTTGCCCACCGGCGTCTTGGGCAGATCGGTGCGGAACTCCACCACCTTGGGCTGCTTGTAGCCGGTGAGGTTGGCCTTGCAATACTCACGCACCTGAGCCTCCGTCAGGTCCGGGTTTTTCCTGACGATGACCAGCTTCACGGCTTCGCCGGACTTGTCGTCGGCCACGCCCACGCAGGCGCATTCCAGCACGCCCTCGAGCTTGGCCACCACGTCCTCGATCTCGTTCGGGTAGACATTGAATCCGCTGACCAGAATCATGTCTTTCTTGCGGTCAACAATCTTGAAGAAGCCGTTTTCATCGAGCACGCCGATGTCGCCCGACTTGAAATAGCCGTCGGCCGTCATGACCTTGGCGGTCTCGTCGGGGCGCTGCCAGTAGCCCGCCATGACCTGCGGGCCCTTGATGGCGATCTCGCCGGGCTGGCCCTGCGGCACTTCGTTGCCGTCGTCGTCGAGCAGCTTGAACCAGGTGCCGGGGAGGGGCACGCCTATGGTGCCGGTAAAGGCCTTGCTGTTGGTCGGGTTGCAGCTGGCCGAGGGCGAGGTCTCGGACAGGCCGTAACCCTCGCAAATCGGGCAGCCGGTTTTTTCCAGCCACAGCTTGGCCACCGCGCTTTGCACGGCCATGCCGCCGCCCAGCGAGATTTTCAGGTGCGACCAGTCCACGGTGTTGAAGTCGGGATGGTTGGCCAGGCCGTTGAACAGCGTGTTGACGGCGGGAAAGCTGTTGATCTTGTGCTTGGAGAGCTCCTTGAGCACGGCCGGCAGGTCGCGCGGATTGGGGATCAGGATGTTCTTGCCGCCGGTGCGCATGCCCAGCATCATGTTCACGGTGAAGGCAAAGATGTGGTAGAGCGGCAGCGCGCAGACGTAGGTGGACTGCTCGCCGGCCGGCAGGCTGGCCATGGCCGGGCCGTTCCAGGCTTCGGACTGCAGCACGTTGGCGATCACGTTGCGGTGCAGCAGCACGGCGCCCTTTGAGACGCCGGTGGTGCCGCCGGTGTACTGCAGCACCGCCACGTCGTCGGGCTTGATGCCGGGGCGCTTGAGCGTTGCGCGCGTGCCCTGCGCAACGGCGTCGTTGAAGCGCACGGCATTGGGCAGGTTGAAGGCCGGCACCATTTTCTTGACGCTGCGCACCACGTAGTTGACGAGCGCGCCCTTGAGCATGCCGAGCTGGTCGCCCATGGCGCACAGCACCACATGCTTGACCGGGGTGCTGGCAATGCACTGCTCCAGCGTGTTGGCGAAGTTCTCGATGATGACGATGGCCTTGGCGCCGGAGTCCTTGAGCTGGTGCTCCAGCTCGCGCGGGGTGTAGAGCGGATTGACATTGACCACCACAAAGCCGGCGCGCAGGATGGCGGCCACGGCCACCGGGTACTGCGGCACATTGGGCATCATGATGGCGACGCGGTCGCCCTTGGCCAGGCCCAGGCCCTGCAAATAGGCGCCAAAGGCGACAGACAGGCTGTCGGTCTGGCCAAAGGTCACGTCCCTGCCCATGAAGCTGTAGGCCACGCGGCTGCCATGCCTCTTGAAGCTCTCCTCCATCAGCGCCACCAAAGACGGGTACTGCGTCGCGTCTATGTCGGTGGGAACGCCCGGCGGGTAGGCCTTGAGCCACGGGCGCTCGATGGTCGCTGCATTCATGTCTGTCTTCTCCACTGTGATTAAGGAACTGCCCCGAATTCTCGTGGCGCGCCCTCTTCGTGGCTATTGCGTTTTCCCTAGGGAATCGTGGAAATCCGAAGGGGAAGCCCTCTAATATTCATAGCGCCATGGCTTGCGCCTGCGGCCCCGGCATGGCACGCAAGCGGCCCACAGAGGGCTTATTCGATCGCCTTGCCCATGTCCTCGATGACTTTCTTGGCGTCGCCGAAGACCATCATGGTCTTGTCCATGTAGAACAGCTCGTTGTCCAGGCCGGCATAGCCGGCCGCCATGGAGCGCTTGTTGACGATGACGGTCTTGGCCTTGTAGGCCTCCAGGATCGGCATGCCGTAAATCGTGCTGCCCTTCACTAGCGCGGCGGGGTTCACCACATCGTTGGCCCCGAGGATGATCGCGACGTCGGCCTGGCCGAATTCGCCATTGATGTCTTCCATCTCGAACACCTGGTCGTAGGGCACCTCGGCCTCGGCCAGCAGCACGTTCATGTGGCCCGGCATGCGGCCGGCCACCGGGTGAATCGCGTACTTGACGTTGACGCCCTTGTGGATCAGTTTTTCGGCCAGCTCGTTCACGGCATGCTGGGCGCGCGCCACCGCCAGGCCATAGCCCGGCACGATGATCACGGTTTCGGCATTGCCCAGGATGTAGGCCGCATCATCGGCCGAGCCCGACTTGACCGGGCGCTGCTCCTTCGAGCCGACCGCAGCCGTTGCGGACTCGCCGCCGAAGCCGCCCAGAATCACGTTGAAGAAGGAGCGGTTCATCGCCTTGCACATGATGTAGGACAGGATCGCACCCGAGGAGCCCACCAGCGAGCCGGCGATGATCAGCATGGAATTGTTCAGCGAGAAACCGATGCCCGCGGCCGCCCAGCCCGAATAGCTGTTGAGCATGGACACCACCACCGGCATGTCGGCGCCGCCGATAGGGATGATGATGAGCACGCCCATCACGAAGGCCAGCGCCAGCATCGCGAAGAACGCGGGCCAGTTGCCGGTGAACATGAAGACCCCGCCCAGGGCGATGGTCAGCAGGCCCAGGATCAGGTTCAACTTGTGCTGGCCGGCGAACTGCACCGGCGCACCCTGGAACAGGCGGAACTTGTAGGTGCCCGACAGCTTGCCGAAGGCGATGACCGAGCCGCTGAAGGTGATGGCGCCAATGGCCGCGCCCAGGAACAGCTCGAGCCGGTTGCCGGTGGGGATGGGGCTGCCCTTGGCCGCGATGCCAAAGGCGTGGGGCTCGGCGACGGCCGCCACGGCGATGAAGACCGCGGCCAGGCCGATCATGCTGTGGAAGAAGGCGACCAGCTCGGGCATCTTGGTCATTTCGACCGTCTTGGCGCGCCAGGCGCCATAGCCACCGCCGACCACCAGGCCGAGCAGCACCCAGGCCAGCCCCAGGGCCTTGCCGCCCGAGATTTCGACGATCAGCGCCGCCGTGGTCAGCGCGGCAATGGCCATGCCCACCATGCCGAACAGGTTGCCGCGTATCGAGCTGGTGGGGTGCGACAGGCCCTTGAGCGCCTGAATGAAGCAGACCGAGGCCACCAGGTACAGCAGCGTGACGAGGTTCATGCTCATTTGGCCGCTCCTTCTGCCGCAACCGGGGTAATCGCAGGCACTTTCTTTTCTTTCTTCCTGAACATCTCCAGCATCCGGCGCGTCACCAGAAAGCCGCCGAAGATGTTGACGGCCGCCAGCGCCACGGCCAGCACGCCCATGGCTTTGCCCAGCGGCGTATCGGTCAGCGCAGCGGCCAGCATGGCGCCCACGATCACGATGGCCGAAATCGCGTTGGTCACCGCCATCAGCGGCGTGTGCAGGGCCGGCGTGACGGTCCACACCACGTGGTAGCCCACGTAGATGGCGAGGACAAAAATAATCAGGTTGATGAGGGTGGGTGACACGGCATCCATGGTTTTCTCCTGTGAGGGCTGCCCCTGGGCCGGCCCCGAAAATGACTGTTTGGGGTTGACTTCGCCGCAGGCTTACTTGCGTTTGACTTCACCGGCCTGCGTCATCAGGCAGGCCGCCACAATATCGTCCGCCATGTCGATATTGAGCGCGCCCTCCTTGCTGATGATGAGCTTGAGGAAGTCGAGCAGGTTGCGTGCGTAGAGCGCGCTGGCATCGGCCGCGACGAGGGCCGGCACATTGGTCTGGCCGACCAGCGTCACCCCGTGTTTGATCACGATTTGGCCGGGCTCGGTCAGCGGGCAGTTGCCGCCCTGGGGCGCGGCCAGATCGACGATCACGCTGCCGGGCTTCATGGCCCTGACCATCTCTTCGGTCACCAGCACGGGCGCGGCGCGGCCCGGAATCAAGGCGGTGGTGATCACGATGTCGGCCTGTGCCACGCGCTTGGCGACCTCGGCCTTCTGGCGCTCCAGCCAGCTCTGAGGCATGGGGCGGGCATAACCGCCGACGCCGACGGCGGCCTCGCGCTCCTCGTCGGTTTCATAGGGCACGTCAATGAACTTGGCACCCAGGGATTCGACCTGCTCCTTGACGCTGGGGCGCACGTCGCTGGCCTCAATCACGGCGCCCAGGCGCCTGGCCGTGGCGATGGCCTGCAGTCCCGCCACCCCCACGCCCAGGATCACCACGCGGGCGGCCTTGACCGTGCCGGCGGCCGTCATCAGCATGGGAATAAAGCGCTGGTACTGCTCGGCCGCCATCATCACGGCCTTGTAACCGGCGATATTGGCCTGCGATGACAACACGTCCATGCTTTGCGCGCGGCTGGTGCGCGGCGCGGCTTCCAGCGCAAACGAGGTCAGCCCGGCCGTTGCCAGACGCTGCAGGCCCGCCGCATCAAAGGGGTTGAGCATGCCGACCAGCACGCCGCCGGATCGGGCGTGCGCGATCTCGCCGTCCAGCGGGCAGCGCACCTTGAGCACGATGTCGGCGGCGTATGCGCCCTGCGCATCGGTGATCTCGGCGCCGACCGCCGTGTAGGCCTCGTCAGGCACGCTGGCCGCCACGCCGGCGCCCGACTGGACCCGGATGGTGTGGCCCTGGCCTTTGAGCTTTTTCGCCGTTTCCGGCGTGATGGCGACGCGTGTTTCTCCGGCCGTGATTTCGGCGGGCACCCCAATCAGCATGGTCTCTCCTCAAGTAGCTATTGTTTTCAGGCGGGTTCACGAGAGCTCCTACCTGAGCTGCAGCGTGAGCTTGTACGGGGATTTGCGCCCAGTTGTACCTGTCAAGAAGCTTACATGATTTTTTTGTCAGAGTGCCCCAGTGTTTTTTGAGGCGGCCCATCGTGGCCTGTATCCATGCCTGCCAACCATGCCAACGTTGGGCCCCAGGCCGGGCCTGCAAACCCAGCCGCTGTGCCAACGCCAATCGCGCCAAAACCCCCAAGTTCGGCACAAAAAAGCCTGCAGCCCACGCTAGATGGGCGCATGCAGCTATCGAATCAATAGCATATTGCCAGCCTTCACGGCCTGGCTTCGCCGCCGCCCGCTCAACCTTGCGCAGCGCGGACCTGCGGCAGCGCCTACTTCGCGGTCGGCATCACAAACTCGGCGCCCTTGCCAATGCTTTCGGGCCAGC
>CAZWDK010000218.1:0-5332 GCA_964633095.1 uncultured Polaromonas sp. | reverse complement strand
CAAAGTCTTCGACCGCCGCCGTCATGGGCTTGTCCATCATCTCCAGCCCGGCCGGAATGATGCCCGCCGCGATCACCGCCGCCACCGCATCGCCGGCCTTGCGCAGGTCGTCAAAGCTGGCCATGATGCAGCGCGCCTGCTGCGGCCTGGGCACCAGCTTGACGGTGACTTCGGTGGTGACGGCCAGCATGCCTTCGCTGCCTATGATCAGGCTCAGCAGGTCGTAGCCCGCCGCATCGAGTGCCTCGCCGCCGAACTCGACCTCTTCGCCCGCTATGGTGAAGCCCCTGACCTGGAGCACGTTGTGCACCGTCAGGCCGTATTTCAGGCAGTGCACGCCGCCCGAGTTTTCGGCCACATTGCCGCCTATGGTGCAGGCGATCTGGCTGGAGGGGTCGGGCGCGTAATACAGGCCATGCGGCGCCGCCGCTTCGCTGATCGCCAGGTTGCGCACGCCGCCCTGCACCAGGGCGGTTCGGCGGGCCGGGTCGACCTTGAGGATCTTGTTGAACTTGGCCAGCGACAGCGTCACGCCCAGCTGGTGCGGCATGGCGCCACCACTCAGGCCGGTGCCGGCGCCGCGCGCCACCACCGGCACCTCCAGCGCGTGGCAGGTCTGGAGGACGGCCTGCACCTGGGCATAGCTCTCGGGCAGGGCCACCACCAGCGGACGCTGGCGGTAAGCCGTCAGGCCGTCGCATTCATAGGGCGTGGTGTCTTCGCGGTTCCAGAGCAGGGCATGGTCCGGCAGCACGGCTTGAAGCGCCTGCACCACCTGCGACTGGCGCTGCGCTCTTTCAGGCGGTTGGTGCGACGGGGGTGATGCGGATGCGTTCATGGTCTGTTCCCGGGTGATCTGCACACTGTAGGGCAGGCGGCGGCGGCCGGGTTGAAGAAATTTGAGGCGTCGCGTGAAAATCTTTTTTGCTACTTAATTGATAGCTGACTGTGCCCGTTGCACTCGGCTGCAGGCCTGAATGCTTGTTGAAAAGAAAAGTCAGGCCAGGGAGTTTTTCAGCCATTCCGCAAACGCCGCGCATTCCCAGCGCTCCATGGTGCCGGTGCGCCAGCACAGGTAATGGGCGTGCGGGCTGGGAACGCTGCGGCCAAACACCGCGTTGTCGCCCAGCCGCACCAGCGAGCCATGTTCCAGCCAGGGCGCGCCCAGCTTGAGGCGGATCAGCGCAATGCCCATGCCGGCCGCCGCCGCGTCGCACATCAGGCCGACGTCGTTGAACTGCGAGCCTTCCGCCGGCTCGGGCCAGTCGAGCTGGTGCGCGGCAAACCAGGTGCGCCAGGGCTCCAGCGGCGAGCGCAGCAGGCTTTCGCCCTCCAGGTCCTCGGGCGTTTCAAACGGCCCGTGCTCGCGCACAAAAGCCGGTGAGGCCAGCGGCAAGATCTCGTCCTTGGCCAGGCATACATGCTCCAGGTCGGCATAGCGCCCGGTGCCAAAGCGCACGATCAGGTCGGCGTCCTCGGCCACCACATCGAGCAGCGGAATCGACACCTGCAGGGTCAGGTCGATCTCGGGGTAGGCCTCGGTGAACTGGCGCAGGCGGGGAATCAGAATCGAGCGCGCAAAGGTCGGGGTGACGGCCAGCCGCAGCTTGCGTTTGCCGGGCGCGCCGCTTTGCCCCGCCGCGCCGGGAAACTTCTGCAGCGTGGCCAGCCCTTCGCGCACATGGGCCAGGTATTCGCTGCCCTCGGTGGTCAGCGAGAAATCGGCCCGGCCAAACAGCTTGGTGCCTATGATTTGCTCCAGCTGCTTGACGCGGTGGCTGACCGCGCTGGGCGTGACGCACAGCTCTTCGGCGGCCTGCGTCACGCTGCGCAGGCGCGCCAGGGTCTCGAAGGTCAGCAGGCACTGGATGGGAGGGATTCTTGCATTCATGGCGGATCCAGTGAGGGCGCGGGTTGGCTGCGCGCTTTCTCGAATTCTTCGGAACTCAGGCTGCTCTCCAGCCGGGCGAGCATGTTGATGACGGCGGGCGAGCCTGTTTTTGCGGCCAGGGTCAACCAGGCGTGCCCGGCCAATCGATCGGCTTCGACGCCCGTGCCGTCAATCAGTGCGTTGCCCCACATGACTTGCGCCGGAGCGTAGCCTTTTTGTGCCCCGCGCCTGAACCAGGCGGTGGACTCCGGCAGATTTCTTGGGACGATCACGCCGCGGAAATAGGCCATGCCGACAAAAAAAGCGGCCCTGGGCTGTGCCTTGCGAATGAACTCCTCGCTGGCCTTGCCTGAGCGCTGAATGATCGTCGGTACCTCGCCCTGTCCTGCCGCCAAGGCCTCCATCTGCTGCAGCATGCGCAGGTTGAATGCCTTGGCGCGGCTGAGCGCCTCCTGGGCGGGCAGGCCGAGATCAGGCTGCCCCGCCACGGCTTCGCTGAGTACCACCAGCGCCTCCAGCGGCGTGGCGCCTCTGGGCATGGCGGGCGAATACCAGGCGGCAAGCATCAGTCTGTCCAGGTCCATCAGCATGTCGCGCCGGTAGGGAAAATAGCTGAGTACCGTCTTGCCCGAGGGGTGGCCGGCGATGCCCATGGCATGCATGATCTCGTGGAAGGCACAGCGCCAGGCATCCCGGGAGCGCATCCTGACCTGCACCTTGTCATAGGCCCAGTTGCTCGACTTGAGGTAGGCCGTGACGCAGGGTTCGTTGTCCTGCAGCTCGTTGTCTTTCACCACTTCTACATCAAGTGTCGCGCTCGTCTCTGCATCGGCCTTGTCGGAGACGTCGATGACTTGAATGCGGGCAACATCGGTTGCCGCTTTTAGCGCGCCTTCGATGTGCGCCTGGTGCCGCGAAGCATCCGCGCCGTGAATGCGATACAGAATGGGCCTGTCCCAGCGCAGCACCTGCCTGGGCGTGCCGCGCTGGTCCCACAGGCTTTCCCAGACCGTTTGCAGGTTGTCGTCGAGCCTGTCGGCGTGCGCCGTGCCCAGCCCGAGGCATAGCAGCAGGCCGCCAGACAAGATACGCCATGGTTGCGTTGTCATGGTGCCATGCGCTGCCTGGGTTTATTTGAAGATCACCGTTTTGTGGCCGTTCAGCAGCACGCGGTGCTCGCTGTGCCATTTCACGGCGCGCGCCAGCACCTGGCTTTCGGTGTCGCGGCCCTGGGCGGTGAGGTCTTCGACGGTGGCGCTGTGGTCCACGCGAGCCACGTCCTGCTCGATGATGGGGCCTTCGTCGAGGTCGGCCGTCACATAGTGGGCGGTGGCGCCTATCAGCTTGACGCCGCGGTCATGCGCCTGGTAGTAAGGCTTGGCGCCCTTGAAGCTGGGCAGGAAGGAGTGGTGGATGTTGATGGCGCGGCCCGCCAGCTTGCGGCACAAATCGTTGGAGAGGATTTGCATGTAGCGCGCCAGCACCACCAGCTCGGCGCCTTCGGCTTCGATGATCTCCAGCTGCCTGGCCTCGACCTGGGCCTTGGTGGCGGCCGTGACCGGCAGGTGGTGAAACGGGATGTTGTAGCTGGCCGCCAGCTGGTAGAAATCGCGGTGGTTGGAGACGATGGCCCGCACCTCGAGCGGCAACAGGCCCGACTTGCAGCGAAACAGCAGGTCATTGAGGCAATGGCCCTCCTTGCTGACCATGATGACGGTGCGCATGGGCTGGGTGGTGGCGTGCAGCTTCCAGTTCATCTGGAAGGGCTCGGCAAAGGTTTTCAGCTGCGCCTTCAGTTCCTCGTATGTCAGCTGGTCGCAGGCGAACTGCACGCGCATGAAAAACAGGCCGGTGTCGTGGTCGTTGTACTGCGCGGCTTCCTCGATATTGCCGCCGTTTTGCAGCAAAAAGCCCGAAACGGCGTGAACAATGCCCATACGGTCCGGGCAGGACAGGGTCAGGATATAAGCGTGATTCATAGAGGGTGAATTGTCGCAGGTGGCGCCCCGCCTGGCCGGCCTGCAGTCGCAGCGCCGCCGCGAGAGTGCCAGAATGCAGACTCACCCCGAGTCTAGACCTCTTTTTGCGCAGGAGACTGACATGGCCTACCAAGAGTTCAGCATGGAGCACCACTGGCTGCCGTTCACGCCCAATCGCAGTTTCAAGAAGGACCCGCGGATTTTTGTGGCGGCCGAGGGCATGCACTTCACCACGCACGATGGCCGGCAGGTGCTCGATGGCATTTCCAGCCTGTGGTGCGTGGGGGCCGGGCACAACCGCAAGCCGATCAACGAGGCCATCAAGAAACAGCTGGACACGCTGGACTA
Source organism: uncultured Polaromonas sp. (assembly GCA_964633095.1). Classification (GTDB taxonomy): domain Bacteria; phylum Pseudomonadota; class Gammaproteobacteria; order Burkholderiales; family Burkholderiaceae_C; genus Polaromonas. Next base: position 1,114 of record CAZWDK010000218.1, on the reverse strand, counting down.
CGCCACCGCCTTCCAGGCCAGCAATGACCAGGCCTTCAAGGCCGCCGAAATCATTGCCGGCATGGCGCCGGGCGACCTGAACAAGGTGCTGTTCTGCAATTCGGGCTCGGAGGCCGCCGACACCTCCCTGAAGCTGGCGCTGGCCTACCACCGCGCCCGTGGCGAGGGCCAGCGCAATGTCTTCATCGGCCGCGAAAAGGGCTACCATGGCGTCGGTTTTGGCGGCATGAGCCTGGGCGGCATTCCGGCCAACCGTAAGGCCTATGGCGCGGCCCTGTTGCCGCGGGTGGACCACCTGCGCTTCATCCACGATCCGGTCAACCACGCCTACATCAACGGCGTGGAGCCCGAGTGGAGCGAAGACCTCCTGCTGGAGCTGGAAGACCGCATCCTGCCGCTGCACGACCCAGGCAATGTCGCGGCGGTGATGGTCGAGCCGGTGGCCGGCAGCGCCGGCTGGTATCTGCCGCCCAGGGGCTACCTGAGGCGCTTGCGCGAGATCTGCGACAGGCACGGCATCCTGCTGATTTTTGACGAGGTCATCACCGGCTTTGGCCGCCTGGGCAGCAATTTCGGCGCGGACTATTACGGCGTGGTGCCCGACATGCTGAACTTCGCCAAATGCGTGACCAATGGCGTGATGCCGCTGGGCGGCGTGATCTGCTCGGACCGGATTTACGACGCCATGATGCATGCCCATGCCGGCGCGCCCGAGCATGCGGTCGAGTTCTTTCATGGCTACACCTACTCGGGCCATCCGGTGGCCTGCGCGGCCGCGATTGCCACGCTGGAACTGTTCCAGCAGGAAGACCTGTTCGAGCGTGCCGGCCGGATGGGCCAGCTGCTGGGCGACGCCATGCACGGTGGCTTCAAGGGCCTGCCGAATGTGATCGGCATTCGCAGCCTGGGCCTGGCCGGGGCGGTGGAGCTGTCGCCGGTGGCCGGTGCGCCGGGCAAGCGCGGCTACGACATCTTCATGGACTGCTTCCACCACGGCGTGCTGGTGCGGCCGGCGGCCGACAACATCGTGCTCTGCCCGCCCTACATCGTCGAGCAAGCGCACATCGAGCGCATCGTCGAGGTGGTGGCCGATGCGATTCGCCGGCATGCCTGA
>CAZWDK010000217.1:0-5396 GCA_964633095.1 uncultured Polaromonas sp. | reverse complement strand
GGCGCTTGAAGCGCCGCTTGTCGCGCAGCTGGATGTCCACCACCTTGCCCAGCGCGGCAATGGTTTCTTCCAGGTTGGCCACCTTGGACGGCGTGATCTCCAGCGTGTAGGCCGAGTAGTTGGTCGCCAGCACCACGCCGTTGCGGTCCAGGATCAGCCCGCGGTTGGGCACGATGGGCACGACGGCGGTGCGGTTGCTTTCCGCCTGCTCGTTCAGGTCGTCGTGGCGAAAGACCTGCAGGTACACCAGCCGCGCCGCCAGCAGCGCAAAGGCACACAGCACCGCCAGGCTCGCCACCAGCACCCGGGCGCGAAAGCGCGACAGGTCGGCTTCGACGTTTCTGAGTTCAGTCATGGGGCTGGGGCTTTAAGCCGGTTCAAAAGTGCCGGGCGTGGGGGCCATCGCTACAAGGGCCTATTTTGATCCGGATTGGGCGCGCGGCGCTGCGGCACCAGCAGCACCACGCTGGCAACCGGCCAGAGCAGGGCCTCGGCCAGCGGCGCCAGCAGCATGGCCCAGCCCGGAAAAATGCCGCCGCCCAGCAGGCGGATCAGCAGCTCCACGCCATGCGCCAGCGCAAACAGCGGCAGCACCTGCACGGCCTGCGAGGGCACCGGAAACCAGAGCAGGCGGCGGTGGATCATGGCGGCCAAAAAGCTCAGCGCCGTGTACGACAGCGCATGCTGCCCGAGCAGGGCGGACTGGTGCACATCCATGCCCAGGCCAAACATGAAGGCCAGGCCGATGCTCACGCGCAGCGGCTGGTGCACATTCCAGAACACCAGCACCAACGCCAGGAAATCCGGCATCCAGGGCACGCGCCCCAGCGGCAGCATGTTCAGCAGCAGCGCCGCGATCAGGCTGCCCCAGATAAACACCGGATTGGCGGGCAACAGCAGTTGCTGGCCGGAACGCATGATCATTTGGCGCCCCTCTTCTTGGGCGCCGCATCCGGCGCGGCGCCATCCGGCAAGGCCGGCATCTGGCCCGACAGCGGCTTGACCACGATGACATGCCGCGCGCCCGCCACCAGCGCCTTCGGCGTGCAGTAAATCTTGGCAAACGCCGATTCGGCGCGGCGCTCGATCCGGCTGACCGTGGCCACCGGCAGGCCGGGCGGGTAGACGCCGTCGACGCCGCTGGTGGTGAGCAAGTCGCCCGACTGGACGTCCGAATTGCTGCCCATGAAGCGCAGTTCCAGCCCGTTGCCGGCGGCGCTCGAATCGCCATAGGCCACGCTGCGCGCGCCGGTGCGCACATTGAGCACCGGAATGGCCAGGTCGCGGTCGACCAGCAAGGTGACCTCGCTGACCAGCGGATGCACGCGCGTGACCTGCCCGAGCACGCCGGACTCATCCACCACCGGCGAGCCCAGCGCCACGTCTTGGGCCAGGCCCTTGTCGATGATGACCTTGCGCGTGTAGGGGTCGGCCGCGTCATACAGCACCTCGGCCGCCACGACGGTGCTGGTGAGCTGTTCGCGCAGCGCCAGCAGCTTGCGCAGCCGCATGTTTTCCTGCGTCAGCAGCTCGACCTGGCTGGCGCGCAGCGACTGCAGCGCCAGCTTTTTGTGGGCTTCTTCACTGCTGGACTGGGCCTGGCTCAGGCTGATGAAGTACTCGCTGGCGCCTTGCACCGCCCGCACCGGCTGCAAGGCCAGCCACTGCACCGGGTAGAGCGCGGTGGCCAGCGCCGCGCGCACCGGCTGGGTGATGTGGAAGCGGGTGTCGGCCACCATCAGAAACAGCGACAGCGCGCTGAAAAACATCAGCTTGGACAGCACCGACGGCCCCTGTCTGAAAATGGGCGGCGGGGATCTGTCTAGGGTTCCTAAGGGCATGGTTCGCTGTCAGGCTGGCCCCGCTTCATGCGGCATGAAGCAAGGCGTGGGCGAAACTTACTCCGAGGTGAAGATGGAACCCATGCGGTCCATGCGCTCCAGCGCAATGCCGCAACCGCGCACCACACAGGTCAGCGGCTCTTCCGCCACCAGCACCGGCAGGCCGGTTTCCTCGGCCAGCAGGCGGTCCAGGTCGCGCAGCAAGGCGCCGCCACCGGTCAGCATCATGCCGCGGTCGGCAATGTCGGCACCGAGTTCGGGCGGGGTTTGCTCCAGCGCGTTTTTCACGGCGCTGACGATGTTGTTGAGCGGGTCGGTCAGGGCTTCCAGGATTTCGTTGCTGGAAATCGTGAAGCTGCGCGGCACGCCTTCGGACAGGTTGCGGCCCTTGACTTCCATTTCCTTGACTTCGGAGCCGGGAAAGGCCGAACCTATGCTTTTCTTGATGGCTTCGGCCGTCGGCTCGCCGATCAGCATGCCGTAGTTGCGGCGGATGTAGTTGATGATGGCGTCGTCAAAGCGGTCACCGCCGACGCGCACGCTGCCCTTGTAGACCATGCCGCCCAGCGAGATCACGCCGACCTCGGTGGTGCCGCCGCCGATGTCGACCACCATGGAGCCGCTGGCTTCCGACACCGGCAGGCCGGCGCCAATCGCCGCCGCCATCGGTTCCTCGATCAGGTAGACATCGCTGGCGCCGGCGCCCAGGGCGCTTTCGCGGATGGCGCGGCGCTCGACCTGGGTGGAGCCGCAGGGCACGCAGATGATGATGCGCGGGCTGGGCTTGAGCAGGCCGCGCGGATGCACCATTTTGATGAACTGCTTGAGCATTTGCTCGGTCACCGTGAAGTCGGCAATCACGCCGTCTTTCATGGGCCGGATGGCTTCAATATTGCCGGGCACCTTGCCCAGCATGGCCTTGGCTTCATGGCCGACGGCCTGGATGGTTTTTTTGCCTTGCGGCCCGCCTTCATGGCGGATGGCAACGACGGAGGGCTCATCCAGCACAATACCGCGGTCGCGTACATAAATCAGGGTGTTGGCGGTACCAAGATCGATCGCCAGGTCGGTGGAAAAATACCGACGGAATGCATCAAACATATACAAAAATCCGGTTTTGGCATGCGCACACTTCGTTGCGTCATCGCCTTTTATGATTGGTCAATTTTTCCGGGGAAGTCGGGCCGAATTTTCACGAAGCCGTCACGAAACTGTCAAAAATCTTGTTTCCAGCAGGTAAAAAGCGCCTAAAGAGCGCATCCAGCCTTGATTTCACACCAAAGGCGGGATAATACCGCATCCCCTGTGAATCACTAAGCCCACAGGAGCCGTTTTTTCAGCTTTACACCTCGTTTCAGCCCGCGTTTTTTCCTCTCGTGCGCCCTCTCTATTCTTTTTTCCAACACCCATGGCACTGACATCCCAAGACATTGCCCGCGTCGCCAACCTGGCGCGGCTGGAATTGCGTCCCGACGAAACCGAGCACACCCTGCGCCAGCTCAACGGCTTTTTCGCCCTGGTCGAGCAGATGGAAGCCGTCAACACCGACGGCGTGGAGCCGCTGGCCCACCCGGCCGCGGTGATCGGCGAAGTGGCCCTGCGCCTGCGCGAGGACATCGCCAGCGAACCGAATCAGCGCGAGGCCAGCCAGGTCAGCGCCCCCGCCGTCGAACGCGGCCTGTTCCTCGTGCCCAAGGTGATTGAATGAGCGCTACCGATTTGCATGACCTGGGCGTGGCCCAGCTGGCCGCCAAACTGGCCGCCCGCGAGCTCTCCAGCGTCGAGCTGACCCAGCATTTCCTGGCCCGCATCCGGCAGCAGGACAGCCTGGGCGCCTTTCTGGCGACCGACGCCGAGGTGTCGCTGGCCCAGGCCAAAGCCGCCGATGCGCGGCTGGCCCTGGGTGAACGCACGCCGCTGCTGGGCGTGCCGCTGGCGCACAAGGACGTGTTTGTCACGCGCGACTTCCCGACCACCGCCGGCTCGAAGATGCTGGAAAACTACCGCAGCCCGTTTGACGCCACCGTGGTCGGCAAGCTGGGCGTGGCGCCGGGCGGCGCCGGCATGGTGACCCTGGGCAAGCTCAACTGCGACGAATTCGCCATGGGCTCGGGCAACGACAACAGCGCCTACAAACCGGTGCAAAACCCCTGGGACCTCAGTCGGGTGCCCGGCGGCTCTTCCGGCGGCTCGGCCGCGGCCGTGGCGGCGCGCCTGGTGCCGGCCGCCACCGGCACCGACACCGGCGGCTCGATCCGCCAGCCGGCCTCGCTGACCGGCATCACCGGCATCAAGCCGACCTATGGCCGCTGCTCGCGCTATGGCATGGTGGCCTTTGCCTCCAGCCTGGACCAGGCCGGCCCGATGGCCCGCAGCGCCCTCGACTGCGCCCTGCTGCTCTCCAGCATGGCCGGCCCCGACCCGGACCGCGACTCGACCTCGCTGGACCTGCCCGTCACCGATTACGCTAGCAATTTGATAGCTGCCAGCGCCCAAGCGACGGGGGCCAGCCCGCTAAAAGGCTTGCGGATTGGGCTGCCGACCCAGTTCTTCGGCGCCGGCTGCGCGCCCGACGTGCTGGCCGCCGTGCGGGCGGCCCTGGCCGAATATGAAAAGCTGGGCGCGACCCTGGTCGACGTCAGCCTGCCGCTGACCGAGCTGTCGATTCCGGTCTACTACGTGATCGCCCCGGCCGAGGCCAGCAGCAACCTGAGCCGCTTCGACGGCGTGCGCTATGGCCACCGCGCGGCCCACTACAGCGACCTGACCGACATGTACAAAAAGTCGCGCTCGGAAGGCTTTGGCGACGAGGTCACGCGCCGCATCATGATTGGCACCTATGTGCTGTCGCACGGTTATTACGACGCCTACTACCTGAAGGCGCAAAAAATCCGCCGCCTGATCGCTGAGGACTTCCAGAAGGCCTTCAGCCAGTGCGACATCATTGCCGGCCCGGTGTCGCCCACCGTGGCCTGGAAGATAGGCGAAAAATCCGACGACCCGGTGGCCAACTACCTGGCCGACATCTACACCCTGTCATCCAGCCTGGCCGGCCTGCCCGGCATGAGCCTGCCCGCCGGTTTTGGCGCCCACGGCATGCCGGTGGGCCTGCAGCTGATCGGCAACTATTTCAAGGAAGCCCAGTTGCTGGGCGCGGCGCACCAGTTCCAGCTGGCGACAGACTGGCATGACAAGCAGCCGGAGGCAAGAGCATGAGCAACACCCCCCCCAAATCCCCGCTGGTGCAGGGCTACGAAGTCGTGATCGGCTTCGAAACCCACACCCAGCTGACCACGCAGTCGAAAATTTTCAGCCGCGCCTCCACGGCGTTTGGCGCCGAGCCCAACACCCAGGCCTCGGCGGTGGACTTCGCCCTGCCCGGCGCGCTGCCGGTGATGAACAGGGGCGCGGTGCAGCGCGCCATCGAGTTCGGCCTGGCCGTCAACGCGCACATCGCCGAAAGCAGCGTGTTTGCGCGCAAAAACTACTTCTACCCCGATCTGCCCAAGGGCTACCAGATCAGCCAGTTCGAGATTCCGGTGGTGCAAGGCGGCG
>CAZWDK010000216.1:0-5406 GCA_964633095.1 uncultured Polaromonas sp. | reverse complement strand
AGTAATTCTTGTTGCCGATGTAAAGCTTGAGCATGGGGTTCCTGTTTGCAGAGGATGAAGGGTCAAAATGAAACGACCTGCGATGCTACAGCGGCGCAGGCCTGCCATTGATGCAAAAAAATGGCCGAATTGATGCTGAACGCAGCGGCTGAGCGTGGAGGTTCAAAACCTTCCGGCCATTTTGCGCGTGGCTATGAGGCCGCTGCGCAGGCCCTGTGCCCCCAGATAGGTCGGCGCGATGGCACCCAATGCGGCAGGCCTTATGCCCAGGGCCTGCAGCCCGGGCAGCTTGCCGCTGGCGATGTTGTCGGTTTGCATGGCGTCCAGGTTGTCGCGGCTCATCAGCGGTTCGCCCGGCGCCAGTTCCATCAGCCAGGCCTGCAGGCGCGCCAGCGGCGCGGGCAGCGCCAGCACTTGGCGGCCTTTTCCCCCGTTGATGCCGGCATGGTGACCGGCCAGTTCCACCAGTTGCCGCAGCGTGAACACTTCGGGCCCGCAGGCTTCGAAGGTTTGGCCTATGGTGTTGCTGTCCTGCAGGCAGCGCAGCACCGCGCTGGCCACGTCTTCCACCCACACGGGCTGGAAGCGCGCCTGGCTGGCGGCCAGCGGAACCAAGGGAAACAGCCGCTGCAGCCGGGCAAAGGTGTTGAGGAATTTGTCTTCGGCGCCAAAAATCACGCTGGGGCGCAGCACCGTCACATCCAGCCCGCTGCTGAGCAGAACCGCTTCGCCGCGCGCCTTGCTGCGCTGGTACATCGACGGCGAGTTCAGCGAGGCCCCCAGCGCGCTGATATGGACGATGCGCCGCATGCCGCTGGCTTCGCAGGCCCGCGCCAGCGCCAGCGGCAGCTGCACATGCGTCTTTTCAAACGCTGCTTCCGTCCCATGCAGGATGGCGACCAGGTTGACCACGGCCTCGTGCTCCGCCAGCAAGGGGGTCAGCGCCACGCTGTCGTGGACATCGATTTCGGCCACATCCAGCAGCGGCAGCACTTGCAGATGCCGGGCGTTGTCGTAACGGCGCGTGACAACGGTGACGCGGCATTGCAGCTGGGCCAGTTTTTCGCAGACATGCCGGCCTACAAAGCCGGTGCCGCCCAGGATAAGGACTTTTTCCATAAGGCTGAATTTAGCGCGTTTGGCCGGTTTTGCCTTCAAAAAACCATTCTGGGAATGATTTTTGGCCTGCGCCCAGGCGGCCTGCGTGCGGATGGCTATGAATTTGATAGCGGGTGAGCGGTTTTCTGCGCGCGGAGCAGACAACTTGCTCGTGCCATTGCCGAAGCTTCAGGCGGGCTCGCCAAACTTCAGCAGGTTGCCGTGCGGGTCGATCAGATACAGCTCTTCCAGCCCCAGGGCCTGATTTTTTTTGGCGATCTGCAACCAGACTTTTCTGGCTATTTTGCTATTGAATTAATAGCTGCATGTGCAGGTTGCTATTGGGCTGCAGTTATATTTCATAGAAAACCGCCTGGGAGGGCGGCTTTTTGGGGAGGCTGCCGGGGGCAGGCGCTTGTTGCCTGGCGGGAGTCACTCCGTGATGTAGTCCGACACCACCTTCCAGCGCCCATCCTGCAGTAGCGACAGGCGCGACTGGTTGTTGCCCAGGCGTTTTTGCGGACCAAACCTGCCTTCCGCGCCGCCGAAAATGTCGGCGGGAATCACCATGGTGTCCATGGCCTTGATGAAGCTGTCGGTCGACAGGTTGGCCCCGGCTTTTTGCGAGGCGCGGATGAAGGCGTCAATCACGCTGTAGCCGTACACCGAAAACACCGTCGGGTCTTCGTTGAAGGCGGTCTTGTACTTGTTGGCCCAGAAGCGTATCGGCTGCGAGGCCTCGTCCAGGTAGGGGTTTTGCACCGTCATGGTGGCGTAGAGGCCGTCCATGGCCTTGCCGCCCAGCTTGTGGATCAGGTCGGTGTAGGCGGCGCTGGAGCCCAGGAAGGTCGGGTTGTAGCCCAGCTTGCGCGCCGTGCCAATGCCGCCTATGGTTTCGCGGATGATGGTGCCCAGCACCACCAGATCGCATTCGGCGGCCTTGAGCTTGGCAATCTGCGATGAAAAATCGGTGGCACCGCGCTTGAAGGAGGTTTTTTCGACCATGGTCATGCCTATGGATTTAAGGCCATCGTCGGCGCCGCGCTGCACCTCCAGGCCGAACTCGTCGTCCTGGTACATGGAGCAGATCTTCCTGGCGTTCTTTTCCTTGACCAGTTTGGGCACGGCCGCCTTCATCTGGTCGTAGTAGGTGGCGGCAAACGAGTACTTGAGCCTGTGAAAGGGCTCGTACATCTCGCGCGCCGCCGTCACCGGGAAGAAGTTGATGACGTTTTTCTCGAACTGCACCGGCATGGCGGCCAGGTTTTGCGCCGTGCCCAGGTGGCCGACCATGGCGAAAATCTTGTCCTGGTTGACCAACTTTTGTGCCGCCAGCACCGCTTTTTTCGGGTCGTAGCCGGAGTCTTCAATGATCAGCCTGATCTTGCGGCCATGGACGCCGCCCTGCTCGTTGAGCTCATTGATGCGCAGCGTCATGCCGTTGCGGATCTGCTTGCCAAAGCCCGCCAGCGGCCCCGACAAATCCTGGATCGAGCCCAGCGTGATTTCGGTTTTGCCGATGCCCTGGCTTTGCGCATGGGCCAGCGTGGCGGGCAGTAGGGTGGCACAGGCCAGTGCGGCAAGGGCGGCGATTGACTTCGGCTTCATGCTTGTCTCCTGTAAAAACTTTTTGTCTTCTTAGTACATCGCTTCGATGTGCTGCGCGTATTTTTTTTCCACCAGCTTGCGCTTGAGCTTCATGGTCGGTGTCAGCTCTTCGTCTTCCGCCGTGAGCAGGGTGTCGAGCAGGAAAAATTTCTTGATCTGCTCGGCGCGCGCAAACTTTTTGTTGACCCGGTCAAGTTCCGACTGGATCAATTCTTGCACCTCGGTCGCACGCGTCAAGCTGGCGTAATTGCTGAAGGGTATGTCCGCGTCCTGGGCAAATTTCTCGACGTTTTCCTGGTCGATCATGATGATGGCCGTGAGGTAGGCGCGCTTGTCGCCTATGACCACGGCATCGGTGATGTAGGGCGAAAACTTGAGTTCGTTTTCCAGCTCGCTGGGGGTCACGTTTTTGCCGCCGGCGGTGATGATGATGTCCTTCATGCGGTCGGTGATCCTGAAGAAACCCTCTTCGTCCATGCTGCCCACGTCGCCGGTGTGCAGCCAGCCGTCTGCATCCAGGGTCTCGGCGGTTTTTTCGGGCTGGTTCAGGTAACCCATGAAGACATTGGTGCCGCGCACCAGGATTTCGCCGGTGGCGGGGTCCAGCCGCATCTCGTTGTAGCCGGCGGCCGGTCCGATGGAGCCGGGTTTCATGCGGCTGGCGGGCACGCCGGAAGCGGCGCCGCAGGTCTCCGTCATGCCCCAGACTTCCAGCATGGGAACGCCCAGCGCCATGTACCACTTGACCAGCTCGGGCGAGATCGGGGCCGCGCCGGTCACGCAAAAACGGGCGCGGTGAATGCCGATGAGCTTGCGTGTGTTGTTGAGCGCCAGCCAGCGCGCCAGCGTGAACCGGGCCTTGAGTCCGGTGCCCACAGGCTGGCCGGCCAGCACCTGGTCGGCAATGCGCGTGCCCACGCCTATGGCCCAGCCGTAAGTGGCCTGCTGCAGCCAGCTGGCTTCTTTCAGGGCAATCATCACGCCCGAGTAAAACTTCTCCCACACCCGCGGCACCGCGGTGAAGACGGTGGGGGCAATCTCGCGCACGTTTTCGGGAATGGTCTCGGGGTTCTCGACAAAGTTGAGTTTGGCGCCCGTGTACAGCGAAAAGTACTCGCCGCCCATGCGTTCGGCAATGTGGCACAGCGGCAGAAAACACATGCGCTCATCGCGTTCGTCCTGCGCCACCAGCGTGTTGTAGCCGCGCGCCGTGAAGACCAGCCCGCGCTGGCTGTGCATGGCGCCCTTGGGCTTGCCGGTGGTGCCCGAGGTGTAGACCAGAATGGCCAGGTCGTCGGGCCGGCAGGCGGCCACGCGTTCTGCCACGGCATCGGGGTGTTCGGCGAGGTAGCCGCGGCCCCGTGCGCGCAGCTCGTCCAGCCCCATCACAGCGGGATCGCGCAGCTCGTGCAGGCCCTCCATGTCAAACACAATCACCTTGCGCAGCAGCGGCAGCTGCGGCCGCACCTCCAGCGCCTTGTCGAGCTGCTCATCGTCTTCGACAAACAGCACCGTGGTGCGCGAGTCCTCGCAGAGGTAATGCACCTGCGCAGCGGCATCGGTCGGGTAGATGCCGCTGCAGACGCCGCCGCAGCTCAGCACCGCCAGGTCGGCCAGCACCCATTCGATCACGGTGTTGGAGAGAATGGAGGCGCATTCACCACGCGCAAAACCCAGGCTCAGCAGGCCGGCGGCAATTTCACGCACCGCCTCGCCGGTTTGCGTCCAGTTCCAGGGGCGCCAGATGCCCAGCTTCTTCTGCCGCATCCAGACCTGCTCGGCGCGCCTTTCCACCGCGTTCCAGAACATGGCCGGAATGGTGTCGCCCGGCATGACGATGTCGGGCTCGGGCTTGATATGGCTTAAATCCCAGAGATTGCTCATTCTGATCAGCGCCAGGTTTTCTTTTTCTTCCAGCGCCGCTCGCCGCGCACGCCGTCTTCCTTCAGCCCCAGGTAAAACTCCTTGATGTCGTCTTTTTCGCGCAGGCGGGCACAGGTGTCTTCCATCACGATGCGGCCGTTTTCCAGCACATAGCCGTAGTCGGAGGCGTTGAGCGCCATGTTGGCGTTTTGTTCGACCAGCAAGATCGTGGTGCCGCGTTCGCGGTTGATGCGCACCACGATCTCGAAAATTTCCTTGGTGAGTTTTGGCGAGAGGCCCAGGCTGGGTTCGTCCAGCAGGATCAGGTCGGGCGAGGCCATCAGCGCGCGCGAGATCGCCAGCATTTGCTGCTGCCCGCCCGACAGCAGGCCGGCATCCTGCAGCGCACGTTCCCGCAGAATCGGGAAATAGCCGTACACCGCCTCCATGTCGAGCGCCACGCCGTCGCGGTCCTTGCGGGTGTAGGCGCCCATCAGCAGGTTGTCGCGCACGCTGAGCAGGGGAAACACTTCGCGCCCCTCGGGCACATGCGACAGGCCCTGCTGCACGATGTGGGCCGGATCCCGCGCGGTGATGTCTTCGCCCTTGAAGTCGATGGAGCCCTTGCGCGGGTCGATGATGCCGGAGATGGTCTTGAGAATGGTGGACTTGCCGGCACCGTTGGAACCCAGCACGGTGGCGATTTCGCTTCGGCGCACCTGCAGGCTGACGCCGCGTATGGCCTTGATCGGTCCGTAGGAACTCTCCACGTTGAGCAGTTTCAGGACCGGCTGGTCGCTCACGGGCGGCGGCATGGTGCTCATGACCTGGCCCCCA
>CAZWDK010000215.1:4293-5425 GCA_964633095.1 uncultured Polaromonas sp. | reverse complement strand
CCCACATAGGCAAAAAACCAGTGCCAGTGCGACAGCGGCGTGAGCAGCACAAACACCAGGCTGCCCATGATCTTGCTCTGAATCAGCGACGAGGAGCTGTTGGCAAAGGCGTTTTGCAGCACGCTCATCATCACCAGGCCGGGCACCAGAAAGGCGGTGTAGCTGACCTGGTCATAGACCAAGACCCGGTCCTGCAGCACATGGCCAAAAATCAGCATGTAGAGCACGGCCGTCAGGACCGGCGCGCCCACGGTCTGGAAGGCCACCTTCCAGAACCGCAGGATTTCCTTGTAGAGCAGGGTTTGCCAGCCGGTCATGCGGAGACTCCGGCCAGGTTCAGTTCCACAGGCATTTCCTCGGTTTTTTCAGCCATCACATCCAAAAACACATCTTCCAGATCGGCCTTGCGGATTTCCACATCCTCGGCCACCAGCCCGGCCTCGCGAACGGCCGCCAGGTACTGCTCGATTTCACGGGCGCTGTTTGCCGGAAACTGCACAATGCGGCCCGTGATCCGGGCCTGGTCGGCCAGATGCCGGGGCAGTTCGCTGTCAATTTTGAAGCGCAGCACATTCGAAGAGGCCGCCTTGAGCAGCTCCGAGGTCTGGGCCAGCGCCACCACCCGCCCCTGCTTGAGCATGGCGATGCGGCTGCACAAGGCCTCGGCTTCTTCGAGGTAATGCGTGGTCAGCAGCACGGTGCTGCCCTGCTTGTTGAGTTTGGCGATGAACTGCCACAGGGTCTGGCGCAGCTCCACGTCAACACCGGCGGTGGGCTCGTCCAGCACGATGACGCGGGGTTTGTGCACCAGCGCCTGCGCCACCAGCACCCGGCGCTTCATGCCGCCCGACAGCTGGCGCATGTTGGCGTTGGCCTTGTCGGCCAGCCCAAGGCTGTCCAGCAGCTCGTCAATCCAGGCATTGTTGTTCTTGATGCCGAAGTAACCGGACTGGATGCGCAGCGCCTCGCGCACCGTGAAAAACGGGTCGAACACCAGCTCCTGCGGCACGACACCGAGCTTGCGCCTGGCGTTGGCGTAATCCGTCAGCACATCGCTGTCATGCACCTTGACGCTGCCGCTGCTGGCGCGCGACAGGCCGGCCAGAATGCTGATGAGCGAGGTCTTGCCCGC
>CAZWDK010000215.1:0-4193 GCA_964633095.1 uncultured Polaromonas sp. | reverse complement strand
CGCACCGAAAAAGCCTTGCCGGCGGCCAGCGCCTCACGGCGGCACTCGAGCAGCACCGCCAGCGCGGACGAGTCGAACTCCTGCAGCGCGCTGGCATCGGCCACCACCGCCGCCGGCTGCAAGCGCACGGCCTGCCGCAATCCGGGGACGAACTCAGCCGCCACCGCATGCGTCAGAACCGCTGGAAGCGTCAGCACGGCAGCAGTTTCCGGTTGACGGCTCAAGACTTCTTGCCGCCCGCGTTGGACTGGTTGCGCTGCACCAGCGAGGCGATCAGGCCGTCCACGCCCTTGGCATTGATTTCCTGGGCAAACTGGGTGCGGTAGGTTTCCACCAGCCAGACGCCCAGCACATTGAGGTCATAGATTTTCCAGCCGCTGGCGGTTTTTTCCATGCGGTAGTCCAGCTGAACCGGGTCGCCGCGGCCCAGCACTTCGGTGCGCACCACCACTTCGGTATCCGCCGGGTCTGCGCGCAGCGGCTTGACGCTGAGCGTCTGTTCCTTGACCTGCGACAGCGCGCCGGAGTAGGTGCGGATCAGCAAGGTCTTGAACTCATCCTGCAGGCGGGCTTTCTGCTCGGGGGTGGCCTGGCGCCAGTTGCGCCCGACGGCGGAGGCCGTCATGCGGGTGAAGTTCACATGGGGCATGATCTTGCCGTCCACCAGCGACAGCACCTTGGTCATGTCACCGGCCTGCACGGCCTTGTCGGCCTTGATGTTGTCCAGCACCTCGGCCGAGACGCGCTTGATCAGCGCGTCAGGCGCTTCATCGGCAGCGCGCACGAGGGGAGCCGTTGCCAGCAGCGCCAGGCTGAGCGTGGCGGTCAATAGTTGGCCAAGGGTTCTACGGTTCATGGTTTTCCTTTGAGGGTGAAACACGCGGCTGTCAACAATGTCGCACAAAGAGCGCGGCCTGCTGACAGCCAGGCGTTCGACGGTCATTTTGACGACTTGGTGCAGGGGCGCGGATAAAGTTTTGCGGCGATCTTGTAAATATTGTTTGCAGCGCGTTGTTTATTTTGCAGGCACGGGAGTGCCCGCTGCGGGTGCAGCAGAGGCAGGCGCCGTCTCGGGCAAATCGAAACGCTCTTCGGTTTCGGCCGCATCCCGGCCAATCAGGCTGCGACGCCGTTGCAGATAAATTTCGCGCGAAAAACTGTATTTGTCGAGGGCGGCCTGGTCGAGCACATCGCCGGCCCCCAGCACATTGGCACGCAGGTTGACCGCGCGCAAGGACAGCAAGGAATTGCGCACCGGCACGTTGCGGGTCTGCGCCACAAGATCAAGCTGCGAATCAACCAGCAAGCCTGCGGAATCACGCACGGTGGAAGGCCCCAGCAAAGGCAGCACGAGATAGGGGCCGGCAGACAGGCCCCAGTAACCCAGGGTCTGGCCAAAGTCCTCACTGTGCTTGGCAATCCTCATCTCACTGGCCACATCAAAAATGCCGCCTATCCCCCACAGGCTGTTGACCGTGACGCGAAAGAAACTGTCTGCCGCCTCTTCGGGCTTGGCCTGGAGCAGATTGTTCACAGTCGCCCAAACGTCCGAAATATTGCCGAAAAAATTGTTAACGCCGGTGCGTACCGTTACCGGTGTGACATTGCGATAAGCAGTTGCCACGGGTTTGAGGACCGCGCGGTCCACGCCCTCGTTAAAGCTGAAGATGCCGCGGTTCAAGGGCTCCAGCGGGTCGGCCGGATTGGCACCAGGGCCGCTTGCACAGCCCTGCAACAGCGTCAGCCCTGCCGCTGCCAGCAATGCCGAAAGTTTCATCGTGATTCGTGTTGTCATTTTTTTTCCGCGGTCCCTGGTGGCGGCGCAGCCCCTGATCCGGAACTGCTATCCGCCGCTTTACTGTACAAAAACTGGCTGATCAGGCTTTCAAGCACCACGGCGGACTGGGTCTGCTTGATCACGTCCCCCGCGGCAAGATTTTTCTCGTCCCCGCCAGGCTCAATGCCAATGTACTGCTCGCCGAGCAGGCCGCTGGTCAGTATTTTCAGCGAACTGTCCTTGGGAAAGGCGTAGCGGCTTTGCATGGCCAGGTTCACGCTGGCCTGGTACAACTTATCGTCAAAGGTGATGTTTTCAACCCGCCCCACCACAACGCCGGCGCTTTTGACGGCGGCACGCGGCTTGAGACCGCCGATATTGTCAAACTTGGCCGTCAGCCGGTAAGACGTGTCAAAACTCAAGGTCAGCAAATTGGCCGATTTCAGGGCCAGAAACAGGATGGCCGCGCCGCCAATCAGCACAAACAAACCTACCCACACATCAATTTTTGAGCGTTGCATCGTTATTCTTTCAATATGCCGGGCCAGCGCTTGCACCGTCAGCCACAGGGGGGACTGATTTTGGCATGAATGGCTGAATCAGGCACAGGGGGCCTCAAAGGCTGAACATCGAGGCGGTCAGCAAAAAGTCCAGGCCCAGCACGGCCAGCGAGGCCACCACCACGGTGCGGGTGGTGGCGCGCGACACGCCCTCCGGCGTGGGCTGGGCCTCAAAACCCTGGTGCAGGGCCACAAAGGTCACCGTGACCCCGAAGACAAAACTCTTGACGATGCCGTTGCCAACATCGCGCCAGACATCGACGCCCGACTGCATCTGGCTCCAGAAGGAGCCCGCATCGACACCAATCATCACCACGCCGACCACCCAGCCGCCAATGATGCCGACGGCGCTGAACACCGCCGCCAGCAAGGGCATGGCGATGATGCCGCCCCAAAAGCGCGGTGCCAGAATGCGCTTGACCGGGTCCACCGCCATCATTTCCATGGCCGACAGCTGTTCGCCGGCCTTCATCAGGCCGATTTCAGCGGTCAGGGCCGTGCCGGCACGGCCGGCAAACAGCAAGGCCGTGACCACCGGCCCCAGCTCACGCACCAGGCTCAGGGCCACCAGCAGGCCCAGCGCCTCCGACGAACCATAACGCTGCAAGGTGTAATAACCCTGCAGGCCCAGCACAAAACCGACAAACAGGCCAGACACCGTGATGATGGCCAGCGAGTAATTGCCCAAAAAAAAGATCTGGTCGCGCACCAGGCCAAAGCGGGCCAGTGCCGGTCCGGTCAGCGCCAGCAGGCGTGCCATCAATTTGGTGGCGTAGCCCAGCTCGGCCAGGCGGCTGCGCGCGGCAAAGCCCACATAGGAAATCTGGCGCATGGGGTTGTAGCGGCTCATGAACGCCCTTTCCTGCCGGTGGCGGCCCCGTTGCCAAAATCGGCGGCCACCGTGGGGCCGGGGTAATGAAATTTCACCGGGCCTTCGGCCAGCGCGTTGACGAACTGGTGCACCAGCGGGTCGCTCGAATGCCTGACCTCGTCCGGCGTGCCCTGCGCCGCAATGCCGCCGTTGGCCAGGATGATGACCTTGTCGGCGATGTGAAAGGTCTCTTCCAGGTCGTGCGAGACGACGATGCTGGTGATGCCCAGGTTGTCGTTGAGCTGGCGAATCAGCTGCGCCGCGGTGCCCAGCGAAATCGGGTCCAGGCCGGCAAAGGGCTCGTCGTACATGATGAGTTCGGGGTCCAGCGCGATGGCACGGGCCAGCGCCACGCGCCTGGCCATGCCGCCCGACACCTCGCCGGGCATCAGGTCGCGCGCGCCGCGCAGGCCCACGGCATTGAGCTTCATCAGCACGATGTCGCGGATCAGGGCTTCGCTCAGCGTCGTGTGTTCGCGCAGCGGGAAGGCCACGTTGTCAAACACGCTCAAATCGGTGAACAGCGCGCCAAACTGGAACAGCATGCCCATGCGGCGCCGCGCCGCATAAAGCGCGGGCGGCGCCAGCTGGCCGACGTTTTTGCCGTCAAACAGCACTTCGCCGCCATTGGCCTTTTGCTGCCCGCCTATCAGGCGCAACACCGTGGTCTTGCCGCCGCCCGAAGCGCCCATCAGCGCCGTCACCTTGCCCCTGGGCACCGACAGCGTGACCCGGTTGAGGATGACGCGCTCCCCCACGGTGGCGGGATAGGAAAAAGTCACATCCTTGAATTCAACCAGCGATGAAGCGGAAATGTTGGCCATTGAAGATCGGAAGGCCAACGGGCGCGTCGGCAGGGCTAGGGGAATGCCCTAATGATACGGGGTTTGGCCGGTTTCAGCCGGCGCCCACCCCACCCGAAAAACCCGAATGACGAATCAAAAATGCTTGCAGCCCAATAAATATGGGCGCAAGCAGCTCTTAT
>CAZWDK010000214.1:0-5430 GCA_964633095.1 uncultured Polaromonas sp. | reverse complement strand
GGCGGCTGCGGCGGCTTGCCGAATTCGCGGATGTCGGCGCCGGCGATGAAGTTGCGGCCGGCGCCGACGATCAGCACCGCGGCCACGGCGCCGTCGGCCTCGGCCGCGGCTATCGCCGCGACTAGGCCGCGGCGCACGTCGACGCCCAGGGCATTGACGGGAGGGTTGGCTATGGTCACCACCAGCACGCTGTCGCGGCGCTCGGTGTTGACGACTTCGGGAACGGCATCCAGGGCCATGTTGTGTCTCCAGGTCTTGAACCGTGATGGTTCGTGGCTAACCATGGATTGTTGTTAGGATAATCATTCTTGACAATTACATATATCATTGACAGACTGTCAAACAAAATTTGACGTGTATCGGCCGTGGAACCTTCCTCTTTGACTTTGCTGGTGGAGATACTTGATGCAGGTAACCTGAGCCAGGCCGCCCGCAAGCTGAAAATGACCCGCGCCAATGTCAGCTACCACCTGAACCAGCTGGAGCAGTCGGTTGGGCTGCAGCTGGTGCGGCGTACGACGCGCAGGGTGGAGCCGACCGAGGTCGGTCTGCGCCTGTACCAGCACGGCCTCAGCATCCAGAATGAGCTGCTGGCAGCCCAGGAAACGGTTTCGACCCTGGGGCAGGGCCTGCAGGGTCGCGTGCGCCTGAGCGTGCCCAGCGGTTATGGCCAGATGGTGATGTCGGACTGGTTGATCGAGTTCAAGCGGCTGTACCCCGGCATCGTGCTGGATGTGTTGTTCGAGAACCGCGTCGATGACCTGATGCGCGACGAGGTCGACATCGCGATTCGCGTGATGCCCGAGCCGCCGCAAACCCTGGTGGCGCGTGAGCTGGGTGCGGTGCGCTACCTGGCCTGCGCATCGCGTGGCTATGCGGCCGCGCACGGGTTGCCGACCCAGCTCGATCAGCTGCGTACCGCACCGCTGATCACCGCGGGCGTGATAGGCCGGCAATTGCGCGTCTCGGCTTACCTGGGCCAGGAGCGGCATGAAATCACGCTGGAGCCCACGCTGATCTCCGAGCATTTCCCCTTCCTGCGCCAGGCCATCCTGGCCGGACTGGGGGTCGGGCTGGTGCCCGACTACGTGGTGATGGATGCCGTGCAGTCCGGCGAGATCCTGACGGTGCTGGACAACTACCGGCTCAGCATTTTCGGCACCCAGATGTTCATGTTGTACATGCCCGATCGTCACAAGACCCGCGCGGCGCGAACCTTTATTGACTTCATTCTGGACAAGGCGAACACGGCCCGCGCGAGCAGTCAGTTGCTCCGCCCCGCTGTTGTGGCCGGATGATGCCCCGCTTCGGCCCGGGGCATGTCAGCTTCGTTTCGTGGCTGCTTTCGCAAGCCGCCATCGCTGGCGAAACCAACCGGAAAGTCAGTCCGGCAATACCGCCGTGACTTCAATCTCGACCTGCGCGCGCTCTTCCACCAGGGCGGCCACGGCGACACAGGTCATGGCCGGAAAGTTCTTTCCCATCACTTCACGGTAGACGCCGCCCAGCTCCTTGAGCCTGGCGACATACTCCTGGCGGTCCACCACATACCAGGTCATGCGCACCATATGCTCAGGCCCGGCGCCGCCCGCCTTGAGGACGGCCGCGATGTTGAGCAGGGTCTGGCGCGTTTGCGCGACGAAATCGTCGCTTTCAAACTGCTGCTGGGCGTTCCAGCCGATCTGGCCACCCACAAACAGCAGCGTGCCACGCGCGAGCATGCCGTTGGCATAGCCTCTGGGTTCGGCCCAGTCGGGCGGTTGAATTTTTGTGATCATGTTGTTTCCCTGGGTGTTTGAAGGTAAGGCTGAAGGGCCAGGCGCAAGTTCTCGGGGATGCGCAGGGGTTTGCCATGCGGCAGTTCTGAATACACCACCACGCCATGGGCTCTCAATTTGATGGCGCCGGTTCCATTCTCAAATTCATCGGGGGCGGGCGGACTGCCCTGAATTTCATACTGCATGCCCAGGCTGGAGTTGCCAATGCGCGTCAGTTCCAGCGTGATCGCGAGTTGATCGCCGTTGCGGCACATGCCAAGAAACTCGGTTTTCAGGTCCACGATGGGAACGCCCCTGCCGCCTGCAATCAAGCCATGCTCGGGAAACCCGATATGGGCCAGAAAATCTTCCTGCACCTCATGCAACAGGACAAAAAACTGCGGGTAAAAAACAATGCCGGCCGGATCGCAGTGGTGGAAGCGGACCTGTTTTTGCGTCGTGAATTTCATGGCTGGCGCAGTTTGAAACGTTGCAGCTTGCCGGTTTCCGTGCGCGGCAGCCTGGCCAGGAACTCGATCTGGCGCGGGTATTTGAACGGTGCCAGGCTTGCCTTGACATGGTCTTGCAGGACTTTCACCATGGCCTCGTCGCCGAGCTGGCCGGGCTTGAGCACCACAAAGGCCTTGACGACCATGCCGCGCGCCTCATCCGGCAGGCCCACCACGCCGCACTCGGCCACGGCCGGGTGCTTGAGCAGCGCATCTTCCACCTCCGGCCCGGCCACGTTGTAGCCGGCCGTGATGATCATGTCGTCGTCGCGTGCCTGGTAGAAGAAATAGCCCTCGGCATCCTGCATGAAGGCGTCGCCCGGGTAGTTCCAGCCGTCCTTCACATAGTTGCCCTGGCGCGCGTCGTCCAGGTAGCGGCAGCCGGTGGGCCCTTGCACGGCCAGCTTGCCGACCGTGCCGCGCGGCAGCTCTTCGTGCTGGTCATTCACCACCTTGGCGGTGTAGCCGGGAACGACCTTGCCAATGGCACCGCGGCGAACCTCGTCCCCTGCCGACGAAATGAAAATGTGAAACATCTCGGTGGCGCCAATGCCGTCTATCATTTCAATGCCGGTCGCCTCTTTCCACAGCTGCCGCGTCGCATCCGGCAGGCTTTCGCCGGCGCTCACGCACAGCCTGAGGCTGGGCACGCCATGCTGTTTGGCAAACGTGGCCATCTGGCGGTAAAACGTGGGGGCGGTGTAGCAAACCGTTGCGCCCACCTGATTGATGAGTTTGACCATGGCCTCGGGCGTGTAGGCGATGGACGGGTAGTAGACCGAGGCCCCCGCCCACATCGGGAACACCAGCATGCCGCCCAGGCCAAAGGTGAAGGCCAGCGGCGGCGAACCCACCACGATGTCGTCGGCCCTGGCCTTGAGCACATGGCGCGGCCAGGCCTCGCAGGCGGCGAGTATGTCGCGGTGGCTGTGCACGGCCGCTTTGGGCTTGCCGGTGGTGCCGGAGGTGAAGGCCATCATCGCAATGTCGTCGGCCGCGGTGGGGCAGGGGGTGAACTGCCCGGATTTGACGGCGCACAAGGCGCCCAGATCCTGCGGATCGCCCAGCGCATTGAACTTCAGCACCGTGCCTAGCACCGGATGCGCCGCCTGGGCCTGCGCCAGTTCATCCAGCAGTGTGGCGTCGCAGATGGCCACGCCGGGTTGCGCCTTGGCGATGATCTCGCCCAGCTCCTTGGCGCGCAGCAAGGGCATGGTCGCCACGGCCACCAGCCCGGCCTGCACCACGGCCAGCCAGGCCAGCGCCATGCCTATGGAGTTGCCGCCGCGCAGCAAGACCCGGTTGCCCGGCACCAGCTTGTGGTCTTCGACCAGCAGCTGCGCAATGCGGTTGACGCGCTCCAGCGTCTGGGCATAACTCAGGGTGATCCGGTCCGAGCGCAGCAGGGGCCTGTCGGCATGTCCATTGGCAAAGGCTCTGGCGAACAGGACCTCCACCAGGTTGGCCTGGGCGGGAATGCGCATTTCGGGCAAGGGGTAGAGCAGCTCGGGCAGCAGCGCCTGCGGTGGCAGGCGGTCGTGCACGAAGCGGTCGCTTTGTGCCGAAGCGGCTGGGGTGGTGGAAGTCGTCATGATTGCAGTACCGCCTTGCCGATGATCAGTTGCTGGACTTCGGTTGCGCCCTCGTAAATGCGCAGCGAACGGATGTCGCGGTACAGGCTTTCGACCTTGGTGCCGACCTTGACGCCCAGGCCGCCGTGCATTTGCAGTGCCATGTCGATGACCCGCTGCGCGTTTTCGGTGGCGCTCATTTTGGCCATGGCGGCCTCGGCGGTGATGCGTGTACCTTGCCCCAGGCGCTCGCCTTCGTCGCGCATCCAGGCGGCGCGGTAGGTCAGCAGGGCGGCCGCATCGACCAGGGCCGCCATCTCGCCGAGCTTGGCCTGGGTCAGCTGAAAGTCGGCCAGCGTCTGGCCAAACATCTTGCGTGCCCTGGCAAAGCGCACGGCCTCGGCGAGCGCCCGGCGCGCCATGCCCAGCGCGGCACCGGCCACCGAGGCGCGAAAAATATCCAGGGTCTGCATGGCCAGCTTGAAGCCGCCATGCAGGGCGCCGAGCTGCTTGCTGCCCGCCAGCTGGCAGTGGGTGAATTTCAGCGTGGCCAGCGGGTGCGGTGCCATGACGGCGATATGCTCGCTGCTGTCCAGGCCGGTCGCATCGGCATCCACGATGAAGGCCGTGATGCCGCGCGTGCCGGCGCCGGGATCGGTCTTGGCAAAGGTGACATAAAAATCGGCAATGCCGCCGTTGCTGATCCAGGTCTTGCAGCCGTTGAGGGCCCAGCCGGACTCCAGCGGCGTGGCGCTTGTGCTCATGGCGCCCGCGTCGGAGCCGGCGCCGGGTTCACTCAGCGCAAAGGCCGCGATTTTTTCCCCGCGGGCCACCTGCGGCAGGTAGGCGGCCTGTTGCGCGGGCGTTCCCGCCAGCGTGATGGCGCCGCTGCCCAGACCCTGCATGGCAAAGGCGAAGTCGGCCAGCGGCGAGTGAAAGGCCAGGGTTTCGCGCAGGATCACCAGCGCCCGCGAGTCGAGCTTGTCGAGCGCGCCGCCCAGGGCGCCATCCTTGCCGGCCGGCACGCAGTAGCGCAGCCAATCGTTGGCGCCCAGCAGCTTGACCCACGCCTTGCAGGCCTGGCGGTCGTCGCTTTCGTCAAGATGCTGGTGGGGCATCCAGTCGGCCAGGCGCTGGCCGAGCTGGCGATGAACCGCGTCAAAAAACGGCAGTGCCAGGTGTGCGGTGCTGGATTTCAAGCCTGAGCCGGGCCGCCCCAGGGCGGCTGGGGCAGCCTCGGAGGGCAGGGCGGACATGTGGGGGCTGTTCATTTCAATCTCCCATGAACACGGGTTTTTGTTTCGCCGCAAACGCTTCGTAGGCGCGCGTGAAGTCCTGCGTCTGCATACAGATGGCTTGTGCCTGCGCTTCGGCCTCTATCGCCTGGTCCAGCGTCATGGCCCATTCCTGGTGCAGCATGGTTTTGGTCATGCCGTGCGCGAAGGTCGGGCCGCTGGCCAGTTCCTGCGCCAGTTTCTGCGCCTGGGGCAGCAGTTGCTGCGGTTCATGCAGCGCGTTGAAAAAGCCCCAGGCCAGGCCCTCCTGGGCGCTCATGGCGCGGCCGGTGAACAGCAGCTCCGAGGCGCGGCCCTG
>CAZWDK010000213.1:0-5495 GCA_964633095.1 uncultured Polaromonas sp. | reverse complement strand
GCCTGAACTGCCACTCGGCCGCCTTCATGCGTTTCAACCGCCTGAAAGACATCGGTCTGACCGATACGC
Source organism: uncultured Polaromonas sp. (assembly GCA_964633095.1). Lineage (GTDB taxonomy): Bacteria > Pseudomonadota > Gammaproteobacteria > Burkholderiales > Burkholderiaceae_C > Polaromonas. The sequence continues at coordinate 5,426 of CAZWDK010000213.1, read as the reverse complement.
AGATCAAGGACAACCTGCTGTTCACGACGGAAAAAGTCGGTGAAACCATGAAGGCCGCGATTGATCCGAAACAGGCCAAGGACTGGTTTGGCGGCAATCCACCCGATCTGACCGTGATCGCGCGCTCGCGTTCCGGCCATGGCGGCACCGGTGCTGATTACCTCTACACCTACCTGCGCACCTACTACCGCGACGAGACCAAGGCCACGGGCTGGAACAACCTGGCCTTCCCCAGCGTGGCGATGCCGCATGTGCTGTGGGAGCTGCAGGGTGAGCGCAAGCCGGTGTACCTCGAAAAAGAAGAGCACGGCCACAAGGTTTCCGTCTTCAAGGGCTGGCAACAGGTCACGCCCGGCAGCATGACGCCGCTGCAATACGACCAGGCCGTTGGCGACCTGGTGGGCTATCTGCAGTGGATGGGCGAGCCGGCCCAGAACAGCCGCATTCGCGTTGGCGTGTGGGTGCTGATTTTCCTTCTTGTCTTGAGCTTTGCCACCTGGCGCCTGAACGCGGCGTTCTGGAAAGACGTCAAGTAATCTTTTTCGCCGGGGTTCACGCTCGGCACCTTCTGGAGTGGATGCTTTCAATGCCTCCACTCCTTTGCATTTAGGAGTTCCGTACCATGATGGTCCTTTATTCAGGCACGACCTGCCCATTTTCGCATCGCTGCCGTTTCGTGCTGTTTGAGAAAGGCATGGATTTCGAAATCCGCGACGTGGACTTGTACAACAAGCCCGAAGACATCAATGTGATGAATCCCTATGGCCAGGTGCCGATTCTGGTGGAACGCGACCTGATCCTGTACGAGTCGAACATCATCAACGAATACATTGACGAGCGTTTTCCGCATCCGCAACTGATGCCTGGCGACCCGGTTGACCGTGCACGTGTTCGCCTGTTTCTGCTGAACTTCGAAAAAGAGCTGTTTGTTCACGTCAGCACGCTGGAGTCCCGCGCCTCCAAGGGCAACGAAAAGGCGCTGGAAAAGGCCCGCTCGCATATTCGAGACCGCTTGACGCAGCTGGCGCCCATCTTCCTGAAGAACAAGTTCATGCTGGGCGACAACTTCTCCATGCTGGACGTGGCGATCGCACCGCTGCTCTGGCGCCTGGATTACTATGGCATCGACCTGTCGAAAAATGCCGCACCGCTGCTTAAATACGCCGAGCGAATTTTTTCGCGCCCCGCTTACATTGAAGCGCTGACACCTTCCGAAAAGGTCATGCGCAAGTAATATGGCCCCCACGCTTGTCGCTTCGCGTACTGCGCTGCCCTCCGAGAGGGCTGTCCCGCCTAAGGGCGGCCTGTCGGCGGGACTGGCCCCCACGCTTGTCGCTTCGCGTACTGCGCTGCCCTCCGAGAGGGCTGTCCCGCCTAAGGGCGGCCTGTCGGCGGGACTGGCCCCCATGCTTGCCACTTCGTGTGCTTCGCTGCCCCGGCTTTAACTTGGCTGAACTCATGAACGCACTGGATGCCACCTCAACGCGCCCCTACCTGATACGGGCCCTGTACGAATGGTGCACCGACAACGGCTTCACACCTTATGTGGCCGTGGCGGTGGACGATACCGTGCAGGTGCCGCGTGAGTACGTGAAGAACAATGAAATCGTGCTCAACATCAGCTATGACGCGACCAGTTCGCTGCAGCTAGGCAACGAGTTCATTGAATTCAAGGCACGCTTTGCCGGCAGCGCGCGCGAGATCATGGTGCCGATTGGCCGCGTGATTGCCATTTACGCGCGGGAAAACGGCCAGGGCATGGCCTTTCCCATGGGGACGCCGCCAGCTGGCGTGTCAGCGGCAGCTTCTGTTGCGGGCGCGGAGGCGGGCCAGGCCGCTGCGGAAACTTCTGCCGCTGCCGATGCGCCTTCTGCGCCGGCTGCCGCCGAGAGCGCCGACAGCAAAATCATGCAGTTGGTCCCGGGAAGCGTGCCGAATGAGGGCGATACCGACCCTGATTCCCCCGAGCCGCCCAGATCACCGCCACGCACGCGGCCTTCGCTCAAACGCATCAAGTAAAATAGAATTTGTGCCGCTTTAGCTCAGTTGGTAGAGCAACCGCCTTGTAAGCGGTAGGTCGTCAGTTCGATTCCGACAAGCGGCACCATTTAAATACTTCGCATGCCCCTATTTCACGGGCATAGCCTGCTATGAATTTTGCGGCAATCAAGGGCTTGGCGCTGCAAAGCTCGCGACGGCCATGCGCCTCGGGCCTGGCGCAAAGCCCGCCGGCAGCTACTTTTTCGCGATTAGTATCTTCAGCCGAATTGAGGTAACCTTCCAGCCTTTGCCGAGCAGGCGGGACTGGAGCAGGGGCAGCAGTTGCCGGATTTTGGCTGCGGCGGCATTGCCGCTGACCAGCAGGCACCAGCTTTCGCCATCAACCGGCCCCGCCTTGACGGCAGGGCGCAGGGCTTCAGGGATTAGCGGTTCGATCGCCTTGAACCTGTCGTTGGATTCCCGGATACGTTCTGCCAGCCGTGCCAGCGTAGGCGCGTTTTCGGCGGCCTGTAGGGCGGTAAGGGCCTGCGGGAGGCGCCGGGTTGTATTCACGGTAAGTGGGCCTGGCCCGTGCGAGCGCAAGCTTTGAAAGAGGTGGACAAGTGCACTTGATTATCACGGATGCGTGGCTGGCGAAAAGTCAGGCCATTTATTTAAGCGGTACCAAACTGGTCTTGGCGGGCTTTGTGGCCGCGCTGGCCCTGATGCTGGTGGCGGCAGGCCTTTACCACTGGGTGTTTCTCAAGGGCGCCCGCGAGGGCTGGCCGGTGGTTGGCGCGCTGGTGAAGCTGGTGGTCAAGGACGAGGCCGCGCAGCGCGACCGTTTTCTGCGGGAGAACCTTGATGTGATGGCCAGGCGGCTGGGCGAAATGCAGGCCAAGATGATGCAGCTGGAGGCGCTCGGTGAACGGGTGTCGGGCCTGGCCGGTGTCAATCCCAACGACATCAAGGTCGCGCCCGGCCGGGGCGGCGTCCTGGTGAGCGGGCATTCGCTCAGCATGGAGGAACTGCAGGCCACCCTGGCCGACCTGGACCGGCTGACCGATCAGCGGGTCGACTTGATGACCGTGATGGAGTCGCGCCTGTTTGATCAGAAAATCAAAAAAATGATGGTGCCGACCCAGGAGCCGGTGGCCGGCGGCCACCTTGGTTCGGCCTTTGGCTGGCGCATTGATCCGCTCAATGGGCGCTCAGCCTTGCACACCGGCCTGGACTTTCCGTCTGATACAGGCACGGCCATCCTGGCGGCGGCTGGCGGCGTGGTGGTGGCGCAGGAAGTCCACCCGGCCTACGGCAACATGGTGGAAATCGACCACGGCAATGAACTGGTGACGCGTTACGCGCATGCCTCCAGGGTGCTTGTCAAAAAAGGTGATCTGGTCAAACGCGGCCAGAAGATCGCCGAGGTGGGCACCAGCGGGCGCTCCACCGGTCCACACCTGCATTTCGAGGTGCTGGTGCAGGGCGTGTACCAGGATCCGCAGAAATTCCTGAACGCCGGGAAAGACCTGCCCAAGCTCGCCCAGGCCGGCACGAGGCGTGCGCCGCATTCCGCGCCAGGCCTGCAGGCGGCGCGCAGAAACTAGGCGCGCCGTCGGCGTTAAAATCCCACGTTTGCGCACAGTTGAACTCGGCTGGCGCGCCCACACCTAAGTCCGTACTCAATAAGGGATTTCGGCCGCACTGCCAGCTCATGGGAGCGGGCAGCGCGGCCTCGCATTTATGGCATCCAACATCCTGACCAAAATTTTCGGCAGCCGCAACGACCGGCTGCTCAAAACCTACCGCAAAACCGTAGACCAGATCAATGGGCTGGAGCCCCAGTACGAGACGCTCGATGACGAGCGGTTGCGCGCCAAAACCCAGGAGTTCAAAGACCGCGTGGCCGCCGGCGAGGCGCTGGATGCCTTGCTGCCTGAAGCCTTCGCCGTGGTACGGGAGGGCAGCAAGCGCGTCATGAAGATGCGTCACTTCGATGTGCAGATGCTGGGCGGCATGGCGCTGCACAACGGCAAGATTTCGGAGATGCGCACCGGAGAAGGCAAAACGCTGACGGCCACCTTGCCGGTGTACCTGAACGCCTTGACCGGCAAGGGCGTGCATGTGGTGACGGTCAATGACTACCTGGCCAACCGCGATGCCCGCTGGATGGGCAAGCTCTACAACTTTCTGGGCCTGACGGTCGGCATCAATTTGCCCAATATGTCGCGCGAGGAAAAGCAGGCGGCCTACAACGCCGACATCACCTACGGCACCAACAACGAGTACGGCTTTGACTACCTGCGCGACAACATGGTGTACGAGGTGGCCGACCGCGTGCAGCGCGGCCTCAATTACGCCATCGTCGATGAGGTGGACTCTATCCTGATCGACGAGGCGCGCACCCCGCTCATCATCAGCGGCCAGGCCGAAGACCATACCGAGTTGTATCTGGCGATGAACCAGGTGGTGCCCATGCTCACGCAGCAGGTGGGCGAGGCCGATCCGCGCACCGGCGAGGGCGTCATCACACCGGGCGACTACACCATCGACGAGAAAGCGCGCCAGGTGTTCCTGACCGAGCAGGGCCACGAGAGTGCCGAACGCATCCTTGTCAACCTGGGCCTGATCGCGCAGGATGCCACGCTGTACGACCCGGCCAATATTTCCCTGATGCATCACCTGTACGCAGCGCTGCGCGCCAACCAGCTGTACCACCGTGACCAGCACTATGTGGTGCAGGACGGCGAGGTCGTGATTGTTGACGAGTTCACCGGCCGCCTGATGGCCGGCCGGCGCTGGAGCGATGGCCTGCACCAGGCGGTCGAGGCCAAGGAGGCGGTGCAGATCCAGGCCGAGAACCAGACGCTGGCCTCGATCACCTTCCAGAATTATTTCCGCCTCTACGGCAAGCTGGCCGGCATGACCGGTACCGCCGACACCGAGGCCTACGAGTTCCAGGAAATCTACGGCCTGGAAACCACCGTCATTCCGCCGAACCGGGTCAGCCGGCGCGACGACCAGCTCGATCGCGTGTACAAGACCACGCGTGAGAAGTACGAGGCGGCGATCAAGGACATTCGCGAGTGCTACGAGCGCGGCCAGCCGGTGCTGGTCGGCACCACCTCCATCGAGAATTCCGAGATCATCGACCAGCTGCTGGAAAAAGAAAACCTGCCGCACCAGGTGCTCAATGCCAAGCAGCATGCCCGTGAGGCGGAGATCGTGGCGCAGGCCGGCCGCCCGAAAATGATCACGATTGCCACCAACATGGCGGGCCGCGGTACCGACATCGTGCTGGGCGGCAATGTTGAAAAGCTGATTGAAGCGATTGAGACCGATGAGGCGATGGATGGCGCCGCGAAAGAAGCGGAAATCACCCGCTTGCGTGACCAGTGGAAAAAAGAGCACGAGCAGGTCACGGCGCTGGGCGGTTTGCGCATCAT
>CAZWDK010000212.1:0-5537 GCA_964633095.1 uncultured Polaromonas sp. | reverse complement strand
CCGCTGCCGGCAATGCGACAATTCGAACCATGACTTCAGCCACTCCTACCCCAGCCAGCATCCCCACCGTCACCATCACCCGCCCGGATGATTGGCATCTGCATGTGCGGGATGGCGAAGCCCTGCAAACCGTGGTGCCCCACACGGCGGCGCAGTTTGGCCGCGCCATCATCATGCCCAATTTGCGCCCGCCGGTGACCAGCGCCGCCCAGGCCGTGGCCTACCGCGAACGCATCCAGGCGGCCGTGCCGCCCGGGGTGAGCTTCGAGCCGCTGATGACGCTGTACCTGACCGACAACTTGGCCGCAGACGAGATCAGGCGCGCCAAGGACGCGGGCGTGGTGGCCGTCAAGCTCTACCCGGCCGGCGCCACCACCAACAGCGACGCCGGCGTGACCGACATGCGCAAGACCTACAAAACGCTGGAGGCCATGCAGCGCGAAGGCCTGCTGCTGCTGGTGCATGGCGAGGTGACCTCGCCGGAGATTGACCTGTTTGACCGCGAGGCGGTGTTCATCGATACGCAGCTGATTCCGCTGCGCCGTGATTTTCCCGAGCTCAAGATCGTTTTCGAGCACATCACCACCCGGGAAGCCGCGCAGTATGTGCGTGACGCCGACCGCTTCACGGGCGCCACCATCACCGCGCACCACCTGCTGTACAACCGCAACGCGATCTTCACCGGCGGCATTCGCCCGCATTTCTACTGTCTGCCGGTGCTCAAACGCGAAACCCACCGCGTCGCGCTGGTGGAGGCGGCCATCAGCGGCAATGCACGCTTCTTCCTCGGCACCGACAGCGCGCCGCACCCGGCCCAGCTCAAGGAGCATGCCAGCGGCTGCGCCGGCTGCTACACCGCGCATGCGGCGATGGAGTTGTACGCCGAGGCCTTCGATGCGGCGGGCGCGCTCGACAAACTGGAGGCCTTTGCCAGTTTCAACGGCGCCGATTTCTACGGCCTGCCGCGCAACCAGGGCACCATCACGCTGAGGAAGGAAAGCTGGACGCCGCCCGAGAGTTATGCCTTTGGCGAGTCGCAACTCAAGCCCTTGCGATCGGGCGAGAGCCTGGCCTGGAGGCTAGACCCCGCACGGAGCCGCTGATGGACCGCAAACCGCGTGTTGCCCTGCTGATTGACGCGGACAACTCGCCGGCGTCCAAGATTGACCTGATCCTCAACGAGTTGTCGACCTTTGGCGAGACCAATATTCGCCGCGCCTACGGCAACTGGAAAAAGAGTGAACTCAAGGGCTGGGAAGAGGTGTTGCATGAGCATGCGATTCGCCCCATGCAGCAGTTTGACTACACCAAGGGCAAGAACGCCAGCGACATGGCCATGGTGATAGACGCGCTGGAGCTGCTCTACACCGACCGGCCCGACGCCTTCGGCATTGTGTCGTCGGATGCGGACTTCACCCCGCTGGTGATGCATTTGCGCGCCAAGGGCGCTGCCGTGTACGGCTTTGGTGCGCAAAAGACGCCGGAACCCTTTGTCAATGCCTGCTCACGCTTTTTGTTCCTCGACAAGCTGCGGCCCAGTGCGGCGGGCGATGCGCCGGCGGGAGGCCGGGACGACATGGACACCGCCGCCGCCGCGCCGCTGCGGGCCACGCCAGCCCAGCTCAAACAGGATGCCAGGCTGGTCATGCTGCTGCGCAACGCGGTGCAGGCGGCGGCCGATGACGAGGGCTGGGCACGCGTGGGCGCGGTAGGCACCCAGATCGCCAACCAGGCCTCGTTTGACCATCGCAACTACGGCTATGCCACCTTGACCAAGCTGCTGGTGGCGACCCAGCTTTTCGACATCGTGGATGAAGGCAAATCCACCGTGATGGTGCGCGACAAGAGACAGGCCAGGCCCGCGCGCAACGGATGAGGACCGGCCCACCCAGTTCCCGCGCCGCGTCGCAGCTCGATTGGCGCCAGCCCTGGCTGGACGGCTGGCGCGAACCGGGCCAGCCCGTGGCCCAGGCTTTCGCCGACGGGACCCCGCTTCACGAGGCGCTCAACCGCCAGGCGGCCGCCCCGGTGCGCTTTGTTCCGCAAGGCGCGCTGCCACCGGGCCAAGCCTACGAACAGTTCATTTTCGAAACCGGCACCGTCCCCACGCGCGACAACCTGCACGACCTTTTTAACGGCCTGTGCTGGCTGCGCCTTTCGCAAGCCAAGACCCGGCTCAACCAGCTGCAGGCCGCCGAAATTGCGCAGGCCGGTGTGCAGACCGTGCGCGGCCCGGTGCGCGATGCGCTGACGTTGTTTGATGAAAACGCGGCCTTGCTGTCCGCGCCGCAGCCGCTGTGGGATGCGCTGCAGGCCAGGGACTGGCGGCGGCTGTTCATCGAGCTGCGCCCCTTGTGGGGCCAGGCCAGTCTGGTGCTGTTTGGCCATGCCCTGCTGGAAAAGCTGGTTCATCCACGAAAACCGATCACGGCCCATGTCTACCGGGCGCAGGCAGCTATGAATTCGATAGCGGAACTGGACGCCTGGCTGGCCGCTGACTTGAGCGCGGACAAGCTGGCCGGCAAGCCGTTTACGCCCTTGCCGGTACTGGGCGTGCCCGGCTGGTGGCCGGAAAACGAGGACTTTTCCTTTTATGATGACTCTCTTGTATTTCGTCCACGGCGGCTGCCACAACCACATAACAGATAAAAACAGCCGCTCCGCACCGCCGGCGCAGCTTGACAGGGGCTTGATACCCATCGGGTCAGCCTCATATCTGGCGCATGGCGGGCCTTATTTGACCGACATCACCGACCCCACGGAGAATTCATGAAACGTATTTTGTTGTTTGTCCTGACCAATGTCGCCGTTGTGGCGGTGCTGGGCATTGTGGCCAGCCTGCTGGGCGTCAACCGCTTCCTGACGGCCAACGGACTGAACCTGACGGCGCTGCTCGGCTTTGCGCTGGTCATGGGTTTTGGCGGCGCGATCATTTCGCTGCTGATCAGCAAACCCGTTGCCAAGTGGAGCGCCGGTGTGCGCATCATCAACGACGCCCAGAACGCCGATGAAGCCTGGATTGTCGAGACGGTGCGCAAGCTGGCCGACAAGGCCCAGATCGGCATGCCCGAGGTCGGCATTTTCGAGGGGGAACCCAATGCCTTTGCGACCGGCGCCTTCAAGAATTCCTCGCTGGTGGCGGTGTCCACCGGCTTGCTGCAGGGCATGACCAGGGATGAGATAGAGGCCGTGATTGGCCATGAGATCGCCCATGTGGCCAATGGCGACATGGTCACCATGACCCTGATCCAGGGCGTGATGAACACCTTTGTGGTGTTTCTGTCGCGCGTCATCGGCTACGCGGTCGACAGCTTTTTGCGCCGCAACGACGAGCGCAGCAGCGGCCCCGGCATCGGCTACATGGTCACGACCCTGGTGCTCGACATCGTGCTGGGTTTTGCGGCGGCCATGGTCGTGGCCTGGTTCTCGCGGCAGCGCGAGTTCCGCGCCGATGCCGGCTCCGCCCAGCTGCTGGGCCGCAAGCAGCCCATGGTGAACGCGCTGGCCCGTCTGGGCGGCATGCAGCCCGGCGAATTGCCCAAGGCCGTGGAGGCCATGGGCATCACCGGCGGCATGGGCAAGCTGTTTGCCACGCATCCGCCGATCGAAGAGCGCATTGCCGCCTTGCAGGCCAGCAGTTAAGCGTCTTGTGCAGTGCAAAAGCCGCCCCGCGCCAGCCGGGCGGTTTTTTATGCGCCCGACAACAGCTGGCGCGCCAGCGCCTCGGCCACCTTGATGCCATCCACGCCGGCCGACAAAATGCCCCCGGCGTAGCTGGCGCCCTCGCCCGCAGGGTAGAGGCCGCGCACATTCAGGCTTTGCAGGTCCTCGCCACGGCTGATCTTGATCGGCGACGAGGTGCGCGTTTCCACGCCGGTCAGCACCGCGTCGTGGGTGTCAAAACCCTTGATCTTGCGGCCAAAGGCCGGAAAGGCTTCGCGCATGGCCTCGATCGCGTAGCCGGGCAGGGCCGACGACAGGTCGCCTATGAGCACCCCCGGTTTGTACGAGGGCATGATGCTGCCCAGCGCCTTGGACGGGCGGCCCGCCACAAAATCGCCGACCAACTGGCCGGGCGCCTCGTAGTTGCCGCCGCCCAGCACATAGGCATGGGATTCCAGCTGGCGCTGCAGTGCGATGCCGGCCAGCGCGTCGCCGGGGTAGTCGCGCGGGTCAATGCCGACCACGATGCCGGCATTGGCATTGCGCTCGTTGCGCGAATACTGGCTCATGCCGTTGGTCACGACGCGGCCGGGTTCCGAGGTCGCGGCGACCACCGTGCCGCCCGGGCACATGCAAAAGCTGTAGACCGAGCGGCCATTGCTGGCGTGGTGCACCAGCTTGTAATCGGCCGCGCCCAGCAGCGGGTGGCCGGCATGCTTGCCCCAGCGTGCGCGGTCTATGATGCCCTGCGGGTGTTCGACCCGAAAGCCGATGGAAAAAGGCTTGGCCTCGATGTGGACGCCGCGCGCATGCAGCATGGCAAAGGTGTCGCGCGAGCTGTGGCCCAGCGCCATGATGACCTGGTCGGCGCGCAGCTCCTGCGTTTCGCCCGTGCGCTGGTCCAGCACCGTCAGGCCGCGCAGATGCTTGCCGCCGGGGCCGTCCTCAATCAGCACATCGGTGACGCGCTGCTCAAAACGGATTTCGCCGCCCAGCGCCACGATTTGTTCGCGGATGTTTTCCACCACCTTGACCAGCTTGAAGGTGCCGATATGCGGCCGCGCCACATAAAGGATTTCGGGCGGCGCGCCGGCCTTGACGAACTCCTGCATCACCTTGCGGCCCAGGTGGCGCGGGTCCTTGATCTGGCTGTAGAGTTTGCCGTCGGAAAACGTGCCGGCGCCGCCTTCGCCAAACTGCACGTTGGACTCGGGGTTGAGCACATTCTTGCGCCACAGGCCCCAGGTGTCCTTGGTGCGCTGGCGCACGGTCTTGCCGCGTTCCAGCACGATGGGCCTGAAGCCCATTTGCGCCAGCAGCAGCGCCGCAAAAATGCCGCAGGGGCCAAAGCCGATGACCACCGGGCGCAGCGGCAGGCCGGCCGGGGCCTGGCCCACCGGGTGGTAGCTCATGTCCGGCGTGGGCAGGATGTGCGGATTGCCGGCATGCTTTGCCAGCAGCGCGGGCTCCAGGCTGGCGTCGGCCAGCGTGACATCGACGATGTAGACCTGCAGCAGTTCCGCCTTGCGGGCGTCAAAGCTGCGTTTGTGGACATGAAGGGTCTGGATGCCGGAGCCGGCAATGCCCAGGGTGCGGGCAATCAGCGAAGACAGGGCGTCTTCCGCGTGGTCCAGCGGAAGTTTGAGTTCAGTCAGGCGAATCATGAGAGGCTCGTGTTGATCAAGCAGGCCTGTATTTTAAGTGGCCGAGGCCGCGGGATCGAGTCTCGGGGATAATAGCCCCGTGAAGCCTGCCAGACCGCCGCTGGTGCAATCTGGGAAACCAGGCACTGGAGGAACGTCCGGACTGCACAGGACAGCGTAGGAGGTAACACCTCTCCACCGCGAGGTGAGGATCAGAGCAACAGAGACGAG
>CAZWDK010000211.1:0-5580 GCA_964633095.1 uncultured Polaromonas sp. | reverse complement strand
TGCGGAATGCCGCAGGCGAATTCGACGATGTCGATGCCGCGCGAGACCTCGCCCTGGGCATCGGTGAACACCTTGCCGTGCTCGGCCGTGATCATGTGGGCCAGCTTGTCCTTGTGCTGGTTCAGCAGTTCCAGAAACTTGAACAGCACGCGGGCGCGGCGCAGCGGCGGCGTGTCGGCCCAGGCCGGGAAGGCGGCCTGCGCGGCGGCAACGGCGGCATCGACTTCGGCGGCGCTGGCCAGCGCGACATGGCCCGAGACGGCGCCGGTGGCGGGATTGAAGACCTGCTGGCTGCGGCCGGATGCGCCCGCGCTGACTTTTCCGTTGAGGTAGTGGCCAATCGCGGCCAGTGGGGCGGTGACGGCAGGCGATAACGACATGGGGCTTCCTTTGGGAGGTAAATGGGTGACTGGTTTTTGAAGTCTAGGCCTCCCCGCCCGATTTGATAATGCCCTGTTTAGTGATTACATTGTTCATATATCTGAACAATGAAGGTCTTGCCATGTCTTCCGACCAACTCTCGCCACTCGTGGCCGACCTGCATCTGCTGACGGTGCTGGCCGCCACCCGCAGCTTTACCGAAACCGCGCGCCGGCTGGGGCTGTCCAAGGCCTCGGCCAGCATGCGCATCAGCGAGCTGGAGCGCTCGGCGGGCGTGTCGCTGGTGCGGCGCACCACGCGCTCGGTGGGCCTGACCGAGGCCGGGCAGCAGCTGGTCAATGACATGCTGCCGGCCTTTGAGCGCATCAGCGAAAGCTATAACGCCGCCCGGGACCTGGTCGGCACGCCGCGTGGCCTGATCCGGGTCACCGCACCGGTGGCGCTGGGACGCCAGCACCTGGCGCCCTGCGTCTCGGCATTCCTGAAGCGCTTCCCCGACATTCACATCGAGCTGGAACTGACCGACCGCTTCGTCAACCTGGCCAACGAGGGCTTTGACCTGGCGATACGCCACACCAACACGCCGCCGGAAACCCATGTCGCCTGGGTGCTGTGCGAATCCCGCTCCATCCTGCTGGCCAGCCCCGACTACCTGAAGCGGCGCGGCGTGCCGACCCACCCTTCGGAGTTGGCGGCGCACGACTGCCTGCTCTACCTCGGCAGCCATGTCGGCAGCTGGACCTTTGCCCGCACGACCAAGCGCAAGGCGGGCGAGCGCGTGGGCGTGAGCCTTACCAGCAAGCTCAAGGCCAACAACAGCGAGGTGCTGCGCGACGCGCTGCTGGCCGGGCTGGGCATCGGCCTGCTGCCGGACTTCAGCCTGCCGCCCAGCCGCCCCGGCGACCCGCCGCTGGTGCCGGTGCTGCCCGACTGGCAGGTGCAGGGCTTTTTTGGCGAGCGCATTTACGCCCTGCGGCCGTGGTCGCCGCAGGTGCCCAAGGCGGTTCAGTGCCTGGTCGAGCATTTGCGCCAGTGCCTTGCCCAGGGCTTCCAGGCCCCGGCGCCGCTTCAGGGACAAGAACTGTGAAGGCCGCGACCCCGCTATTTGTCGCGCGCAAATGTCACACAGGACACGGATAATCAGCGCATGAACAACCGATGGAAACCCAGCGCCACGGTCGCTGCGGTGATTGAGCGCAATTTCAATGGCACGGCCAAATTCCTGCTGGTCGAGGAGGCCACCCGCGACGGCCTGAAGCTCAACAACCCGGCCGGCCACCTCGACCCCGGCGAAAGCCCGGCGCAGGGCTGCGCGCGCGAAACGCTGGAAGAAACCGCCTATCACTTCACCCCCACGGCCCTCGTCGGGATTTACCTCTCGCGTTTTCAGCAGGCCGCTGCCGGGCAAGACAAGCCGACGGACATCACCTACCTGCGCTTTGCGTTTTGCGGTGAACTGGGCGAGCATGTCGCCGGACAGGCCCTTGACGAAGGCATTGTGCGAACGGTGTGGCTGAGCGCCGACGAAATCAGGGCCTGCACGCACAGGCATCGCAGCCCGCTGCTGCTGACCTGCCTGGAAGACTACCTGGCCGGCCGGCGCTACCCGCTTGAGCTGGTGACCACCGACGCCAGCGTCTTGCGCTGAACGTCGCGGGCTCGATCAGAGCTTGGGAACGACAGGGTCCATCCCGGTTTTCTGGATGGTCGGGGCCGCCGCGGGCGAGGCCAGGTAGCGGATCAGTTCGCGGGCCGCTTCGGGCTCCCTGGCCCCGACGGCAATGCCGGCCGAGAAGATCGTCACCTGCTGAACCTCCTCGGGCAGAGGGCCGACGTAGTCGATGCCCGCGATCGGCAGCAGCTCGCTGACCTGCTGAAAACCGATTTCCGCGTCGCCGCGCGCCACCACCGTGCCCACGCGCTCGCTCAGAATCCGCTTGGCCTTGTGCTTGACCTGCTCGGCCACGCCCAGGCGCGGGAACAGCTCGGTCGAAAGATAGGTGCCGCTGGCGCTGGCCGAGTAGGCGATCGATTGGGCCTGCAGCAGGGTATTCCTCAAGGCCTCCACGGTGCTGATGTCGGGCCTGGGCGCACCGGCGCGCACCGCCATGCCGATGGTCGAGCGCGCCAGATCGACGCGGCTGCCCGGCACCACCTTGCCCTGCCTGATCAATTCCTCCAGCGCCGGCGCCGCCAGGATCACAATGTCGGCGGGCTCGCCACGCGCCAGCCGGCTGGGAATCGAGTCGGGCGCGTTGCCCATGGAGGCACCGTAGGCCGTCGTCACGGTGTTCTTGCTGGCCTGCTCGTAGCGCGGGGTGAGCTGGTTGTAGGCCGCGGTGAAGCCGCCCGAACTCATGACCTTGATGTCGGCAGCGAACGCCGCCCCGGCCGCCGCCAGCCACAGGGCCAGGCCGGCCAGCGCCGCTCTTCTGGACAGGTTGGAAAAGATAGTCATCGCTGTTCTCCTGGTTCTGAACTCAGTCTTCTTTCATGCCCGAGGCCTTGGCGATTGGGCCGAGCCGGGCCTTTTCGCCGGCAATGAACTTGGCGAACTCGGCCCGCGTGCCGCCCACGGGGTCGATGCCCTGCGGAATCAGACGGGCGCGCAGCTCGGTGGACTTCATCGCGGCGTCGATGGCCTTGTTCATCTTGTCGAGAATCTCCACCGGCGTGCCGCGCGGCGCGAACACGCCCGACCAGTGGCCGATCAGCACCTCGGGGTAGCCCTGTTCCTGCGCCGTCGGCAGATCGGGCAGCGCGGCAATGCGCCGATTCCAGGTCGACGCAATGGGGCGCAGCTTGCCGCCCTTGACCTGCGGAATCACCACCACGCTGGCCTCCGACGTCGCGTCCACCTGCTGGCCGATCACGGCCGCCATGCCTTCCGAGCCGCTCTTGTAGGGAATGACTTCCAGCCTGGCACCGGACTTGAGCTTGAGCATCTCGGCCACGAAATGCGGCGTGCTGCCGGTGCCGGCCGTGGAGAAGTTCAGGCTCTTGCCGCCTTTGGATGCGGCGATCAGGCCCTTGAGGTCCTTGACCGACGAATCGGCGGGCACGACGATGACCGAAGGGCTCACCGCCATCATCGCGACCGGCACCAGGTCGTCCTCCTTGTAAGGCATCCTGGTCTTGATCATCGCGTTGGTGACGATGCCGACCGCGGGCGTGAGAAAGGTGTAGCCGTCGGGCGCGCTCTTGGCGACATGGTCCGCACCCAGGACCGAGCCGGCCCCCGGCTTGTTCTCCACGATGATGGGCTGGCCCAGCTGCTTGGAGGCCGCTTCGGCGGCGGCGCGGGCCACCAGGTCATTGGCCCCACCGGGGCCGAAAGGCACGACAAATCGGATCGGCCGTGACGGCCAGCTGTCGGCCAGCGCCGACAGCGACGCAGCGCCCAAGGCGAGCGCCGCCAGGGCGCGGGACAACTTGATGCGGGGCAAGGGGTGAATCATGAATGTTCCTCGGGGGTTGCCGGTGTCGGCGGGTGCCGACACGCTGCGGCCAGACGACGGATTGTGGGCACGCTGCAATAATCAGTAAATTGCAACTTTCGCATCGATAAGTGCATGAAACGGATCAATTTCGGTCTCGATGAATTGCAGGCCTTCGTTGCCGTGGCCGACAGGTCGAGCTTCAAGGCGGCGGCCGAGGAGCTGTTCATTTCGCCGCCCGCGCTGAGCCGGCGCATCGAGAAACTCGAAGCCACGCTGGGCACCCGCCTGCTCGAGCGCACCACCCGGCGGGTGGCGCTCACCCAGGTCGGGCGCCAGTTTCTCGACCACGCCCGCAGCGCCCTGGACGGCCTGGAGGATGCCGTGTTGCGGCTGTCCGACCCGGCCACGGCCCGCCGCGGCCGGGTCACCGTCGCCTGCGTGCCCTCGGTCGCCAAGCATCTGTTGCCCCAGGTCCTGCAGCGTTTTGTCGAGCGATTCCCCGGCCTTCGGATCAAGGTCATCGACGAAGGCGCCAATGAGGTGCTGGGCAGCGTGATCGCCGGCGATGCCGACTTCGGCCTGAACTTCATGGGCGCGCAGGAGCCCGACATCGACTTCAAGGCCATCTACAAGGAAACCTATCTGCTGGCCCTGCGACGAGACCATCGCCTGGCCCACCGCAAATCGATTGCATGGGAAGAGCTGGCCGATGAAAAAATGGTCTCGGTGTCCACCAGCAGCGGCAACCGACTGCTGATCGATAACGCCCTGTCCCGGCTGGACAGACGGCCCCGCGTCCTCCATGAGGCCAATCACGTCGCGGGCGTGCTGGGCCTGGTGGAGGCCGGTCTGGGGGTGGCGGCCGTGCCCAGCCTGGCCCTGCCCGACAGCGCGCACCCCTCGCTGATCGGCGTCCCGCTGGTCAGGCCCTCGGTCAGCCGCAGACTGGGCCTGATCTCCCGAAAGGACCGGCCTTTGCAGCCGGCCGCGGCGGTCCTGTACGCAATGCTGAAAAAGTCCGTTTAGCCCTGGGGCGTCGCCCGGGCAGGCATCGTGGGCCGCCCCGCAAAGTGTCAGGTCTTGTGACCTCTGGGATAATCGCACACCATGGCAAGGCAGCGTGTGGTAGTCGGTTTGAGCGGAGGCGTGGACTCCGCGGTCAGCGCGTACCTGCTCAAGAAGCAGGGTCATGAGGTCATCGGCATCTTCATGAAGAACTGGGAAGATGACGACGACAGCGAGTTCTGCTCGTCCAACATCGACTTTGTCGATGCGGCGGCGGTGGCCGACGTGATCGGCATCGAGATCGAACATGTCAACTTCGCGGCCGACTACAAGGACCGGGTGTTTGCCGAATTCCTGCGCGAATACCAGGCCGGCCGCACGCCCAACCCCGACATCCTGTGCAACGCCGAAATCAAGTTCAAGGCCTTTCTGGACCACGCGATGCGCCTGGGCGCCGAAAAAATCGCCACCGGCCACTATGCGCGGGTGCGCCAGAACCCGGCCACCGGCCTGCACGAGCTGCTCAAGGGCCTGGACCCGGCGAAGGACCAGAGCTATTTTCTGCACCGGCTGAACCAGGCGCAGCTGGCCAAGACCCTGTTTCCGGTCGGTGAGCTGCACAAGACCGAGGTGCGCCGCATCGCCGACGAGATCGGCCTGCCCAACGCCAGGAAGAAAGACTCGACCGGCATCTGCTTCATCGGCGAGCGGCCGTTCCGCGAGTTTTTGAACCGCTACATCGCCATGGCGCCGG
>CAZWDK010000210.1:0-5583 GCA_964633095.1 uncultured Polaromonas sp. | reverse complement strand
TAGTCGGTGCCCAGCAGCACCCAGCGCTTGGCCCCGCCGCCGGCCTTGCTCATCAGATAGTCGACGGCAGGAATGGCCTGCTGGTTGGGCGCCGCACCCGTGTAGAACACGTTTTTGGAGAGTTCTTCGCCTTCGTACTGCACGGGGTAGAACAGCAGGCCGTTCATCTCTTCAACCACCGGCAGCACCGACTTGCGCGACACCGAGGTCCAGCAGCCGAAAATCACGGAGACCTTGTCCTGACCGAGCAACTGCTTGGTTTTCTCGGCAAACAGCGGCCAGTTGGAGGCCGGGTCCACAATCACCGGCTCCAGCTTCTTGCCCATCACGCCACCCTTGGCATTGATCTCGTCAATCGCCATCAGCACGGTGTCTTTCAACACGGTTTCAGAGATCGCCATGGTGCCCGACAGGCTGTGCAGAATGCCGACCTTGATGGTGTCTGCGGCAAAGGCCGGCGCAGCGCCAAGGCCTGCCAGTGCGACGGCGGCGGTGAGCGCCTTGAGGGTAAATCGACGTTGCATGTGTGCTTCTCCGGTAGGGTGGTAAATCGCATGTCGCTGCGATCAAGCCCAACCAATGAAGCTTTTACGCAGCGATGGATGGATTCTGGGGACCGGAGAGGGATTGGGGAATACGCCGGGTGGCGTATGCGGTGTGGCGGCAGGTCAGAGGCAACATGGAGCCTGAGGTTCGCGCCAAAGCATGCCTTGCAGCATGCAGGGTCATTGAACAGGCATCCAGCGAGCGTTTGAATTCAGGCCGGACCGGCGTCCTCTTCTTCGTCTTCCTCGTCATCAGCGTCATCCACCGCCAGGTCATGCACGTCGGCCACGGCGGCTTCCAGGTCGATGCCGTCGTCGGACGAGGATTCATCTTCTTCGCCTTCGATATGGTCGGGCAGGATGTCTGCGTCCGGCAGGTCCAGGCCTGCGCCCGCCGATGCGCGCTCGCCCGTGCCCACGGCGTCGCTGTCGCTGAACATTTCGTCCTCGCCGTAAGCGCCCTGGGCATCGCTGCCGCTGTCGGAGTTGTCGCTGGGGCCCAGCGCGTTGGTGTCTTTGCCCCGTACATGTTCGGGAACGTGCAGGCCGCCGAGAATGCTGCTGGTTGCCATGGGAGTCCTTGCTGAGGCCAATAACTTTATGCCTTCTTGGATTTCCAGGCAAATCGGGGCACCCTTGTTAGCGCCTGTTTTCAGCTGATTTTGCCGCCGGCAACTATCAAAACAATAGCTGCCAACGCCCATACCCACTGGACCAATGGCCAATTCGATCGCTATTCCGGCACGCCTGGCAGGGTAGTCGCCGCACCGCCCGCGCCCGGCATGAGAAAATCCAGGCCTGCACTTCAGTCCCCAGGCCCGGGCATCGCCCAGGTTTTCAGCCCTCAGAAAAACACAAGCGCTTTGCCTCTCTTTCACGCCGCTATCCCGCGCTGGCAACAGCTCATAACGCCGGCCTGGCTTGCCAGGCTTGTGGCGGGCGCCAGCGTGAGCGCCGCACCGGCGAACGGCTGGCGTTTGCTGGAGGTGGACTGCGGTGCGTCCAGCGCGTTTTTACAAAGCCACATCCCCGGCGCCGCCTACCTGGACACCCATTGCCTGGAGGAAGGGCCGTTCTGGAACAAGGTGTCGGACTCGGCCTTGCTGCAATTGCTGCTGGGTCTGGGGATTCGTCATGACACCACGGTGATTCTGTACGGCCGCAACACGACGGCCGCGGCGCGTGCCGCGCACCTGATGCTCTATGCCGGTGTCAAAGACGTGCGCTTGCTCGATGGCGGTTTTACGGCCTGGTTGCGTGCCGGTCTGCCCTGTGCGCAAGGCGCGCCGCAGCGCCAGCCGCCCGCGACAAGTTTTGGCGCGGCTTTTCCGGGCTGCCCGCATTACCTGATCAACACGCGCCAGGCGAAATCGCTGTTGGCGCAGCCCGATGGTGTGCTGGCCAGCATACGCACCTGGGATGAATTCACCGGCAAGACTTCTGGCTACAGCTATATCCAGGCCAAGGGCGACATTCCCGGCGCGCGCTGGGGCCGTGCCGGCAATGGCACGGACGTGAACAACATGAGCGCCTTCCATAAGCCGGATGGCAGCATGCGGCCCGCCGGCGAGATCTGCCAGTTCTGGCGCAAGGAAGGCATACACGCCGGTCTGCAAACGGCTTTTTACTGCGGCACCGGCTGGCGCGCCTCGGTGGCCTTTTTCTACGCCTGGCTGATGGGCTGGGAACGCATCAGCGTGTACGACGGCGGCTGGTTCGAGTGGAGCCATGGCCTGGGCCACGCGGCCCGGGCCTCCCTTGCTGCGCCGGCGGCGCACAAAGCGCTACAAATTCAATAGCTGCCTGCGTCCGTGGCTATTCGGCTGGCGGCCGATTCAACGCAGCAAAAGGCCTGTGCAGGCCGCGCCACCGCGCCATCGGCACCGAAATCGCTACACCGTGCAGCCGGCCGGAGCAAGCCCTTTGGCGCAAAAAAATGTGTCCGACGCCGGGGCCATGTAAGCCGGCGAAACACCTTGCAAGAACACTGGCGCCCAGGCCGCTATTGGCATCCAATGGCGTCATGTCTCACCCTCCCCTCAAGCCACAGATGCGCCGTACCCCCTCCCGCCAAGTCACTTCAGCCGCTGCCAGCCTGCCCCGCTTCCGGACCTCCTTTTTTTATGTGAGCGCCCTGCTGACCTTGACGGCGGCAGCCGCCCTGCTGGCCTTGAGTGCACAGGCCCAGACGGCCGAGCCCGCCGCGCCCCAGGCCGCAGCGCCCGCCCCCGCCAGCACGCCCAAATACGCGGCCAAGGACATAGAGCGCGCGTTCAACTACATCGACGCCAACAAAGACAACCAAATCAGCCGCGAGGAAGCGGCCGGCTTCCCCGGGGTGGCCAAGCATTTTGACGAAGCCGACACCAACAAGGACGGCATGCTCTCGCGTGAGGAATTTGAAAACGCCTTGAACGCCAGCAAGCCGCAGTAGCAGCAGCCCCCCAACCGGCGGCGGTCATTCGGCACTGGCAGGCACGGCAAGCGGCACAATAAGCGGCTACGGCCAGATTAGGGCCTGTTCACCCTAAGCCGCTGGATATTGTGTTTTGCCCGCTCTTTCACGCCAGGAGGCTTCATGGCCATTCATGCGCTGTTTGCTTACATCCATGTCAAGAATGCAGACGAGGCCATGAAGACGCCAGGCCCGAAGAAATGCAGCGCCGCTACACGAAGATGCTGAAGCAGCCGGGATGAGCGCGCCCGGACCGCAATACGTCGTTGCCGTCAGGGCCTTGTGCGCGTTCACGGCCAAGCATGGCGACCTGGACCTGCGCTTTACGCCCTCGCCTTCGGCCCAGCAAGGCATGGCGGGCCATGCGCTGGTGGCGGCGCGCCGGGGCGGCGACTACCAGGCCGAGGTCAGCCTGGAAGGCGACTACAAGACCCTGAGGGTGCGCGGCCGGGCCGATGGCTATGACCCCGAGAACAACCAACTGGAAGAGGTCAAGACCTTTCGCGGCGACCTGCACGCCATGCCCGAGAACCGCCGGCAGCTGCACTGGGCGCAGCTCAAGATTTACGGCTGGCTGCTGTGCGCCGAAAAAGGCCTGGAAGAGATCAGGCTGACGCTGGTGTATTTCGATATTGCCAGCCTGCAGGAAACGCCGCTGACCGAGCACTTCTCTGCCGCCTCGCTTAAAGCATATTTCGAGGCGCAATGCGAGCGCTTTCTGGCCTGGGCCAGCCAGGAGCTGGAGCACCGCGCGGCGCGTGACGCGGCCCTGAAGGCGCTTGATTTCCCGCATGCCGGCTTTCGCCCCGGCCAGCGCGCGTTGGCCGAGGCGGTGTACAAAACGGCGCAGGCGGGCCAATGCCTGCTGGCGCAGGCGCCCACGGGCATAGGCAAAACCGTAGGCACGCTGTTCCCGCTGCTCAAGGCGGTGCCCGGGCAGCAGCTCGACAAGCTGTTTTTTCTGGCGGCCAAAACCCCGGGCCGCAAGCTCGCGCTCGATGCGCTGGCGCTGATCAGGAACGGCAGCACGGCAGCCCCTTTGACGCCCATGCTGCCGCTGCGGGTGCTGGAACTGGTGGCGCGCGACAAGGCCTGCGAACACCCGGACAAGGCCTGCCATGGCGATGCCTGCCCGCTGGCCAAGGGTTTTTATGACCGCCTGCCGCAGGCGCGCAGCGCGGCGGTGGGCTACGCGGCGCAGGGCATGCTGGACAAAACCGCCCTGCGCCAGGTCGCGCTGGCGCATCGGGTCTGCCCCTACTACCTGAGCCAGGAGCTGGCCAACTGGTTCGATGTGGTGGTGGGCGACTACAACTATTACTTTGACAGCAGCGCCCTGCTCTACAACCTGAGCAGCGGCAACCAGTGGCGCGTGAGCGTGCTGGTGGATGAAGCCCACAACATGGTCGAGCGGGCGCGCAAGATGTATTCCGCCATGCTGGACCAGGCCCGGCTGCAGCAGCTGCATGCCTTGGCGCCCAAGGCCGTCAGGGGCGCGCTGGAGCGGCTGAACAAAAGCTTCGGTGAACTGCAACAGCAGCAACTGGAGCCTTACAAGGTCTACGCCGACCTGCCCGTCAACTTTCTCAAAACCCTGCAGCATGCCATCACCGGCATCACCGACTTTTTGCTGGCCAACCCGACCCGCGTCGACAGCGACTTGCAGGATTTTTATTTCGAGGCGCTGCACTTTGCACGCATGGCCGATGCGTTTGGCGGGCACTCGCTGTTTGACGTCACGCGGCATGACCCGCGCAGTGGGCAGCCCGGCGACCAAGGCGGCTTGCCGGTCGGTCAGGACGCCGTCCTGCTGAACATCCGCAACGTGGTGCCCGCGCCCTTTCTGGCGCCCCGTTTTGCGGCGGCGCGCTCCGTGGCCTTGTTTTCCGCCACCCTGAGTCCGCAAAACTATTACACCGACACCCTGGGCCTGCCCGGCAACACCGCCTGGACGGACGTGCAGTCGCCCTTCCTGGCCGAGCAGTTGCAGGTCGCGGTGGTGCGTGATGTCTCTACCCGCTACCGGCACCGGGGCGAGTCGCTGTCACCCATCGTGGAGCTGATGGCCAGGCAGTACGCCGGCAGGCCCGGCAATTACCTGGCGTTTCTCAGCAGCTACGACTACCTGCAACAACTGGCCACGCTGTTCCGCGAGCGTTACCCGCAGATTCCGATGTGGGAGCAGACGCGCCGCATGGACGAGACCGCGCGCGACGCGTTTCTGGCGCGCTTCACCCCCGAATCGCAGGGCATAGGCTTTGCCGTGCTGGGCGGCCCGTTTGCCGAGGGCATTGACCTGCCCGGTGCGCGGCTGATTGGGGCCTTTATCGCCACCCTGGGCCTGCCGCAGCTCAACCCGGTGAATGAGCAGATCAGGGAGCGCATGGGCAGCAACTTTGGCGCGGGCCAAAGTTATGACTACACCTACCTCTACCCCGGCCTGCAGAAGGTGGTGCAGGCCGCCGACCGGGTGATTCGCACCACCTCGGACCGCGGCGTGGTTTACCTGATTGATGACCGGTTTACCCGGCCCGAGGTGCAAGACCTGCTGCCCGGCTGGTGGAAGGTCCAGCACCTGCGCGT
>CAZWDK010000209.1:0-5610 GCA_964633095.1 uncultured Polaromonas sp. | reverse complement strand
TCAAGCGTGAGCAAGCCGCGCGGCGTTTGCAGCGTGGCCATGAGATTGGGCGGGCCCGGGCTCACCGCCACATCCGCCAGGCCAATCGCCTGGTAGGCGGCGCGCAGCGCGTCGGGCCGCGGGTGCCTGGCCTGCAGCGACTGCAGCGTGACACCCGAGGGCGTCATGGCCTGCGTGGGATGGACCTCACCCCACTCGATCAGGCTGGGCAGCGCGCCGTAAAAAAGCCGCTGGCCATCCTCGCGCACGGTGATTTTCCAGCGCAGCAGGCCTTGCTCCGTCATGCGCGAGGCCGCCAGCACCTCGCCCCGGTCCAGTCCCAGGCGGGCCAGTGCGCGCACGCCGGCGGCCGCCCGCGCGGTGCTCGCGACAAAGTGCGCCAGCTGCGGTCCGCTGGTCTCGAGCTGCCGCTGCAACTCCCGGTCATCCATGTCAAACCAGCGCTTGGCCCCCGCCGGGCGGGCGCAGGGTGCTCCTGAATGAATAGCAATGATTTCGAGGTAGGCGGCCGGAAAGGCCGGCGAGGCCAGCGTGAACAGCCGGTTGTGCGTCCCCATCAGCGCATGCTCACCGCCCGGCCCGGGCGTGATGCCCAGCAGGCCTTCGCACCACTGCACGCCCTGATCCAGGCTGGCCGCCAGCACCACCAGGTGGTCGACCTGGCAAGCCGGTGGCGAGGTGGCAGGGGCCGCGGTTTCCATGCTGGCAGCGTCCTAGAGCGTGACCTGGCCGTCTATGCAGCTGACCGATTCGCCGCCTACCCAGACCTGGCCGGCGCCATCGCGCGCGATATGCACCAGCCCGGCGCGTCCCAGGCAAACGCCTTGCGAGGCCAGGTAGCGCTCGGGCAGATGGCCTTCGGCCTGCAGCCACTGGGCCAGGCTGGCGTTGAGACTGCCGGTGACCGGGTCTTCGTTGACGCCGATGGCGGCCGCAAAGGCGCGCACCTCGAGATCCGGCGCGTCCCGCGCGTCGGCAGGGGCCTGCGCAAACGCCCGGGCTTCGCGGTTGGCGCGGACTATCAGCGGCGGGGCTTGCTGCGCGGCGTAGGTCGCCGCGACACCGACCTTGACCTGCAGTTTTTCCAGCGCCGCATGGTCAG
The DNA here is from genome assembly GCA_964633095.1 of uncultured Polaromonas sp. Classification (GTDB taxonomy): domain Bacteria; phylum Pseudomonadota; class Gammaproteobacteria; order Burkholderiales; family Burkholderiaceae_C; genus Polaromonas. The sequence goes on along the minus strand of CAZWDK010000209.1, from coordinate 4,508 downwards.
GCATCAGCTGCAGCACGGTCTCCGGGCGGTCGAGCAGCAGGCCCAGCCAGAGCGGGCCGTTGTCCAGCAGCTGGGCCGCCAGAATCTGCGCGGGCTTCAGGCCCAGCGCTGCAGCGGTCTGCGCCAGCAGCACGGGGCTGGGCGCGGAGCGCTTGAGCGGCGGTGCGGCAAAGGCCAGGCGCGCCCCTTCGCGCCGGATTTTCACCAGGCCGACCTGGCACTGCTGCACGATGACATCTTTGGCCTGGGGCTGGCCGCCCGCCTGCAGCCAGCTGTGGCAGCTGCCCAGCGTGGGGTGGCCGGCAAAGGGCAGCTCGCCACCGGGCGTGAAGATGCGCACGCGGTAGTCGGCCGACGCATCGCCGGGCGGCAGCAGGAAGGTGGTTTCCGACAGATTGGTCCAGCGCGCAAAGCGCTGCATGTCATCGTCGCTCAGGCCGGAGCCATCCAGCACCACGGCCAGCGGGTTGCCCAAATAGGGCGTGGCGGTGAACACATCCACCTGCTTGAAGGGGCGTTGCTTCATCGGTCTTCTTTCTGTCTTTTGTGGGTTTCCGGACTCAGGACAGCGGCAGGTCCAGCACGCCGCGGGTGGCGGGGCGCGCCAGAATGCCCTGGTACCAGCGGTCCAGATGCGGGTGTGCGGGCCGCGGCTGGGGCAGGCCAAACCAGCGATGCATTTCGCATGCCAGCGGAATGTCGGCCATGGTGAATTGCTCGCCGCCCATGAAGGCATGGCGCGCCAGGTGCGCATCGAGCAGGGCCAGCAGCGGCTCGGTGGCGGCCACGGACTGCGCAATGAGGTCGGCCTGGCGCTGCGCGGCCGGCGTGCGGATCCACTGGACAAAGGCATTGCGCCCCGCCGGGTTGAAGGTGGTTTGCTGCCAGTCCATCCACTGCTCGGCGGCAAAGCGCTGCTGCAGCTCCTGCGGGTAGAGCTGGCCGGGAGAATGCTTGGCGCACAGGTAGCGCACGATCACGTTGGACTCCCACAGGACCACTTCACCGTCTTCAATCAGGGGCACCAGGGCGTTGGGGTTTTTGCGCAGGTAGTCCGGCTCTTTCACCAGGCCGAACTGGCCGCCGGCGTCGGTGCGCTGCAGCGTCAGGCCCAGCTCCTGCGCGGTCCACACCACCTTGCGAACGTTGATGGAGCTGATGCGCCCCCAGAGATGCAGCATAGGTCAGATTCCTTTGGTTGGTCGGTCAAGCAACAGAAGGCGCAGCGCCAGCCCCATCATGACAAAGGCCAGCAGGCCGCGCTGGAATTTTTCGGCCCCCGGCCGCGCCTGCAGGCGGCGGCCGACCTGGCCGCTGCAGGCGCCCAGCAGGGTGTTGAAAACCAGGGCCGCCGCCGCCAGCGTGAGGCCAAGCAGCAGCAGCTGCAGCGTGACATGGCCGCGCGAGGGGTTGACGAACTGCGGCAGGAACACCATGAAGAAGAGCAGCGCCTTCGGATTCACCAGGTTGTTCAGCAGCGCCATGCGCACGATGCGCGCGAAGCTGGCCGGCTGGGCCCGCGCCTGGCCGCGCGGGCCGGCCGGGCGCATGGCCTGCCAGGCCAGCCACAGCAGGTAGAGCGCGCCGGCATGGCGCAGCACATCGAAGGACGGCGGCCAGGCCGCCACCAGCGCGGTGACCCCGGTCGCGGCGCACAGCGTATGGACCAGGTCCGCCGCCGAAATGCCGATCGCCGCCGCGAAGCCGCCGCGCACCCCGTGCGCCAGGCCGTGCGAGAGCACAAAGGCCATGTTGGGCCCGGGCGACAGGAACAGCGCCAGCACCGCCAGCAAAAACAGCGAGAGTGTTGCCGGGTCCAGCATGGCGGGGCTCCGGCCTCAGCCTGCCGGCAGTTCGGCGGGCTCGCGGCCGGTCGGCACGGGCGCGGCGCCGCTCAACTGTTCGCGTATCGCCGCCGCCAGCGCGGCGATGCCGAGGTTGATCTGCTCCACGCTGGAGGTCACGAACGACAGCCGCAGCGTGCGCGCGTCGGCCTGGTCGGCGTAGAACGCCCAGCCGGGCACAAAGGCCACATTGCGCTCCACCGCCTTGGGCAACAGCTCGATCGCGTTCATGCCCTCGGGCAGGCGCGCCCACAAGAACATGCCGCCGGCCGGGGTGTTCCAGCTCACGCCGTCGGGCATCTCGCGCCGCATGGCGGCCAGCATGGCGTCGCGCTGCGACTTGTAGAGCGCGCGTATGGTCGGCACATGGCGGTCCAGAAAGCCGCCCTTCATCACCTCGGCCACCATGCGCTGGTTAAAGCCCGGGCTGTGCAGGTCGGCCGCCTGCTTGGCCTGCAGCAGCTTGGGGTAGAGCGACTTGGGCGCCACCATGAAGCCCAGCCGCAAGCCGGGCGCCAGCACCTTGGAAAACGAACCCAGGTAAACACAGCCCTCGGGGTTGCGCGCGGTCAGCGGCAGCGGCGGCGCCTCGTCAAACCACAGGTCGCCATAGGGGTTGTCCTCGACCAGGGGCAGGCCCAGCCGTGCGGCCTCGGCGCTCAGCGCCGCGCGTTGCGGCTCGGTCATGGTGCGGCCGGTCGGGTTCTGGAAGTTGGGCAGCACATAGAAGAAGCGTGCGCCGGCGGCCTTTGCCGCCAGATCGGCAAGGTCCAGGCCCTTGTCGTCGCTGGCCACGCTCACCACATCGGGTTCCATCGGCGTGAAGGCCTGCAGCGCGCCCAGGTAGGTCGGCGTTTCCACCAGCACCCGGCTGCCCGCATCGATCAGGATCTTGGCGATCAGGTCCAGGCCCTGCTGCGAGCCGGTGGTGATCAGCACCTGCGCCGGATCGACATCCCAGGGCAGCATGGCGGCCACCTTCTCGCGCAGCGGCGCATAACCCTCGCTGGCCGCGTACTGCAGCGCGGCATGGCCGTCTTCGCGCAGCACCTTGTCAGAGGCTTCGCGGAAGGCGCTGACGGGAAAGGTCCTGGGCGAGGGCAGGCCGCCGGCAAAGCTGATGATGCCGGGCTTTTCGGTGACCTTGAGGATCTCGCGGATCACCGAGGGGTTCATTTTGTTGGCGCGTGCGGCCATTTGCCATTTCATAGTGATGTCCTTTTCTCTCTTCTGTGTTCAGTCCACGATAAACAATTTGGCGCCATTCGGAGCCGCCGAGCGGTGCGCTTCGGCCCCATCGGCCACCTGGTAACCCATGCCGGGCAGCAGCATATGCACCTGGCCGTGTTCCAGCCCGGTGTGCAATGCATCTTCCAGACCCAACAGGATATGCCCTTTGCTGCACCAGTGGTTGCTGCTGCCGGGGTGTTCGGTGCGCTCCACCGTGGACCAGGCGGTGCTGCCCAAGGGGATGTTGTTGATCTTCATGCCCGCTCGCGTTGGTTGGGCGTGATGTGCGCGATCGCACCGTCGCCATAGGAGCGCAGCACCTGCGAGATGACGATGTGAAAGCCCTTGTACCACTGGGTGTACTGGCGTTTGGCTTCCAGGTGCTTGGGGTGCTGGGAGAAGGCGCGCAGCGACTCCTGGGTCTGCCAGAAGTAGGTGGCGTTGCGCCTGCTGCCGTCCGGCGAGCGCCACGATTCCGCGCCCAGATAACCGGGGGTGGCACGGGCGGCCGCCTCGATCAGCGCGTCCAGGGCATGGTAGCGCTCGTCGTAGACACCGGGCTCGAAGATGAAGGCGGCCGAGTACATCAGGGTTTCCTGGGGTTCAAGAATGGACCGGGGCTGGCAGAGGGCGCGCGCTGGGCCTGGTGCACCGGCATTTTCTTGCCGGCAAACACCGTGGCGATCACCGCCAGGCCAAAGCCCACCGTCACCGCATCGAGCGATTCGCCCAGCAGCGGCACGGCAAACAGCATGGACAAAAACGGCTGCAGCAGCTGCACCTGGCTGACCCGCACCGTGCCGCCCAGCGCCAGGCCGCGGTACCAGGCAAAAAAGCCCAGCCACATGGAAAACACCGCGACATAGGCGAAGCCCCACCAGGCGCCGGCCCTGAGCGGCGCGGCCGGCCAGCTGACGAGTGCCAGCGGCAAGGTCAGCGGCAAAGAGATCAGCAGCGCCCAGCAAATCACATGCTCGGCCCGCATGCGCTGCGACAGCCGCGCGCCGTAGCCGTAACCTATGGCCGCGCACAGGCAGGCGGCCAGCAGCAACAGGTCCGCGACATTGATCGACAGGCCTCCCACGGCGCCGCCCGAGCGCAGCATGGCAAAGGCCACCACCAGCGCGCTGCCCAGCGCGGCGCACAGCCAGAAACCGGCCGACGGGCGCTGGCGGTGCAGCAGCGCGCCGACGGCGGCGGTGGCCAGCGGCAGCACACCGACAATCACGCTGGCGTGCACGGCCTCCACATGGCGCATGGCGATCGAGGTGAACAGCGGAAAGCCAAACACCACGCCGCCCGCCGTGACAGCCAGCGGCCACCAGTCCTGGCGCCGCGGCAGCGGCGCGCGCGTGGCCAGCAGAAACACGCCTGAGAGCGCGGCCGCCACCACGGCCCGGCCCATGGCGATGAAGAGGCCCGACATTTGCGGCG
>CAZWDK010000208.1:0-5614 GCA_964633095.1 uncultured Polaromonas sp. | reverse complement strand
GGATGCCGCTGGCATCGGCCTCGGCCACCGACTCCAGCAGGCAGTCGGCCAGGCGCGAGATCGGCACGCAGGTGTCGGTGGAAATGGCGCGGCAGCCGGGCCTGCTCTGGATGGCGGCGAAATAGGCGTTGTGGCGCGCCGTCCAGAGCCGGGTGCGCTCTTCCGGCGTGCTGGCCCATTCAAAGGCCTGGCCGCCGTGGCCGCTGGCCAGTTCCTGCACCAGTTCGGCCTGTTCCTTCACGCTGCCGGGCGTGCCGTGAAACTCCATCAGCAGCATGGGCTCCTCGCGCAGGCCGAGCTTGCTGTGGGCATTGACCATGCGCACGGTGTTGGTGTCTATCAGTTCGACGCGGGCAATCGGCACGCCGATCTGAATGATCTCGATGGTGGTGCGCACGGCTGCTTCAATGCTGGGGAAGGAGCAGATCGCCGCCGAGATCGCTTCGGGCAGGGGGTAAAGCCTGACGGTGACCTCGGTGATCACGCCCAGCGTGCCTTCGCTGCCCACCATCAGGCGGGTCAGGTCGTAGCCGGCCGATGATTTTTTGGCGCGGGTGCCGGTGCGTATCACCTCGCCGCTGGCCGTCACCACTTCCAGCGCCAGCACGTTCTCGCGCATGGTGCCATAGCGCACGGCGTTGGTGCCGCTGGCCCGGGTCGCGCTCATGCCGCCCAGCGTCGCATCGGCACCCGGGTCGATCGGGAAAAACAGGCCGGTGCTCTTGACGGCTTCATTGAGCTGCTTGCGCGTCACGCCGGGCTGCACCGTCACGGTCAGGTCTTCGGCGTTGACGGACAGCACCTGGTTCATGCGGCTGAGGTCTATGCTGATGCCGCCCTGTACGGCCAGCAAATGGCCTTCGAGCGAGCTGCCGACGCCAAACGGAATCACCGGCACATCGTACTGGCCGGCCAGCTTCACGGCATCGGCCACGTCGGCCGTGCTTTCGGCAAACACCACGGCGGCCGGCGGCGGCGCGGCAAACGAGGACTCGTCACGGCCATGCTGCTCGCGCACCACCAGGGCGGTGGAGCAGCGCTCGGCAAAACGGCTCTTCAGGGCGTCGATCAGCGCTGCGGGCGTTTCGCGCTGGCGGATTTCTGGCAGCAGGTGGTCGGGTAGCGGTGCGTGCATGAGGGTCTCCGGGTCGAAGGCGCAGTTTACGCCGCGCGGGACCAAGCCGTATGAATACGCCGCCGCTTCAGGGTTGTCAGTGTTTCAGCGCATTGTCAAATTCTTCGCGCGAGAGGAAGCCGTCCTTGTTGGTGTCGAGTTCGTCAAAGCGCAATGAGATGGCGGGCAGGCGCTCGGCCTCGGCGCGGCTAAGTCTTCCGTCGTGGTTGCTGTCGGCGCGGTCAAAAGCGGCATCCGCCTGCCTGTGGACGACGGGCTGGGCCGGCGATGCCGGTTCTGCCGTGGCCGCGCTCAACGGCGTCAGGACCTGTGAAGCTGCGGCCTCGGTGGTCTGGGCCTGCACCGCCAGGCTCGCCATCAGGGAGCCGGCCGCCAGCAACAGCGCAAGGCGGGTTTTATGGCCAGACATAAAATAGGCTTGAAGCGGCACGGTAAATAGCTTCTTTAAGTTGAGTACACCCTGATTGCACCGCATTCCACGACAGTAAGTAAGCACTTTTTCAGGATGTTGCGTCGCTGACATCTGGCGCAGGCAGGGCACATCTGCTTTCCTCATGTAACCTGCCTGTTTCCTCACCACGGACCTTATTCATCATGGCCAACCGACTTTCACAAATCGCCACGCGCACCGGCGACAACGGCACCACCGGGCTGGGCGACAACACGCGCGTGTCCAAAGACAGCCTGCGGGTGCATGCCATGGGCGATGTGGACGAGCTGAATTCGCACATCGGCCTGCTGCTGTGCGAGGAACTGCCGGCCGGCGTGCGCGAGCTGCTGGTGGAGGTGCAGCACCAGCTGTTCAATCTGGGCGGCGAGCTGTCGATTCCGGGCTATGAGCTGATCAAGGCGGAGGCGGTGGCGCAGCTCGATGCCGCGCTGGCGGAGCACAACGCCCAGCTGCCGCGCCTGGCGGAATTCATTTTGCCGGCCGGTTCGCGCGCCGCCGCGCTGGCCCATGTCTGCCGCACCGTGGCGCGTCGCGCCGAACGCGCCGTGGTGGCGCTGGGCAAGGCCGAGCCGCTGAAAGACGCGCCGCGCCAGTACCTGAACCGCCTGAGCGATCTGCTGTTCGTGCTGTCGCGCGTGCTCAACCGCATGAACGGCGGCGACGATGTGTACTGGAAGAGCGAGCGCCTGGCGCGCGCGGCCACCGAGTAGGCCAGCCTAGGGCTGGTTCACGCGGGCCAGCAGGCCGGCCATGGTTTCGCCCTGCAGCTTCAGTGGTGCGAGCAGATCGTTTTCCGCCGCGAAGTTGCGGCCCGTGATCAGGGAGGCAGCCTCGACAATGGTCTGGGTCGCGGGCGTGGGCACGCCGGCCAAGCGGCCCAGTGCCACGGAGAACGCCAGGCCGTAAGGCACATCCTCGGTGAGGAAGCGGGTGCCCGTGTCGGTGGGGCCGGGCGGGCCACCGCGTTTGGCATGCAGCTCGGCGGCGATGTCGGCCAGCCGTTCGGCCGCAGTGGCAAATGACTGCGCGAAGTGCCGCTCAATGCTGCGTACCTGCAGGCCGAAGGCCCGCGCCAGTGCCAGCCGCTCGGCATCGAGCCGCTCGATCACGGCAGCGACCTGCGGCGTCATGTGCTGGTATTGCGGCCAATTCTCGGCGCGCTCAACACGGGTCCAGTTGAACAGGGTCAGCGGGCCGTGGGCCACCGGATTGACATTGGTCAGCGTGCTGGCCAGCGTGTTGTCGTGCGCGCTGAAGCCCGCGCCGAACAGCTGGCGGCACAGGGCCAGCGCCGCGCCGGTACGCGAGTGTGGCAGGGCCGAAACGCCGAGTTCGGCACGCCGCGTCATGATGTGAACCCGGTTCGCGCCGTCGCGCCGCGCGGTCAGCACCGTGGTGCCGAAGCTTGCGACCGTGATGTCGCGGCCGCGCGCACGCGCCGCTTCGAACAGGTAGAGCGCGGACAGCGAGCCCATTGAACTGACGATCACGATCTGCCCCTGGCGCAGATGCGGCAGCAAAGCCTCCATGACCGCCCGGTGGCCGTTGACCGGCACGGCCAGCAGCAGCAGCTCGGCGTCGCTGGCCAGGGCTGCGGCGTGGTCGGCCACCTGCACGCGGACCTCCGCCTCAAGCACGCCCGTGGCCCGCAGCGGGGCGTTGCGCAGGGCCGCGGCGCTGTCGGCGCGCGGCGACCATAAAGATACGGCGTGGCCGGCATGGGCCAGCCAGGCGGCGCTCGCAAAGGCAATGCTGCCGGCGCCGGCGATTCCGATTTTCATACGGCCTGTCTTCCTTATTCGGTCTTGATGTTGCCTTGCCGGATGACCTTGCCCCAGCGTTGCAGGTCGTCGCTCACAACCGTGTCGAGCTCCTTCGGGCCACCGCAGGCGGGCAGCGCGCCCAGGCTCTTGAAGCGCTCTTGCGTCTCGGGCAGCTTGCAGATCGCCAGCAGTTCGCCGGAGAGCCGCTCGACCACGGCGGCCGGCGTCCTGGCCGGGGCCAGCAGGCCCACCCAGACCGGCACTTCCAGGCCCTTGGTGCCCGCGGCTTCGTTCATGGTCGGCGCCCCCCGCATGAGGGCCAGGCGTGAGCCGGTGAAGGTGGCCAGCACGCGCGCCTTGCCGTCTTCCACCATCGGGTCAATCGAGGCGACGCTGGTGACGATCAGCGCCACCTGGCCACCCAGCAGATCCGTCATGCCCGGCGCCGCGCCGCGGTAGGGCACATGCAGCAGTTGCACGCCTGCGGTTTGTGCGAACAGCTCGCCGGTCAGGTGCGATACCGTGCCGTTGCCGGTCGAGGCAAAACTGACCTGTCCGGGTCGGGCCCTGGCATCGCGCAGCACATCGGCCACGCTGGTGTAGGGGCTGGGGGCCCGCACGCCTATGGTCATCGGCGTGTCGGCGATCAGCGCCACCGGCATGAAGTCGCGTTTCGGCTCATAAGGCAGTTTGGCATTGAGGTGCGGTGCGATCGAGATGGCGCCACCGGTGGCCAGCAGCACCGTGTTGCCATCGGGCGCGGCCTTGGCCACCGCGTCGGCCGCGATCACGCCGCCGGCGCCGGCCTTGTTCTCGATGATGACCGGCAGGCCGAGGCGGCTCGTGAGCTTGCTGCCGAGGTAGCGGCCAATCACGTCCTGCGCGCCGCCTGGCGGGAAGGGCACCACGATGCGCAGCGGCCTGGCGTCGGCGGCCGCGGTCTGGGCCGAGGCGGCGCCGAGGGAAAGCGCCAGGACGGCGGTGAGGAGCAGCGGGGCGTAGCGAAATTTCATCAGGGACTCCATGAAACAAGCGGTGAAGATCGGGTGAATTCTGCAGGACGGGTCTGCGCGCGCAGGCGCTGGCCGCATCGAGCCGTATTGTTGCGGATGGGTGAATTATTTCCAATGACCCCGGCCAGGTTTGACCGTGCCGCTGGCCGAACTGGCCAGCCGCATCGGCCTGAGCGCCCGTGGGGCCGCGGCCACGCGCACGGCCAGCCGGATGACGGCAGGCAAGCGGATGCCAGGGTTCCGCAGTACATTCGGAATTTTGGAGGAAACCGGGATGGACACCACAAAAATCACCAGCTGGGTCGACCAGGCGCAGCCTATCCTGGTGGCCTTTGGCCTCAAGGTCTTGGGCGCGATAGTTGTTTTCATCATTGGCCGCTGGCTGATCAACCTGGTGACCCGGCTGCTGGGTGCGGCCATGACCCGGCAGGAAATCGACCCGACGGTGCAGCGCTACCTGGTGAGCTTCATCACCGTGGCGCTCAACATCGTGCTGGTGGTCGCCATCCTCGGTTATTTCGGGGTGGAAACCACCAGTTTTGCGGCGCTGGTGGCGGGCGCCGGCGTGGCCATTGGTGCCGCCTGGAGCGGGCTGCTCAGCAATTTTGCGGCCGGCATTTTCCTGCTGGTGCTGCGGCCCTACAAGGTCGGCGAGTATGTCAACGCCGGCGGCGTGGAGGGCACGGTGGTGGAAATCGGCCTGTTCGGCAGCAGCATCACGACGCCGGATAACGTCAAGACTATTGTCGGCAATGCCAAGATCATGGGCGGCGACATCAAGAACTACACGGCCAACCCCTATCGCCGCGTCGAACTGGTCGCGCAACTCTCTGGCAGCGCCGACCTGCACCAGGCCATCGCGCTGCTCAGGGAATCGGTCGCCAGGGTGGCCAACATCACCAGGGCGCCCGCGGTCGATGTGGAAATTCTGGAGTTCAACGAATTCGGCCCCAGGCTGGCCGTGCGCCCCTATTGCCACACCGACCATTACTGGCAGGTCTATTTCGATACCAACAAGACCATTGCCGACACCCTGAGCGCGGCGGGCTTCCCGGTGGCGACGCGGCCGGTCAAGGTGTACCCGGTTTGATGCCGGCCTGACTGCCCGGGCAAGGCCTAAATGTCGTAGTGCGTCCCGTCGGGCGCGCCGCTCAGGGTCTTCTCGACGATGGCGCGGTTCAGCGTGGGCGCAAACGACGCGATGAAGGCATAGACATAGGCGCGCAGATAGCTGCCGCGCCGCACCGCCAGC
>CAZWDK010000207.1:0-5631 GCA_964633095.1 uncultured Polaromonas sp. | reverse complement strand
GGCGCTGCCACCGAAGTCGAAATGAAGGAAAAGAAGGCCCGCGTCGAAGACGCCCTGCACGCCACCCGCGCTGCCGTGGAAGAAGGCATTGTGGCTGGTGGCGGCGTGGCGCTGCTGCGCGCCAAGCAGGCTGCTGGCGCCATCAAGGGCGACAACGCCGACCAGGACGCCGGTATCAAGCTGATCCTGCGTGCCATCGAGGAGCCGATCCGCATCATCGTGCAGAACGCCGGCGACGAGCCGAGCGTGGTGGTCAACGCCGTGCTCAACGGCAAGGGCAACCACGGCTACAACGCCCAGAACGGCCAGTACGGCGACATGATCGAGATGGGCATTCTGGACCCGACCAAGGTGACCCGCACGGCGCTGCAAAACGCCGCGTCCGTTGCCGCCCTGATGCTGACGACCGAAGCCATGGTGGCCGAGTCGCCAAAAGACGAGGCACCGGCTGGCGGCATGCCAGGCGGCATGGGCGGCATGGGTGGCATGGGCGGCATGGACATGTAATGTCCGCCTGAGTCAGCCAGGCGCTGACTCAACAAGCCAAAAGGGCCGCAGCACGATAGTGCTGCGGCCCTTTTTCAATGCGCTCCCAAAAACTCAGGCAGAAGCCGCGTCGTATTCGCTGGCACCTTCACCCGTGGGCTGCACCCACCAGTAAATCAGCAGCAACAGGCCGATACCGGTCAGCATGATGAGCTGCCACCAGCCGCTTCTACCGATGTCGTGCAGGCGGCGTGTGCCAACGGCCAGCGATGGCAGCAGCAAACCCAGCGATGCCAGGCCATAAAGCAGGTCGCTCACCATGGAGGCCACGATAAACACCAGCATCTGGAACAAAAAGAACCACCAGAACTCGGCGCGCGAGGCGCGCCCGGAAAATGCCGCGTACTTGGCAAAGCAGGTGGAAATGGCTTGACCGAAATTCATGGTTTTTCTCCTCCTCACAGGATTGATACGGGGCGAATCCCCCGCGCCATGATAGGCGCAAGGACGGCGCCGGCGCTACCTTGGCGCTCAAAGCCTAGTGACGGCGGCCTTACAGGGGGCGCGCAAGCGTTGCAGCAGGCCGGCCGTCGAGCCGTCCAGGCCCGACACATCGCCGCTTTGCAGGCGCGGCTCAATGTCTTTGGCCAGCACCTTGCCGAGCTCCACGCCCCACTGGTCGAAGCTGTTGATGCCCCAGATCGCGCCACTGACAAACACCCGGTGCTCCTGCAGGGCAATCAGCGCACCCAGGCTGGCGGGGGTGAGTTCATCGAGCAGCAGGAAGGTGCTGGGCCGGTTGCCCGGAAAATGCCTGTGGCCGCCGGCGTCGGCCTTGCCCTGCATCAGCGCCTGCGCCTGCGCCAGCGCATTGGCCAGCAAGGTGTCATGGTGGCCGGCCAGGCCATGCGCGGCATTTTTGACCGCGACAAATTCGACCGGGATGATGGACGTTCCCTGGTGCAGCATCTGGAAATAGGCATGCTGGCCGTTGGTGCCCGGCTCGCCCCACAGCACGGGCGAGGTGTCAAAGGGCAGGGCCTGGCCCTCCGCGTCGACCCGCTTGCCATTGCTTTCCATTTCCAGCTGCTGCAAATACGCCGGCAGCCGGCGCAAGGCACTGCTGTAGGGCGCGATGCTGCGGCTGCCAAAACCGTGAAAGTTGCGGTACCAGACATCGAGCAGGCCCAGGCGCACCGGCAGGTTGTGTTCCAGCGGCATGGTGCGAAAGTGCTCGTCCATCGCCTGCGCACCGGCCAGCAGTTCGCGAAAGCCCGCGCTGCCGACCGCCAGCGCAATCGGCAGCCCGATGGCCGACCACAGCGAATAACGCCCGCCCACCCAGTCCCAGAAACCAAAGCTGGTGCCGATGCCAAACGCCTTTGCCGCCGCCACATTGGTGGTCAGCGCGGCAAAATGCCGGCCAATGTCCTGCCCGCCCGCGGCCTCGAACCAGCGCCTGGCCGAATGGGCGTTGCTCATGGTTTCGGTGGTGGTGAAGGTCTTGGAGGCGACCAGAAACAGCGTGTTTTGCGGCCGGCACTGCGCCAGCACGCCGGCCAGTTCCTGGCCGTCGACGTTGGAGACAAAGTGAAAGCGCTTGCCCGTCGTCGCAAATTCGCCGAGCGCCAGCACCGCCATTTGCGGCCCCAGGTCCGAGCCGCCTATGCCGATGTTGACGATGTCGGTAATCGCCGCGTCGGCGCGCACCTGCTCCGCGTAGGCCAGCATGGCGTCCAGCGTGGCATGCACCTGCAGCGCCTCGTTTGCTATGCTTTTGTTAGCTTCTTGCGCCCACCCCTCCTGGGCTGCAGCCGTATTTCTCAACAGAAAGTGCATCACGGCACGGTGTTCGGTGCCGTTGATGCTTTCCCCGGCAAACATGGCGTCGCGGTGCTGCGCCAGCCCGCACTGCCCGGCCAGGTCCACCAGCAGCGCCTGGCTGGTGGCGTCGATCAGGTTTTTCGACAAATCCGCAAAGACATAGGGCGCCTGCTGGCTGAAGCGGGCGAAGCGCTGCGGGTCGGCGGCAAACGCCTCGCGCAGGTCGAAGGCCTTGCCGTGCGCCTCAAAGCAGGCCTGCAGCGAGGCCCAGGCGGGGGTTTGGTCACAACGTAACCGGGGCAGGGCGGCGCTCATGCGGCCACCATCAGCTGTTCCAGCTTGACGGCATCGGCCGCAAAGGCGCGTATGCCCTCGGCCAGCTTCTCGGTGGCCATCGCGTCTTCGTTGAGGGCATAGCGGAAACCGGCCTCGTCGAAATTCACGGCCGGCAGATCCAGCGTTTTCGCGGCGCTGGCATCCAGCGCGCGCGCCAGCGGGGCTTCGCCGGCGGCCAGCTGGGCCAGCAGTTCGGGGCTGATGGTCAGCAGATCGCAGCCGGCCAGCGCGGTGATCTGGCCGACATTGCGAAAGCTCGCGCCCATGACCTCGGTGGCAATGCCGAAATGCTTGTAATGGTTGTAAATCTGGCGCACCGACTTCACGCCCGGGTCGTTGGCGCCGGCATTCGCGGCCTCGTCCCAGGCGGCGCCGGCCGACTTTTTGTACCAGTCGTAAATACGGCCGACAAAGGGCGAAATCAGCTGCACTCCTGCCTGGCCGCAGGCCACCGCCTGGGCAAAGGAAAACAGCAGCGTGAGGTTGGTATGGATGCCGCGCCGCTCCAGCTTTTCGGCCGCCTGAATCCCTTCCCAGGTGGCGGCCACCTTGATCAGCACGCGGTCGATGTGAATGCCCTCGGCCTGGTACAGCTCCACGATGCGCTCGCCGCGCGTGTAGCTGGCGTTGGCATCAAAGCTCAGCCGGGCATCGACTTCGGTCGAGACCCGGCCGGGAATGATGGAGAGAATCTCGCAACCAAAGCGCACCAGCAGCCGGTCCATGATTTCGTCGAGCGGCCGGCCCCTGAAACGGCCCACCGTGTCCTTCAGCAGCGGCTGGTAATCGGCCTTTTGCACCGCCTTCAGGATCAGCGAGGGGTTGGTGGTGGCGTCCTGCGGCTTGAAGGCATCAAGCTGCTTGAAGTCGCCGGTATCGGCGACCACGGTGGTGAGTTGTTTCAGCGCGTCGAGTTGGTTCATGGCAATAGGCGAAGTTGTTCGAAATAAAACAGCTGGTCAGGCACATGGGGAAAGCCCCCTGAAATCAGGGATAGGACGGTTACCATTATGCTCGTAGAATATGAAACTTTATTACCAACACACATTCCGACCATGAGTTTTGACCTGATTCTGTTTGGTGGCACCGGCGATCTGGTGTGGCGCAAAATCATGCCGGCCCTGTTTCAGGCCTTTCGCCACGGCTCGCTGCCGGCAGACGGCCGCATTGTCGGGGTGGCGCGCGACGATTTGTCGGGCGAGCAGTACCGCGCCCTGATCAAGGCCCGCTTTGACCAGGTCGAGCTGGCCAAGCGCCCCAGCGAGGAGGAGTTTTCGCGTTTTGCGGCGCTGCTCGATTACCTGCGCATGGACTTGTCCAACCCGGCCGACTATGCGAGCCTGGCGGCCCGGCTGCAGCAGCGCCCGGCCGAGGTGGTGGTGATGTATGTGGCCACCGCTCCCAGCCTCTTTACCACCGTGTGCGAGCAGATCGCCGCCGCCGGCCTGAACGGCCCGCAGACCCGGGTGGTGCTGGAAAAGCCGCTGGGCCACGACCTGGCCTCCAACCGCGCCATCAACAAAACCGTGCGCAGCGTGCTGGCCGAACAGCAAATCTTCCGCATCGACCATTACCTGGGCAAGCCCTCGGTGCAAAACCTGTTTGCCCTGCGCTTTGGCAACTCGCTGTTTGAACCCCTGTGGCGGCGCGAACACATCGCCAACATCCAGATCACCATTGCCGAAGAGCTGGGCGTGGAAAAGCGTGGCGCCTTTTACGACAGCACCGGCGCGCTGCGCGACATGGTGCAAAACCATGCCTTGCAACTGCTGTGCGCCATCGGCATGGAGCCACCCATCAATTCGCACGCCGATGCCATCCGCGACGAAAAGCTCAAGGTCTTGCGCTCGCTGAAGGCCTGGACGCCCGAAACCCTGAGCCAGCATGTCATTCGCGGCCAGTACGCTGGCGGCAGCATCGATGGCGAAGCCGTTCCCGGCTACCGCGAGGAAAAAGGCGTGAACCCGGACAGCCGCACCGAGACCTTTGTCGCCCTGCGCACCGAGATTGCCAACTGGCGCTGGGCCGGCGTGCCGTTTTACATACGCACCGGCAAGCGCCTGGCCACCCGTGACGCGCATATCGAGGTGAACTTTCGCCCGGCGCCGCATGCGATTTTCAAGTCGCCGCTGGCGAACTCGCATGTGGCCAACCGGCTGGTGATCAATCTGCAGCCCAGGGACGGGCTGGAACTGCACCTGCTGGCGCAGGGCGCCGACCAGCGCCACCGCGCCGGCACGCCCACGCTGGCGCCGGTGCAGCTGGACCTGGACTTCGACAAACGCTTTGGCTCCGAGCGCGTGGGCGCCTACGAACGGCTGCTGCTGGACGTGATCGCCGGGCGGCTCAACCTGTTTGTGCGCAGCGACGAGCAGGAAGAAGCCTGGCGCTGGGTCGAGCCGATTCTGGACGCCTGGGGCAACGACGCCAGCGGGCCCAGGCCTTACGCGGCGGGCACCTGGGGACCCAGCGCTTCCAGCGCCCTGATTGCCCGCGACAACTACTGCTGGAGCGAAGAAAGTTAGCCATGCTTGATCGAATCAAAGCCTCCCTGCCCTCGCTGGCCCCGGCGGAACAGCGCGTCGGCCGGCTGGTGCTGAACGACCCGCGCGCTTTTGCCAGCCTGCCCATCACCGAGCTGGCCGACCGCGCGCATGTCAGCAAGCCGACCGTGGTACGTTTTTGCCGCAGCATGGGCTACGACGGCCTGAGCGATTTCAAACTCAAGCTGGCCGGCACGGTCAGCGAGGGCGTGCCCTTCATCCACCGCAGCGTTGATGTCGACGACAAGACCAGCGATGTGCTGGTCAAGGTGATCGACAACACGGTGGCCGCGTTTCTGAAGTACCGCAACGACGCCAGCTCCGTGGCCCTGGAGCGGGCCACGGAGGCGCTGCTGGCCGCCTACAACACCGGCAAACGCATCGAGTTTTTCGGTGTCGGCAACTCCGGCATCGTGGCGCAGGACGCGCAGCACAAGTTCTT
>CAZWDK010000206.1:0-5728 GCA_964633095.1 uncultured Polaromonas sp. | reverse complement strand
AATCGTCCTGCTCCATCGCCCGGCGGTGGCGCTCCACGAACTCCTGGTAGGTATTGATGCCGCGCAGCTGCAGGATGGCATTGCGTACCGCGGCTTCGACCAGCACGGCGATGTTGCGGCCGGCCTCCACCTGGATGATGACCTTGCGCACCGGAATGCCCAGCACATCCTGCGTCAGCGGCTCATAGGGAATGCGTTCGTAGTCGCGCTCCAGGGTTTCGCGGCGCACCAGGTGCACGATCATCTTCAGCCGCATCTTGCGGCGCACCGCCGTCTCGCCGAAGATGGCCTTGATGTCGAGCAGGCCAATACCGCGCACTTCGAGCAGGTTTTGCAGCAGTTCGGGGCAGCGACCTTCGATGGTGGTCTGGTTGATGCGGTACAGATCCACCGCATCGTCGGCCACCAGGCCGTGGCCGCGCGAAATCAGCTCCAGCCCCAGTTCGCTTTTGCCCAGGCCCGACTCGCCGGTGATCATGACGCCCATGCCCAGAATGTCCATGAACACGCCGTGCATGGAAGTGCGGTCGGCAAAATGCTTGGACAAATAGGCCCGCAGCACGTCAATCACGAAAGCCGCCGACTCCGGCGTGGCAAACATCGGCAGCTGCGCCCTCTCGCACATCGACAGCAGCGTGTCGGATGCCGTCAAGCCGTCGGCCACCACCAGCACCGGCGGCTCCAGCGCGACGATGCGCGAAATGCGCCGGGCGCAGTCCTCGGGGCTGACGCTGGAGAGATAGGCCACCTCCCGTGCACCCAATATCTGCACGCGGTAGGGATGGATGTAGTTGAGGTAGCCGACCAGATCGGCGCCCGAGCGCGCAGCGCGCACGGCCACTTCGTCAAAGCGCCGTTCAGAGGCGCCCAGGCCGGCCACCCATTCCCATTTCAGGGAGGCGCGGTGATCTTCAAACAAGACGTCTGCGCTGACAACCGTGGGCTTCATGGCGGCCTGTGTTCCAACAACCCGCAGGCTCAGGAACCGACTTCGTGGACCGAGCGCCAGGAGGCAATCAGCTGGTGCAGCGCCGCGGCATCGGTGCTGCTCTTGAGCTGCTCGCGCAGCGCACTGTCACTGAGCAGCTCGGCGATTTCGGACAGGATTTCAAGGTGCTTCTGCGTCGCGGCCTCGGGCACCAGCAGAAAAATCAGCAGGGCCACGGCCTGCTCGTCGGGCGCATCGAAACCGATGGGTGCCCGCAGCAGGAACACCGCCGCCATCGGCGCCTTCAGGCCTTTGATGCGGCCGTGCGGGATGGCCACGCCGTGACCCAGGCCGGTGGAACCCAGACGCTCACGGGCGAACAGGCTGTCGGTGATCAGGGCGCGGTTCAGGCCATGCAGGTTTTCAAACAGCAGACCGGCCTCTTCAAAAGCGCGCTTCTTGCTGGTCGCTTCAACACTGACCTGCACTTGGGAGGGGGGCAAAATTTGCGAAAGACGGTTCATAGCGATCTTTTAGTCGCCAAATTATGCACTTTGCGGCGGATTGAGGAAAAAAAAGGGCATAAAAAAGCCGTTTGTCCCACAAACGGCCGGTCAAAACGCCCATTCAGGCAAGGCCTTCAGACAACAGACGCCGGAGTGGCGCGCAGAGACAGACTGCCGCTGACGCCCCCCATTGCACCCCAAACGTCCGAAATCCGGGCTTGATCAATACCTCTCAGACCTGTCTTTTGGCAGGGGAGTGATGCTCCTGGACTCTGGTTTTGTAGCGCCCGACCTGGCGGTCCAGCTTGTCGGTCAATTCATCGACTGCGGCGTAGAGATCAGCATGGGAACTCTCGGCGAACAGGTCACGGCCCTTGACACGTACATTGCACTCTGCTCGCTGGCGTCTATCCTTTTCCGTAATGTTGTCCACTGTCAACAGGACCTTTACGTCCACTACCTGGTCGAAATGCCGGGTAATTCGATCCAGCTTGCTGGTCACATAACCGCGCAGCGCGGGGGTGACTTCAAGATGGTGGCCGCTGATCGTCAAGTTCATAAAGAAACTCCTCTTCCAAGATAGCCCACAGCTGGAGCTGGGTTGAAAACGCCGCCCTGCCTGTCAGGGCGAGGCGGCAGACGGGGGTCACGCTCTTGGATTGACTATGCGCCCTAAGCCCCCCAATTGCAACCTTGCACGGCAATAAATAATGAAACCTTCTGAAAAACTCCTTGACCTCGCCTCGGGCGGCGCACAGGCACTGGCCGGCGCGCCCGTGAAGATGTTATAAAAACCCCGAGGAATTCAGCCTCCCCATGCCACTTGCCCGCGCCGGGTTGCTGCGCCCGTAGCTGACTTTTCCATGTCGCTTGAGACCCTTATTTCCTCTGCACCGTTCCCGGCGTTCACGCAGCCCAGCGAAGAACTCAACGCCCTGGTGCTGATGGGCGGCGGCGCCCGCACGGCCTACCAGGCAGGCGTGCTCCATGCCCTGTCGTCCATGCTCAGCCTGCAAGGCGGCCCGGCCAGCGCGCGTTTTCCCTTCAAAATCCTGGTCGGCACATCGGCCGGCGCGCTGAACGCCACCTTTCTGGCCAGCCGCGCCAGCGAAGGCTTGCAGGCCTTCGGCCAGCTGGCCAGCTTCTGGACCACCATGCGCTCCTCGCAGGTGTACCGGCTCAAGGTGCCCGCCTGGATACGCCTGAGCCGGATTGCCGCCGCCCTGTTTCTTTCGCAGCAGGTGCGCGCGCAGCAGTCGCTGCTGGACAACACACCGCAGGTGGACACCTTGCACCGCGCCATTTCACTGGGCCGCATCGACCAGGCGCTGCAGGAGGGCACCCTGCGCGCGCTGGCCGTCACCGCCTCCAGTTACAGCAGCGGCGTCCACTGGACGTTTTGCCAGATGGCCGCCGACAGACAGGCCGATTCATGGAACCGGCCGGGCCGGCGGGCTGATTTTCAGCCCATCACGATCGAGCACCTGATGGCCTCCAGCGCCATCCCCTTCCTGTTTCCGTCCACCCCGCTGTGGGTCGATGGCCGCCGCGAGTTTTTTGGCGATGGTTCCATGCGCCAGAGCTCGCCACTGTCGCCGGCCCTGCACCTGGGCGCCGGCAAGGTGCTGGTGATCAGTGTCGGCCAGCCCGAGCGCGCCAGCTTCACCGGCAGCAATGGCCTGAGCATCAGCGACAAGCCCAGCCTGGGCGCCATCGCCGGCCATGCCATGGCCAGCGTGTTTCAGGACACCTTGCAGGCCGATGTGGAACAAGCCCTGCGGGTCAGCAGAACCGTGCGCCAGATGCCGCGCGAGATCGCGGCCATCATGCCCTACCGGCCGGTGGATGTGCTGGCGATTTCGCCCTCGCAGTCGCTCGATGCGCTGGCGCAGGCCCACGTCGGCGAGTTGCCCAGCGCCACTTACAACGCACTGGCCGGCCTGGGCGCGCTCGGTGCCAAGGGCAGCCCGGGCGGGGCGGCACTGGCCAGCTACCTGCTGTTTGAGCCCGGATTCATCAAGGCGCTGATGGCGCTGGGCGAGCATGATGCCTATGCCCGAAAGGACGAACTGATGGCCTTTTTCGGCCACTCAAGCGGTAGATAAACCCGTTTTTGGATGCCATAATCGCCGCTGATTCAATTACGGAGAAATCCTTGGAAAGCAGTCCCAGTCGCTAGCTTTCAACACCGCAGACTGACGCCACATGTCACTGGGGGGTTGAAAGCGAACAGCGCCATCCCCCCGTTCTGTACAAGGCCGGCACGCCGGCTTGTGCAGCCTTGAACCGACAGACCGTTAAGTCATGCTCAATATTTTCACGCTCGCCAACGGGCGCCTCTTCCAGGAAGAAATCGAATCCCTGGAAGAACTCTCCAAGTTCCAGCCGATCTGGGTCGATCTGGAATCCCCCACCCCTGAAGAAAAACGCTGGATCAAGCAGTACTACGGCCTGTCCATTCCCGAAGACGCGATGGACGTGGACATTGAGGAGTCCGCGCGCTTTTACGAGGAAGACAATGGCGAGCTGCATATCCGCTCCGACTTTTTGATTGCCGACGAGGCCGAGCCGCGCACCGTGCGCGTCGCCTTCATCCTCAACCTGGTCAATGACGACCTGAAAAGCAAGGGCGTGCTGTTTTCGATTCACGATGAAGACGTGCCGGTGTTTCGCCTGCTGCGCATGCGGGCGCGCCGCGCACCCGGCCTGATTGAAGACGCCAGGGAAGTGCTGCTCAAGCTGTTTGACGCCGATGCCGAGTATTCGGCCGATACGCTGGAGGGAATTTACGTAGACCTGGGAAAAGTCAGTACCAAGGTACTGGCCGGCAACATGACCGACGAACTGGCCGGCGAAGTGCTGGGTGCCATTGCGCGCCACGAAGACTTGAGCGGCCGGATCCGCCGCAACATGATGGACACGCGGCGCGCCTTGAGCTTCATGATGCGCAGCAAAATACTCAGTTCCGAGCAGTTTGAAGATGCGCGGCAAATTCTGCGCGACATTGACTCGCTGGACTCGCACACCGCCTTCCTGTTCGACAAGATCAACTTCCTGATGGACGCGACCGTCGGTTTCATCAACATCAACCAGAACAAGATCATCAAGATCTTCTCGGTGGCCAGCGTGGCGCTGCTGCCGCCTACGCTGATTGCCAGTGTGTACGGCATGAACCTCAAATTTCCCGAGCTTGAATTCCTGGGTGCCTTGGGCTATCCCTACACCGTGGGCTTGATGGTGGCCAGCGCGATGGTGCCCATGTGGTACTTCGGGAAACGTGGCTGGCTGAAATAGCGCGGAGGGGCTTTATTCCGACGAAATAAGACTCCAGCCTATGTGGAACGGGCGCAGTATGCTATTAAATTAATAGCAAACCAAGAAAATTCTCAATAATTTCATGGGCGTAGCGGCTCGCCACCTTGTCAACAAAACTCGGAAAATCGACATGGGCGCTGTCGTCTGCGCGGTCGGAAATGGTACGCACGGCGGCAAACGGCACGCCGTAGTCCAGGCAGACTTGCGCCACGGCCGCACCCTCCATCTCCACCGCCAGCACCGCATGCCCGGCATCCGCCAGCGCGGCGCGCAGCGCGCGGGATTCACCAGCGCTGCAGACGAAACGGTCGCCACTGGCAATCAGGCCCTGGTGAACGCGGGCACCGGGAAACGCCAGGCTTGCCCGTTCGCTCGCCAAGGCCGTCGCCGCCGCCTGGAACAGCAGCGCGGTCAGGGCCTGGTCGCCGTCGAAGCGGGTTTTGCCATAGAGCGGAACCTCGTAGCGCGGAAACAGCGGCGAGGCATCGATGTCGTGCTGCACGAAATCCGTGGCCACCACCACATCCCCGACATTCACGCCCTCGCCCAGGCCGCCGGCCACCCCGGTGAACACGATGCGGCCCACACCAAAGCGCTCTATCAACGCCGTCGCCGTGGTGGCGGCGGCAACCTTGCCAATTTTTGACAGGGCCAGCAGCACCGGCCGGCCATGCAACTCACCCTGCCAGAAATCGCGGCCCGCATGGCTCACCTTGCGCGGCTGACGCAGCAGCTCGATGAGGCCGTGCTGTTCCTGGGGCAGTGCGCTGAGAATGGCGGTCAATGTCATCGGCCGATTTTGCCCAATAATCCCGGCGCAAAAAATGCAGGCATGAAAAAAGGCGACTCACGCCGCCCTCTGGAAACCTTTGCAGGCCCTGAAACTGGTTTGTCAGGCTTACTTCTTGTAGCTCCGGCATAACAAGCCCTGCAAGCAGGGCAATTGTTAGCCTTCGCTGAAAGAAGCAGGCTTTGCCCT
>CAZWDK010000205.1:0-5806 GCA_964633095.1 uncultured Polaromonas sp. | reverse complement strand
CATGACCCAAGCGCTTCACACCTCCGCCCTGACCTCCCTGCCCCTGCTTGCCCGTGGCAAGGTGCGTGACAACTATGCGGTCGGCACCGACCGGCTGCTGATGGTGGCCAGCGACCGCCTGAGCGCCTTTGACGTGATCCTCGGCGAGCCGATTCCCGGCAAGGGCGCGCTGCTGACGCAGATGGCGCTGTTCTGGTTTGACAAGCTGGGCCCGCTCTGCCCGAACCACCTGACCGGCGAAGCCCCGGAAAGCGTGGTGACGCCGGCCGAGCTGCCCCAGGTGACCGGCCGTTCCATGCTGGTCAAGCGCCTCAAGCCGATTCCGGTGGAGGCGGTGGTGCGCGGCTACCTGGCCGGCAGCGGCTGGAAGGAATACCAGGACAGCCAGTCGGTCTGCGGCGTGCCGCTGCCGGCCGGGCTGCAAAACGCCAGCAAGCTGCCCGAGCCCATCTTTACCCCGGCGGCCAAGGCCGAGGTCGGCGAGCATGACGAAAACATCAGCTACGAGCAGGTGGTCAAGGTGGTGGGCCCCGAACTGGCCGCGCGGATCAAGAAGATCAGCATCGAGATTTACACCGCGGCAGCCGCCTTCGCGCTGAGCAAGGGCATCATCATTGCCGACACCAAGTTCGAGTTCGGCCTCGATGAAAACGGCACGCTGACGCTGATGGACGAGGTGCTGACGCCCGATTCCTCGCGCTACTGGCCGATCGAGGCTTACGAGGCGGCGTTTGCCGCCGGCGACAACCCGCCCAGCTACGACAAGCAGTTTGTGCGCGACTGGCTGGAGGCGGTGCGCATCAACGGCAAGCCCTGGGACAAAACCCCGCCGGCGCCGCAGCTGCCGCTGGACGTGATTGCCAAAACCGCCGCCAAGTACCAGGAAGCGATGGCCCGGCTGACCAGCTAGCCAGCGGGCAGCGCGGGAACCCTAGCTCAG
Organism: uncultured Polaromonas sp.; assembly: GCA_964633095.1. Classification (GTDB taxonomy): domain Bacteria; phylum Pseudomonadota; class Gammaproteobacteria; order Burkholderiales; family Burkholderiaceae_C; genus Polaromonas. Next base: position 4,866 of record CAZWDK010000205.1, on the reverse strand, counting down.
GATCACGCTGCTGAGCCGGCGGCGGTAGCTCGCCAGCACCGGGTCTTCCGGCGGAATCTGGCCGTCGGCGACCTTGGGCTTGGGCGCTTCCATGATGTCGAGCACGGCGATGTAGGTCTTGCGCGCCAGCTCTTCATTCCAGCTCTTGTCGCGCATCAGGATTTCGAGCAGCTCGTCCAGCGTGTCGGTCCAGCGCTGCTGCGCCATCAGGCAGCGGGCCTTGTCAAAGCGCGCTTCAAAGTCCCGCTTGCTGGCCGCAATCCTGGCATCAAACCTGGCTTCGGCCCCCGCCCCAGCTGCATGGTCAGCTGCGAAATCGATAGCATCCATCCAGCGCTGCAGGGCGTCAAAACGGCGTACATGGGAAGTCTGGGCAATCACCGGCGCAAACGCCACCTTCGCATCGTCGCTGCGGCCCAGCGTCAGCAGCAGCTTCACATAGTCAAAGCGCGCATTGTCGTCGGCCGGGTCGGTCGCCACGGCGTACTGCAGCTTTTCCAGCACGGCTTCGGGGCTGCTGTCCAGCTCGGCCTGAGGCTGCTCCTCGAAAGCGGCTTCCTCGACGGCGGGCGGCAGGTGCTTGTCCAGAAACTCCTTGACCTTGCCCTCGGGCAGCGCGCCCTGAAAGCCGTCCACCGGCTGGCCGTTCATCATCAGGATGCAGGTCGGAATGCTGCGAATGCCGAAGGCGGCGCCCAGCTGCTGCTCCTGGTCGGAGTCGATCTTGACCAGCTTGAAACGGCCGGCGTAGTCGGCTTCGACCTTCTCCAGAATCGGCCCCAGCGACTTGCAGGGGCCGCACCAGGGCGCCCAGAAGTCAATCAGCACGGGAGTGGTCATGGAAGCGGTGATGACTTCCTCTTCAAAGTTGGCAATGGTGACGTCAATCATGGTCTGTCGGAGTTGGGGTTGCAAACACGGTTTTCAATCGGGGCGAGGGTAGCACGGCGGGCCGGCCGGCGCGGCGGCGCCAGCCCTTAAAATCAGGGCTTGCGGGCGCGCGGCCTGTCAATCCTCCAGACTGTGAGACTTTGAAGTTCCCCCTATGACGACAACACACAATTCGGTCCGCCCGCTCGTGGGCGTGGTGATGGGCTCCAGCAGCGACTGGGCCACCATGCAGCATGCCGTGCAGATATTGACGCAGTTCGGCGTGGCGCACGAGGCCAGCGTGGTGTCGGCCCACCGCATGCCCGACGAGCTGTTTGCCTATGCCGAGCAGGCGGCCGGGCGCGGCCTGCAGGCCATCATTGCCGGGGCCGGCGGCGCCGCCCATCTGCCCGGCATGCTGGCCGCCAAAACCGCCGTGCCGATTCTGGGCGTGCCGGTGGCCAGCAACCATTTGCAGGGGGTGGATTCGCTGCACAGCATCGTGCAGATGCCCAAGGGCGTGCCGGTGGCCACCTTTGCCATTGGCAACGCCGGGGCTGCCAATGCGGCGCTGTTTGCGGTCGCCATGCTGGCCCTGCATGACGAAACGCTGGCGGCCAAGCTGCAGGCCTTCCGCGCCGAGCAGACCGCTGCCGCGCGCGCCATGACGCTGCCCCCGCTATGAGCGATTTGTCCACTTTGCCGATCTTGCCGGGAACGGTGGGCGCCTCCGGCCAGCCGGCCACGCTGGGCGTGCTGGGCGGCGGCCAGCTGGGCCGCATGTTTGTGCATGCCGCGCAGCGCCTGGGCTACTTTACGGCGGTGCTCGACCCCGATCCGCAAAGCCCGGCCGGCGGAGGCAGCCACCACCACATCCAGACCGCTTATGACGATGCGCAGGGCTTGCGGCAACTGGCCGGGCTGTGCGCCGCCATCACCACCGAATTTGAGAATGTTCCCGCAGCCTCGCTGCAGACGCTGGCCGCTCAGCGCCCGGTCGCGCCCGGCGCGGCGGCGGTGGCGATCGCGCAAGACCGGATTCAGGAAAAGTCCCATTTCATCGCCAGCGCCGGCGTGGCGGGCGTGAGCTGCGCGCCCTACGCGGTGATCGAAACCGCCGCGCAACTCCAGGCCGTTCCCGCCGATTTGCTGCCCGGCATTTTGAAAACCGCGCGCATGGGTTACGACGGCAAGGGCCAGCTGCGCGTCAAGGATGGCGCTGAGCTGGCCGCCGCCTGGGCAGAGCTGAAGCAGGTGCCCTGCGTGCTGGAAAAAATGCTGCCGCTCAAGGCCGAATGCTCGGTGATCGTGGTGCGCGGCTGGAACGGCGACATCGTCAGCTTTCCGCCCCAGCGCAACCTGCATGTGGGCGGGATTCTCGCTGTGACCGAGGTTTTTGAAGGAAACATGCCTGCAGTCCTTGCTAAACGGGCGCAGGATGCTACCAAATCAATAGCGGATCACATTGGCTATGTGGGCGTGCTGTGCGTCGAGTTTTTTGTCATCGACGACGGCAGCGAGCATGGCGCGCTGGTCGTCAACGAGATGGCGCCGCGCCCGCACAACAGCGGCCACTACACGCTGGACGCCTGCGATGTCTCGCAGTTTGACCTGCAGGTGCATGCCATGGCCGGCCTGCCGCTGCCCGCGCCGCGCCAGCATTCGCCCGCCATCATGCTGAATCTGCTGGGCGACCTGTGGTTTGACGCCGCCGGCCAGGCCCGCACGCCCGACTGGCAGGCCGTGCTGGCCTTGCCGGGCACCCATTTGCACCTTTATGGCAAACCCGATGCGCGTTCAGGCCGCAAGATGGGCCACCTCACCCTCACCGGCGCCGATGTCGCTGGCGTGAAAGCCACGGCCCGCCGGGCGGCCGAGATTCTGGGCCTGCCCGGCCTCGAAGAACTCTGATGATCCTGCCCGGCACCGACCCGCAAGCCATTGTTGCAGCCGCCCGCCAGATCCAGGCCGGCGGGCTGGTCGGCTTTCCGACCGAGACCGTGTATGGCCTGGGCGCCGATGCCTCCAGCGACACCGCCGTGGCCGGCATTTTTGCCGCCAAGGGCCGGCCGGCCGACCACCCGCTGATTGTCCATGTGGCCGAGGCGCGCCAGGTGACGGACTACGCCAGCAGCGTGCCTGAATTCGCCCAACGCCTGATGGAGGCCTTCTGGCCCGGCCCGCTGACCGTGATCCTGCCGCGCAAGGAAGGTGTGGCGGCGGCGGCGGCCGGCGGCCAGGCTTCGGTCGGCCTGCGCTGCCCGGCGCACCCGGTGGCGCTGGCGTTTTTAAGGGCCTGCAACACCGGCGTGGCGGGGCCCAGCGCCAACCGCTTCGGCCGCGTCAGCCCGACCACGGCGCAGCATGTCGGCCAGGAGTTTGGCGACGACTTGCTGGTGCTGGACGGCGGGCCCTGCGCGGTCGGCATCGAGTCCAGCATTGTCGACTGCACCCGCGGCCGGCCCGTGCTGCTGCGCCCCGGCGTGCTGACGCGCGCGCAACTGGAGGCCGCCTGCGGCGAGCCGGTGCTGGACAAGGACGAGCCGCTGCAGCAGGCGGCGGCAGGCCTGGGGGCGGCGCCCCGCGCCTCCGGCACGCTGGAGGCGCATTACGCGCCCAACGCCAAGGTCAGGCTGATGGAGGCGGCGGCGATGCAAACCGCGCTCGACGTGCTGGGCGCGGACGCGGCCCATATCGCGGTCTATGCCCGCGCCGTGCTGCGCATCCAGTCGTCGCGGCTGCTGTACCGGCGCATGCCCGACGACGCGCTGGCCACGGCGCAGCAGCTGTTTGCCGTGCTGCGCGACTTCGACGCCCAGGGCGTCAAGCTGATCTGGATTGAAAACCCGCCGGCCGCGCCCGAGTGGGACGGCGTGCGCGACCGGTTGGGGCGGGCGGCCGCCAGCTGAGCGTGGGGCGGCTCAAGGCCGCTGGCCTGGCTCCAGGCAGCCGAGCAGCTGCTCAAAGGCCGGCGCCATGGCCTCCTCCGGCACGCAGGCGTAGCCCAGCAGCAGGCCGCGCTGCACGCTGGCCCCGATGAAATAGCGCGACAGCGGCCGCACCAGGATGCCGCGCTGGCGGGCGGCCTCGGCGATGGCCATGTCGTCGGCATCGTCGGGCAGCCGCAGCACCAGGTGCAGGCCGGCATTGCTGTCGTACTGGTGCAGCGCGGCCGGCCCCAGGTGGCGCTCGACCAGGCCGGCCAGCAGGGCGCGCCGCCTGGCGTAGAGCAGCCGCATGCGGCGGATGTGGGCGGCATAGTCGCCGGCCTGCATGAACTCGGCGATGGTGGCCTGCGTCATCAGGTGGCCGGAGCGGTACAGATCGGAATGGGCGGTCTGGAAGGCGCCGGCCAGCGCGCGCGGCAGCACCAGGTAGCCCATGCGCAGGCCGGGGTAAAGCGTCTTGCTGAAGGTGCCGACATAAATCACCGGCGCGTCCGGCTCCAGGCCCTGCAGCGAGGGGATGGGCTGGCCGGAGAAGCGGAACTCGCTGTCGTAGTCGTCCTCCACGATCCAGCTGCCGCGCCGGTGCGCGAATTCCAGCAGCGCGCGCCGGCGCTTCAGGCTCATCACGGCGCCCAGCGGGTACTGGTGCGAGGGCGTGACAAAGATAAAGCGCGGCGCGGGCATGTCCCGGCCGGCTTCCGCGCTGGGCAGCATCAGCCCTTCCGCGTCGACCGGCATCGGCACCATGCGCATGTCGCTCACCTGCAGAATGCCGCGTATGCCCCAGTAGCTGGGCTCCTCCACCCAGGCCTGCTCGCCCGACGAACCGAGCAGCTTCACCACCAGGTCTATGGCCTGGTGGATGCCCTCGGTGATCAGCACCTGCTCCGCGTCGCAGCGCACCGAGCGCGCCACCCGCAAATGGCTCGCCACCGCCTCGCGCAGCGCGGGCAGGCCGCCGCCATGGCCGTAGCTCAGCCATTCCGGTGGCGGCCGGCGCCACAGGCGCGCCGCGATCTGGGCATAGCGCCGGTGCGGAAAGCGCGTG
>CAZWDK010000204.1:0-5850 GCA_964633095.1 uncultured Polaromonas sp. | reverse complement strand
ACACCGCAAAGGCCAGCAGCCCGTCAAAGCCCTGCAGCAGGGGAAGGGTGCGCTGGTAAAGAGAGGGTTTGTCGAAAACGGCGGCCATGGCTTCGATTATCTGCGACGACTCAATCAAGTACGATTTCCACCACCGTGTTGCCAGGGGCGCTGAAGATATCCAGATGCGCGTCAAGGGCCGCAGCCCTTTCGCGCAGCGAACTCAGCCCCTTGCGCTTCACGCGCTGCGCGTCAAAACCGCAGCCGTTGTCAATCACGCGCAGCTGCGCGCCGCCGCGCGGTGTGCCCCTCAGCTCGATCCGCAGCACGCTCGCGTAGGCATGTTGCAACACATTGGAGAGCGCCTCAAACACCATGAACTGCAGCTGTCGCATGGCTTTATCATCAAGCCGAACCAACGGTGGCAGTAAGTCCACATCCCACTGCAACTCAATATCGGAGACTATAAAGCGGGGCTCCAGCCGGTACCGCAGGTTGGCCAGCAGGGCCGTGACGTCGCCGCGTGGCAGGTTCATGGCGTCAATTGACAGCTTGAGCTGATCAAGCGAATCGCGCAGAGTCTGCAGCACCTCACTCTGACTCGCCCGTCCGGACTCCAACTGGCGAATCGCAGTGCTGATGTGCGAGCCCACGCCATCATGCATATCGCGCAGGATCCGGGTGCGCTCAGCGGCGCGCTCCTGCTCGCGGGCGAGCTGCTCCACGCGACGGTAGCTCTGTTCAAGCTCTTGCTCCTTTTGCGCCACGCGCAACGCCAGGTTGGCGGCGAGATCGCGCGCCTGTCCGCTGACCGCGCGGAACCTCATGATCACGATGTAGCCCAGCGTCAGGCCAAACGCCACCGAGGAGTAGCGTGTCAGCGTGTCGCGGCCAAACGCATCGGTGAAACGAAACACAATCCAGTCGCGCAGCCCGACCACAGCGTTCAACATCACCGCCATCGCCACTAGCAGCCGCATGGCGGTGGGTTGTCGCATGCTGACCCAGCAGTAAAAGAGGCCAAACGGCAGCGTGATGGCCGACAGCAAGCCGTACCACAGCGTCAACAACCACGGCAGATGCCAGGCGAACGTGGCAAACGCCGCCACGCCGCCGGCGGCCAGCAGCACCCACAGCGAGCGCAAGAACAGGGGCGCCCAGCGATGTCGCGCCCAGCCTGCCGCGATACAGCAAAAAGCCATCATTAAGCAGACCCAGCCGCCCAGCGCCACGGCGCCCAGCGGCCCCCACACGGACCACGGCAACGGGGGCCGTTCGATCAGGACGGCACCTACACGCAGAGCCCAGCTCAGCTCGGCCAGGCCCGCAAACAGATACAGGGGGTCACGCTGGAGGGGCCGCGGCTGGGTCGGATCTGTTTGGGTAAACCACAGCGCCAGCGCCATCGTGCCCACCAGCAGGCTCAGGATCACCACCGCCTCAGAGCCGGTCACGCGCCACAAATGCTCTATGTTGTACAGGCCTGCAATCTCACGCTCAGGACCCACCATGAGTCTCGGGACACCGCCACGGCGTCCGGAGTCTGCCCGAATGCGAATGCGAAACAGATTGTCTTTGTGCAGCAGGTGGGGCGGCAGGGCCATGACGCGGGGAATCAAGGCGTAATCAGCGCCGTTGAACTCTCGCAGATCACCGTTGCGCTCGAGTACCGTTCCATTCAGCGAAACCTCGTAGGCGTTGCCCAAACGGACAAAGTACACCGCGTAGGGCTCAGTCGGCCGCTCTGCCAGCGAAAAGGCCATGTCGAAAGTGGCGGTGCCGGGCTGTCCGCGATGCAGGCGGTCCCAGTTATAAGGCAGCGTAACAACGTCCTGCGTGGTCACCCCGTTCACCGTGATGGTGGCGTTGGCCTCACGCAATTCCATTGTCGCCGCGCCAGCGCCCGCGACTAGCCCCAGCCAAAGCAGCACCAGCCAGGCACAAGCGCGAATATTCATGCACGCATGGTAATGGCAGGCCAACCGCGCCCTGGCCCCGGTTCAGCCGTGTCCGCGCAGCAAGCCGAGCCTGGTGGCCTCAAAAACAGCCTCGCTCTTCGAATGCACCGCCAGCTTGCTGTACAGATTCTTGATGTGGGTTTGCACCGTATGCATACTGACCGACTGCAGGCGCGCAATTTCCAGGTACGAAAAGCCACGCGCTATCAGCTCCAGCACCGCCTGTTCACGCTTGGAAAGCAGGGCACCATTGGCCGTCGTTTGCGCCTCATTTGCTATCTTTTCGATAGCTTCTTGCGCCCGTTGTTCCTTGGCTAGAGCCATATTTGATTGCAAACTCAGGTACTTGGACAAAACCCGCCGCGCAATCATGGGGGAAATCGGCGAGGCGCCGCCCTTCATCTCCAGAATGGTGAGGGCAATATCGTCGGGGCTTGAGTCCTTGTGGATGTAGCCCAGCGCGCCGGCTTCGATGCTGGCGAGCACGTTGTCCTCGTCGCCAAACATCGAGATCACCAGCGGCTCGCAAGCCGGATGCAGGCGCGTGGCGTGGCGGATCACGTCCAGCCCGCTGCCATCGGGCAAACCAAGATCGGTCAGCAGCACATCGACGGCGTTGGCCGGGTCATCCAGCCAGGCCCGCGCCTCGGCCAGCGTGCCCACGCTGGCGGCCAGCTCAAGCCGGTCGCAGCGCGACACACTCGCCGCAAAAAATTCGCGCATTTGCGAGTCGTCTTCAACAATCAATACACGCCACACTGGTGTCTCCCTGGCCTCGAACTGGTTTAAATCTGTAACACCGCGCCAGCATAAGCGCAGGCCGCCCAAACCACCAGCCACACCCCATCCCATAAATGGGGGAGTTCGCAAACAAGGTCATAGAAACCGGGCCGACACCCCATGTTTATGGGATGCAATTTGTCACAACTATCGGCCCAATCGGTTTCGGGTGAGATCCGGAGAGGCCTCCGGATCGCTTCGTTCAAATCCTTGGGAGATTTACATGACTATGAAATTTGGAAAGTTGGCACTTGCGCTTGCAAGTGCGGCCATACTGACAGTGGCTGGGTGTGGCGGCGGCGGTGGCGGCACGACCGTATCGCCACCAACGGCGGGCACTACCGGCGTGCCCGTCACCGTGATCGATGGCGCGATCAAGAACGCCACAGTATGCCTTGACAAGAACCTCAATGGTATTTGTGATAGCGGCGAACCCTCGGGCAAGACGGACGCCGCGGGCAACGTCACCCTTCAAGTACCCACGGAGGATGTGGGTAAGTACCCCATTCTCGCGGTTGTAGGCACAGACGCGGTCGATGCCGACCACGGCCCCGTCACAACTCCCTTCACCATGCAGGCCCCGGCCGACAAACCCGCTGTGGTCAGTCCGCTCACCACCCTGGTTCAAACCCTGATCGCCAGTACCGGGACCACCAGCGCCCAGGCTGAAGCTTCCGTCAAAGCGCAAACCGGCATCAACGTTTCGCTGTTTGAAGACTTCACCAAGGGCAGCACCGCCGACAGCCAGGCCGCTGGCACGGTGGCCCGCATGGTGGTCGTGACCACCCAACAACAAGCCAGCATGCTCAGCAGCACCGTTGGCACCACCGCCATCGATGGCGCGGCGATCAAGCAGGCCGATCTGGACAAGATCATCCAGCGCAAGCTTCTTGAAATTCTGCCCGCCTTGCTGACCGCGCTGGCCGATCCCAGCGTTCAGGCCGCCACCACGCCCGCAGCCAAGGAAGCTGCCCTATCGGCCCAAGCCAGTTCGCTGGTGGCCAGCCCGAGCACGGGCCTGACAACCACTTCAGTCGCCACGCTGGTCGCGATCAATAACCAGACCGCCCCGACGGCAACCGTTGTAGCCGATGTTCCAACGGCTGGGGCCAACCTGAGATTGCTTAACTTTACTGATGTCAATAACTGGTTTAGCCGCGTCAACGTATCGACCTTGGCCCAGGCTACGCCAGATGCATCCGGCTTCCAGCGGTCAGTGCAACGCCGCTACAGTACCCGAAACGGTCAAACAGCCGCCTGGACGAATATTGGCGGCAACCCCGCCCGCCAGTCCGACCTGCACTTCAATGGTTCGGCATGGGTTGGCTGCGCCTTGAACTTCGAAAGCTCAAACACTGTGCGCGATGCCAAGGGAAATTCCACCTACAACGATTGCGACAACAATGAAACGGGCACATCGAACCGCGCCTCGTTCGACATTGCTGGACGCACCATGCTGGAAGTTTATAACCAGGTCAACGCGGCCGGTTATCAAAATCTTACTATCAGCAACCCTGGCACTGCGCTAGGTTCGGCTACTTTTCCGGCCAATTCCAAGGTGTTGTATCAGGCTACTATCTCCGCCACGTCCGCCGTAGCTTACTACCCTGGTACGAATAATATCGTGACCCAGTACAGCAAGGCAGTTTCGGACGGCGGCAATGCAAGCGCGCAAGCAGCCGGAACAGCATGTAACTCGACCGAATTTCAAGGCAACGGCAGCGCCAGCACGACGCTCGAAAGTCTTGTCACCTCCATGACGGGTACCCCTTGCGTCTTTGCAGCGCCGGCCAGCTTTGTGTACAACGGTGTTACCTATACAAGCCCGGATTCAACCAATGAGGCTTGGGGCAACAGCACCGTGGGCATCGGCACGCTTGGAACGGCTCCAGTCGGTACGGGTGCCACGGCACCGGGCTTTTACAGCGGCAACACCAAACTTCGTCTAGCCTTCAAGGGTACAGGAACCAACCCGGTGACTTACTACTCTTGCAAGGAGCGCTTCAACAACGGTTCGACCCGCAACTGCACAGCAATCGGCACGGGTTCGTACACCATTTCCAGCTTGGGCGATGCACGGATTCTGACCCTGACCAATTCACCCCTGATTGCAAATGATCTGGGCTACCAGCGTGTATTCGTGGAACGCGGTGGCAAGATTTACTTTGGGTATAAAAACAACCTTGGCACCTTCAACTCTGCGAGGCTTAATCTGCCGGCAACCAATGCGCTGTTAACTCAACTGGGTCTGCCTACCGTTGATGTGAATGTGCCACTAACGCTCACTGCAGCTTCGTATCAAAGTACATGGGACTTGACAAGCTCTATATCGTCCCAATCGGCTACGCTGAACGTTGGTACCAACGGCCTCGGCACTTGTACCCAAGGTGGTGTAGCGGCAGCTTGCACGTTGAGCTTTACCAACCTGGCAACCGGTGCCTTCACTTTAGCAAGCATAAATGGCAGCACCACCGGAACGTTAGACTTCCTGTCCGGTCAAGTGGCGGCTACTTACACAACCCCCGCCGGGACCTTCACAGGCTCAAGGCGATAAGGCTTGTCCAGGCGACAAACACTGCCGAACTCTCAAAGCCCCGCAGGCCTTCCGGCCTGCGGGGCTTTTTTACGTCCTCCCATTCGTATGATGGCGGCATGCGCACCACCCACCTGCTCTATTTGCATGGATTCCGATCTTCACCCCAGTCGGCCAAGGCGCAAAAAATGGCCGCCATCGTGCAGCAGCGCCACCCCGCCGTGCACTGGTGGTGCCCGCAACTGCCGCCCTCGCCGCGCCTGGCCATGCGGCAGATCATGGACGGCGTCGCCCATTGGTCGCGGGAAGCCGGCTTTGAAGGCCTGGCCGTGATGGGCTCCTCGCTGGGCGGCTTTTACGCCACTGCCGTGGCCGAGCGCCTGGGCTGCAAGGCCGTATTGCTCAACCCGGCCGTCGATCCGGCGCGCGACCTGAGCCACCACATCGGCGAACAGACCGCCTGGCACAATCCTGACGAGCACTTTTTCTTTGAGCCCCGTTTTGTGGACGAGCTGCGCGCCCTGCAGGCCGGGCCGCTCAAGGCTCCGCAAAACTACCTGGCCGTCATTGCCAAGGGCGACGAGCTGCTGGACTGGCGCG
>CAZWDK010000203.1:0-5859 GCA_964633095.1 uncultured Polaromonas sp. | reverse complement strand
GCCGATGCAGCAGGTCAGTTGTTCAACTTGCATAGGTGGGGTCTCCTTGTTGTAGGGGGACTCGACCGGGCTCGACGACATCGATGTCTTCGAGCCGCAGAACTTCGGGTCCGCCGATGCGGTCGATTCGAATCACTTTCGCCAATGCCGTCTCCTGTAGGTATGGTCTGTGACCAGCGGTTTGCACATGCGGCCATTACGCTGACCGCAGGAGAGCTATTCTTGGACCGCGCCCCGATTCGCGCTTGACATTGCGCGCCAGATGTTTGCCATCGGCGACATAGGATGGCTTTGCTGCACAAAGGCCCATTCCTGATGGGTTACGTCAAGGAGCCGACTGAAGCGAAGACGCTGCGAGGCAGGTGCCGCTCGACGAATGGGGTCGAGTACAACGCGGCACTGAAGGCCTGCGGTTCGCTGTCGCTGTGGCTGGCCAAAGGGATGCAATGGACGGCATCTGGCTGGTGTGCTCCCAGCACAGCCGTACCCTCAAAGGGTGCGACATGCTGTGGGCCAACGTGAGCGGCACTCAGGCGCTCGGCTGTGCGGCTTTCCGGCCCGTGCGGGCGATGGCGAGCCGGGCGTTAAAACATCTGGCTGGTATGCAGCGCATCCTGGACATTGCTGCTGGCGTCAGGTTCTCACGCGAGCTTCATGCGGCAGGACGTTGTGCATAACGAAATGCGCTTGACCTTGCCGCATTCGATGTGGCCGAAATCAAAGAGCAACTCAGCCAGACAAGGGTTTTGATTGCCAATAAGAGTCCCGAGAAGGCGCTTGCTGTCATTCTTAAGGTTGACGAACTTCTGGACCTTTACGCAGGATGGATTGCTGTCATGAAAAGCTAAGTAAAAGACATGAAATGTCAAGTGGAACATGGCGCAAAGCCAGATGATCTCCTCGCGCCAGATGATTCATCTCCTCGCTACAGATTAATCCTGAAGTTTTTTTCATCTGGTTCGACATTCTCAATATTCACATTTCAACTTGGAGACCCAGCACCATGAACTTCCTTGACGGCCACCTGTATCCCGAGAACCAGCAACCCCTGATCATCACGGCCGCTCCCTATGCACCGGGCTGGATTCCCTCGGACTTTCCGGAAGATATCCCCGTCACGATGGAGGAGCAGATCCAGAAGGCGGTGGATTGCTACGAAGCCGGTGCCACCGTGCTGCATTTGCATGTGCGCGAAGCCGATGGCAAGGGCAGCAAGCGCCTGTCCATGTTCAATGAGCTGATCGCCGGGGTGCGTGCCCGCGTGCCTGAAATGGTCATCCAGGTGGGCGGCTCCATCAGCTTCGCACCTGAAGAGGGTCAAGCCGCCAAGTGGCTGAGCGATGACACGCGCCACATGCTGGCCGAACTCACCCCGAAGCCCGATCAGGTGACAGTGACCGTCAACACCACGCAGATGAACGTGACCGAGCATGCTGGTATCGATGACTTCAAGGGAGTTTCGCGCGGATTCCCGCACCTCTATTCCACCTACAAAGACATGATCGTGCCCTCGAACCCCAGTTGGGTCGAAGAGCACATCCGACGCCTGACCGCCGCCGGCATTCAGAGCGAATTCCAGTGCTACAACATCAATAGCTTTGAAACGATTGAACGGATGATTCGCCGCGGCGTCTACAAGGGGCCGCTGGTGATGAACTGGGTGGCTATCAGCGGCGGCATGGACCAGGCGAACATCTACAACCTGGCCAACATGCTGCGTGCCGTGCCCGACGGCGCGGTGGTCACGGTGGAGAGTTCGGTGCTCAATGTGCTGCCCGTGAACATGATAGGCATCGCCTTGGGCCTGCATGTGCGCTGCGGCATCGAGGACGTGCTCTGGAACCAGACCCGCACGGGCAAGATGAGCTCCGTCGAGCAGGTCAAGCAGTTGGTGCGTATCGCCGGCGAATTTGGCCGGCCCATAGCGACGGCGAAGCAGGCGCGAGAGATCATGAAGATCGGGGTCTTCTACGACACGGCGGAAGAGACGCTGCAGGCCAACGGCTTCGCGCCCAATCGCAACGGTGGCAACCAGGGCTTCCTGCGCAAGCCGACCTGAAGCGTCTGGGGGAATTGACATCACATGCTGTATGAATCGCCCAGCATTTCCTGGACCTTGGCCAACAAATCGTGGAGCTAGCCAAAGCCGGATGCAGTCACGCCCAATAAGCGCGGGAATTCGGTTTCCACGCTACCAGCGTTGGCATCTGGGTGTTTCAAAGTCAGGGTGATGCCAGGGCTGGCAAGCTGCAAATGAACTGTGATAGTTGAATAACAGGAGACAACATGGCAAAAGCCGTTAAATTTTACGAAACTGGCGAGCCCGAGGTACTTCGTCTTGAGGACGTTGAGGTGGGTAAACCGGGGCCAGGAGAGGTTCGCGTCCGCCATGTGGCGGTCGGCCTGAATTTTGCTGACACCTACTTCCGCCGTGGCACCTACCCGGTACCACTGCCCAGCGGCATCGGCAACGAGGCGGCCGGCGTGGTGGAGGCCGTCGGTGCGGGCGTGACCCATTTGGTGGTCGGCGACCGCGTGACCTACACCGGCTTTACCAACACCTTGGGCGCCTACAGCACCGAACGCCTGCTGGCCGCCGATCTGCTCATCAAGCTGCCGGACGCCATCAGTTGCGAAGATGCCGCCGCCATGACCATGCGCGGCCTGTCTGCCGCCTACTTGTGCCGCAAGATCTACCCCTTCCGGGGCGGTGAGACCATTTTGCTGCACGCCGCCGCCGGCGGTGTAGGGCTCATCGTTTCGCAGTGGGCCAAACTGCTGGGTCTCAACGTGATCGGCACGGTGTCCACCGAAGCCAAGGCCGAAGTGGCACGCGCCCATGGCTGCGACCACATCATCAATTACAGCCACGAAGATGTGGCCAAGCGCGTGCGTGACATCACCAACGGCGTAGGCGTGTCCGTGGTGTTCGACAGCGTGGGCAAGGACACCTTCATGTCTTCGCTCGATTCGCTCAAACGCCGCGGCCTGCTGGTGTGCGTAGGCACCGCCTCCGGGAAGATTCCGCCATTCGACCCGGCCATACTGGCGCGCAAAGGCTCGGCCTACATCACCCGCCCCGGCCTGGCCGACTACATCGCCGATCCGGCCGAAAAGGCGGAACTGGTCGATGAGCTATTCGGCCATGTGGCGGCCAGCCGCATCCGCATCGAGATCAATCAGCGGTATGCCCTGGATGATGCGGTGCAGGCGCATCGTGATCTTGAAGGCCGGAAAACAACCGGGTCATCCATATTCGTTATTTGAGAACTCCACTTTTAAGGTGAATTTCCATGAAATTAGATTCATTGCGAGTGCGATTTTTCGTGATGGCTGCACTGTCCTGGCTCGCGGCGGTATCGCCTACGTTGGCGCAGCAATGGCCGGACAGACCCATTCGGTTGATAGTCCCTGCGCCGCCTGGCGGCATCTCCGATGGTGTGGCACGCCTGCTCAGTGAACAATTGCGGACCAATCTTGGTCAGCCCGTGTTGGTGGACAACAGGCCAGGTGGTTCGGCCGTCGTGGCCGAAAGGGCACTGATGAGCGCGCCTGCTGATGGGTACACCTTGATGGTGGGGCCATCGAGCATCCTGTCCGACTTTCCACTCACCGTCAAGACGCCTTTCGACCCACTCAAGACGTTCACTTACGCCGCGGGTGTCGCCAGCATGATCCATGTTTTGGTCGCGAATGCAAACTTTCCGCCAAATAACGTCAAAGAAGTGCTCGAATATGCAAGGCGGAATCCTAAGTCAGTCAGCGTGGCGAATCTCAGCGTTGGCACACGCTCGGATCTTCTCGGCGAAATGCTCAGGGAAAAAAGTGGCAATAACATCCTGGTCGTTCCGTACAAGGGCTCGGCTCCGGCCATGGTCGATTTGCTGGGAAACCAAGTTCAACTGACATTCGAGGTCGTGAGCAACGTCGCACCATTCATCAAGAGCGGAAAGCTCAAGGGACTTGCAATCGTGTCGTCGACACGCTCCTCGTATCTTCCCAATGTTCCCAGTTTCGGAGAACTGGATCTGCCTGACTTTGTCATGCCCGATGCGAGCGTTGGGGTCTTTATTCTGAGCAGCATGCCCAAGCCGCTTAGCGATCGAATCCGGCGCGAAGTGGACAAAGTCGTGCAGTCACCCAAATTCCGCGAAGCGCTTGCTGCGCAAGGCTTCGAGCCACCGAAAGATGCCTCAATGGAGGAGCTTCGGCAGAGACTGGCTGTGACCACGGAGCAGAATCGAAAAATCATAGAAAAGCTCAAGCTCAACATCAGTCCCAATTGAGAGAAGTGGCTCCGCAAAACTGAACAACGCTTTAAGTGGAAATTCCGGTCATGGAGCTGGACCGAGAATGGGCTGGCTTGTGCCTGGCCTTGTTCCATGTGGACGACGAGCTCTATGCCATTGAAGACGCCTGCCCGCATGGAGACGGCTGGCCTGTTTGAGGTGCTCTCCCGATGGCAACGGCATCTGTGGACCCAAGGGTCTGCCTGATGAATCGCTGGTCGTCAGGCGTGTGTGGCGGCTTCCAGCAGGGGGCCGGATCTTATTTGTAAAGCAACTTGGATAAATAAAATGAAGAAATTTCTGTTGGGATCGATCGCGGTCCTCGGGTCAGGGCTGTCGTTCGCGCAGTCATCGGTCACGCTGTTTGGCGTGATGGATACGGCCCTCGAAATCACCAAGGCCGATGGCGCCGTGGCGACCACGCGGATCATTTCGGGTGCCAACACACCAAGCAGGCTGGGCTTCAGAGGCAGTGAAGACCTGGGGGGCGGACTTTCTGCCGCTTTCTGGCTGGAGGCCGGTTTCTTCATCGACACCGGCGCTGGCCAGGTGACCAACCTGAACAACACCCCGTCCGGTTCGGCCGGTGGCTCCGGCCTGACATTCAATCGCCGCTCCACGGTGAGCTTGCTGGGCCGGTTCGGTGAAGTGCGCATGGGCCGCGACGTGGTGCCCAGTTCCCAGAATTATGTGGCGTTCGATGTATTCGGTGGTAACGGCATCGGAAATTCCAGTGCGGTAATGTTGGGTGCTGGTGTATTTTCCAACGCAACAGTCTTGCGTGCATCCAACACCATCGGCTACTTCCTGCCGTCCGATCTGGGTGGTTGGTACGGCCAGGCCATGGTGGCCCTGGGCGAAAACGCCTCGAATGTGGTCACGACAGCGGCGGGCGGCAAACACGATGGAGACTTCTACGGTGCGCGAGTCGGCTATCGCAACGCCAAGCTCGATGTGGCGCTGGGCGCCGGGCGCACGCGCTACGACCTGCTGCCCACGTCCACGGCGGTGGCTGGCGACCTGGACCGCGTCAATCTCGGTGCGTCGTACGACTTCGGCATGATGCGCCTGGTCGGCCTGGCCAGCACCGAGCGGCGAGTCCGTGGAACGGGCGGCGTGGGCCGCAACGTGAGCTTCAGCGTGGGCGCCATCATTCCCCATGGCGCGAGCGATTTCAAGCTGCAGTACGCGCAGGTCAAGCAGAATCCGATCGCCGGCAACAACGATGCACGGCAGCTTTCCGCCGGTTGGGTCTACAACCTGAGCAAACGCACCGCGCTCTACACCACGTTGAGCTTGCTGGACAACCGCGACAACTCCAAGCTGTACGTGCTGAACACGACCGGCGGCTTTTCCACGCCGGCCACGACGACGCCGGGTGGCAATATCACCGGCGTCGATTTCGGCATCCGGCACAGTTTCTGAACCCGGCCCGGGGCAGGTTGCCGAGACCGTCACGCGCGACGTCAAGGATTGGGATGCGATCGTGCGTGCCGGCAACATCAAGCGCGGGGAGGTGGAATGGGACGATGCCGGCTTGCCGGCGGGATCAGGGCGGTGGGGGCATGGA
>CAZWDK010000202.1:0-5882 GCA_964633095.1 uncultured Polaromonas sp. | reverse complement strand
GCGGCATTTCGTCCGATCCGCCAGGCTGCTCCGGCGACGACTACCGCAAGGCCTATTTTGTCAGCGCACGAGCCAGTGCAGACGGCGTCGAAGACCTGGCCTTCACCTGGAGCGACTGGCACAAGGGCATAGAGCCCTGGCGCTTCAATGTGCCGACCAGCCGTGACCCGATGCCCGATGAACGGGCGCACACGATTTTTGACCGTACGCTGTTTCGCGCCGGCGAGACGGTGTCCATGAAACACATTCTGCGCACCGAGACCAGCAGGGGTTTTGGCCTGGCCGAGGCCCTACCTGCCACGCTGATCGTGACGCATCTGGGCAGCGGCCAGCAATACAGCCAGCCCATAGACTGGCGCAAGACCGCCACCGGCGGCCAGAGCGCGGAAAACACGTTTGCGATTCCGCCCGCCGCCAAGCTGGGCGTTTACGAGGTGCAGCTCAGGGGCAGCGGCGAGCGGGCCAGAAACCTCAGCAGCGGGCAGTTCCGCGTCGAGGAATTCCGCCTGCCCGTGCTGGAAGGACGCATCACCCCCGCCGACAAGAAGGCGCTGGTCAACGTGAAATCGGTGCCCACCGATGTGCAGATCAACTACGTCTCGGGCGGCGGTGCGGTGAATCTGCCGGTGCGCGTGTCGGCGCTGGTGCGCGGCAAGTATCTGAGCTACAGCGACTACGAAGAATTCAGCTTTTCGCCCCCACGGGCCAAGCGCGAGAGTCGCAGCGAAGGCGAAGAGGAAGACGCCGCCTCGCAAGACCAGCGCGTGATCGCCGACAAACTGCCACACACGCTCGATAAAAACGGCGCAGGCAAGCTCAGCATCAACGACGTTCCGGCAGGCAAACAGCCTCAGGAGCTGCTGCTGGAGGCCAGCTATGCCGACCCGAATGGCGAGGTGCAAACGGTGCGCAGCGTCTCAACTTTGTGGCCCGCCGCTGTGGTCGCCGGCATCAAGACCGAGGGCTGGGTCTCGGCCCGCCAGAAGATCAAATTCCAGGCGCTGGCGCTGGACCTCAGCGGCAAGCCTGCGGCCGATGTGTCGCTCGACGTGAAAGCCGTGGCGCGCATCGTGACCACCAGCCGCAAGCGCATGGTGGGCGGCTTCTACACCTACGACAACAAGACCGAGACCAAGGACCTTGGCAGCGTCTGCAGCGGCAAAAGCGACGCGCGCGGCCTGCTGCTGTGCGAGGCCAAGCTCGGCGAGCCGGGCGAGGTCGAGCTGATCGTGACGGCCAAAGACAAGGACGGCAACAGCATCCAGGCCGCCAGCTCGGTCTATGTGACCAAACAGGGCGAGCTCTGGTTTGGCGGCGAAAACCATGACCGCATGGACGTGCTGCCCGAAAAGAAAAGCTACCAGCCCGGCGAGACCGCCAAGTTCCAGGTGCGCATGCCCTTCCGTTTTGCCACCGCGCTGGTCGCGATCGAGCGCGAAGGCATCATCGACACCCAGGTGGTGCAGCTCAACGGCCAGGACCCGACCGTCAAGCTGCAGATCAAGGATGGCTGGGGACCCAATGTCTATGTCAGCGTGCTGGCCCTGCGCGGCCGTCTCCGTGAGGTGCCCTGGTACAGCTTTTTCACCTGGGGCTACAAGGCGCCGCGCGAATGGTGGACCTCCTTCTGGTACGAAGGCCGCGAGTATGTGGCGCCGACCGCACTGGTCGACCTGAGCAAACCGGCCTTCCGTTTGGGGCTGGCCGAAATCCGCGTGGGCACCCGCGCCCACCAGCTCGATGTGAGCGTGAAGGCCGACAAGGACAGCTACCCGGTGCGTGGCCAGGCCAGGGTCACCATCACGGCCAGGCTGCCCAACGGCCAACCGGCCGCCAACGCCGAGGTAGCCCTGGCTGCGGTGGACCAGGCGCTGCTGGAACTGATGCCCAACAACTCCTGGGGCCTGCTCGAGGCCATGCTGCAGCGCCGCGCCTGGGGCGTGGAGACCTCGACCGCGCAAATGGAAATCATTGGCCGCAGGCATTACGGACGCAAGGCGGTGGCGGCGGGCGGTGGCGGCGGGCGCAGCAACACGCGCGAGCTGCTCGACACGCTGCTGCTGTGGAACCCCAGGGTGCAGCTTGATAGCAAAGGCCAGGCCGTGGCCACCGTGCCGCTCAATGACGCACTGACCACCTTCAAGATTGTTGCGGTGGCCGATGCCGGCACGGGCCTCTTCGGCACCGGCCAGACCGCTATCCGCGCCACACAGGACCTGCAGATCATCAGCGGCCTGCCGCCGCTGGTGCGCGAAGACGACCAGTTCCGCGCGCAGCTCACCCTGCGCAACACCACCCAGGCCGCGATGAAGGTCGAAGTCAGCCCGCGCGCCACGCTGCTCGATTTGAAGCCGCAAACGGTGGACATCCCCGCCGGCGAGGCGCGCGAGGTGGCCTGGCTGGTCACCGCACCGGCGCAGCTGGCGCTGACACGCGCCGAGGCCATCCTGTGGGAGATCGAGGCCAAAGACACCCTCGGCGGCGCACGCGACGGCCTCAAGGCACGCCAGCGCATCATTCCCGCCGTGCCGCTCACGGTGCAGCAAGCCACGCTGGTGCAGGTGGATGGTTCCTTTACGCTGGACGTGAACCCGCCCGCCGACGCCCTGCCGGGCCGCGGTGGCCTGAAGATGTCGCTGCAACCCAAGCTGGCCGAGGGCATGGACGGCGTGCGCGACTGGTGGGCCAACTACCCCTTCATCTGCCTGGAGCAGAAAACCAGCAAGGCTGTGGGCCTGCGCGACGCCAAGCTCTGGCAAACCGTGCTGGCGCAGCTGCCCAGCTACCTCGACGGCGACGGCCTGGCCAGCTACTTCCCGCCGCGCGACGGCGAGGCCGCGCGCGGCAGCGATACGCTGACGGCCTACCTGCTGGCCGCAAGCCATGAAGCGGCCGGCATCAACCCGGCCTTTGCCCTGCCCGACGAGGCCAGGGCGCCCATGGAGCGCGGCCTGATGGCCTTTGTCGAAGGCCGCATCCAGCGCGAGTTCTGGAGCCCGCGCAAGGATCTGGACATGCGCAAGCTGGCCGCGCTGGAGGCGCTGTCGCGCTACGGCAAGGCGCAGGGCCGCATGCTGGGCAGCATCACGATTGCACCGAACCAGTGGCCCACCAGCGGCGTCATCGACTGGTTGAATATTTTGAAACGCGTGGCCGATGTGCCGCAGCGCGAGCAGCGCATGGCCGAAGCGAATCAGGTGTTGCGCGCACGCCTTTCCTTTCAGGGCACCAAGCTGGTGTTCAGCACCGAAAAAGACGACTACTGGTGGTGGCTGATGGTCAACGGCGACGTCAACACCGCGCGCCTGATGCTGGCGGTGATGGACGATGCGGCCTGGAAGGACGACATGGGACGGCTGGCCAATGGCTTTATCGCGCGCCAGCAAAAAGGCGCCTGGCACACCACCACCGCCAACCTGTGGGGCGGGCTGGCGCTGGACAGGTTCTCGGCGAAGTTTGAAGCCACGCCGGTGCTGGGCGCCACCAAGGCCACGCTCACCGCCGTCGCCGCCGGCGCGGCCAGTGTGGACTGGGCCAAGGTCGAGCGCATCAAGACCAGCGACGCCCTGGGTGCGCCCAACCAGACGACCTTCTTTGGTGCGCCAGCCTCGCCCGGCAAGCTGCGCAACAACGGCATGTTCCTGCCCTGGGGCTCGGCCGCCAAAGACACGCTGACGGTGGCGCATCAGGGCGACGGCAAACCCTGGCTGACGCTGCAGTCGCTTGCCGCCGTGCAGCTGAAGGCGCCCTTCAACGCCGGCTACCAGATCAAGAAAAACATCACGCCGGTGGAGCAGGCCGTCAAGGGCATCTACACGCGCGGCGACGTGATCCGCATCACACTCGAAGTCAACGCCTCGGCCGACATGAGCTGGGTGGTGATCAGCGACCCGGTGCCGGGCGGCGCCACGATTCTGGGCGCCGGCCTGGGCCGTGATTCCGAAATCGCCACCAGCGGCGAGAAGAAAAGCGCTTCAATGGGAGCTGGAGGCTGGCCGGCGTTTGAAGAGCGCAGCTTCGAGGCCTTCCGCAGCTACTACGAATACCTGCCCAAGGGCCTGGTGAAGATGGAATACACCGTGCGGCTGAACAACGTCGGCGACTTCGCCCTGCCGCCCAGCCGCGTCGAGGCCATGTATGCGCCCGAGATGTTTGGCGAGGCACCGAATGCGCGGGTCAAGGTGGAGGCTGCCAAGTGAAGTCAAGCTCACTCAAGACGGGCTTGCTTGCTCTATTTTTAATAGCTGCCTGCGCCCGTCCCGCCTGGGCCATGCCCACATTTGACGCGGTAAAGCGTGAGTTTCGGCCCTCCGACACCCTGATCCTGGACCGCCAGGGTGAGGTCATCCATCGCCTGCGCCTGGACGCCAGCGCGCGGCGCGGCCAATGGCTGGTGCTGGCCGATGTCTCGCCGGCCCTGCGCACGGCGCTGGTGCTGTCCGAAGACAAGCGCTTTTACGAGCACAGCGGCGTGGACTGGCGCGCCGTCTCGGCGGCGGCCTGGGGCAATTTGTGGAACAGCAAAACGCGCGGCGCTTCCACTATCAGCATGCAGCTGGCCGGGCTGCTGGACGAGGACTGGCGCGCCGGTAAATCGGGTCAGGGCGGCCGCAGCCTGACGCAGAAAATTGGCCAGACCGTGTCGGCCCAGTTGCTGGAGCGGCGCTGGCGCAAGGACCAGATCCTGGAGGCCTACCTCAACCTCGTGCCCTTTCGCGGCGAGATCGTCGGCATTGACGCGCTGAGCCGCACACTGTTCGGCAAGGCCGCGCACGGGCTGGATGAACGCGAGGCCGCCGTGGCGGCGGCGCTGGTACGTGCACCGAATGCCAAGGTGGCGCAGCTCAGCCAGCGCGCCTGCGGTGTGCTGCGGCTCATGCAAACGCCTGCCAAGCCCGACTGCGAAGGGCTGGACCTGTTTGCCAGCGCCGCGCTGCAGCGCAAGGCCTTTGACGCCAGCGAAGGCGTGGCGCCGCATCTGGCGCGGCAGCTGGCCCGGCTGGCGGCCCCGTCCATGCCCGCCACACTGGCCTCCACCGTGCGCGCGCCCTTGCAGCGCTTCGCCGTGCAGACGCTGACCCAGCAGTTGCGCGAACTGCGCGGCCGCCATGTGGAAGACGGCGCCATCGTCGTGCTGGACAACGCCACAGGCGAGGTGCTTGCCTGGGTCGGCTCGTCGGGCGAACTCAGCGGCGCGACCGAGGTTGATGGCGTGCTGGCGCTGCGCCAGCCGGGCTCCACGCTCAAGCCTTTTTTGTATGCGCAGGCGATTGCCGAGCGGCGCATCACCGCGGCGTCGCTGCTGGAAGACTCTTCTTCGCAAATCCAGACGGCCGGCGGGCTCTACATTCCGCAAAACTACGACCGCCAGTTCAAGGGCCTGGTCTCCAGCAGGACCGCACTGGGGGCCTCGCTCAACGTGCCGGCCGTGCGCACGCTGGTCATGGTCTCGCCCGATGCCTTTCACAAACAGCTCAGGGCGGTTGGTTTGCCGCTGAAGGAATCGGGCGACTATTACGGCTACAGCCTGGCGCTGGGCAGCAGCGAGGTTTCGCTGCTGTCGCTGACCAACGCCTACCGCACGCTGGCCAACGGCGGGCGCTTCAGCAGCAGCTCGCTCAGAAGAAACCCCCAACCCGCATTCAAACCGGCCATCGATGCCCGCGCCGCCTTCATCGTCGGCGACATCCTGTCCGACCCGCTGGCGCGCGCCCGCACCTTCGGCACCGACAGCGTGCTGGCCACGCGCTTCTGGAGCGCCGTGAAAACCGGCACCAGCAAGGACATGCGCGACAACTGGGCCGTGGGCTTCTCGCAGCGCTATACCGTCGGCGTCTGGGTCGGCAACGCCAGCGGCGCGCCCATGTGGGACGTCAGCGGCA
>CAZWDK010000201.1:0-5908 GCA_964633095.1 uncultured Polaromonas sp. | reverse complement strand
TTCGCCTCGGGCGGCTCGGTCGGCTACGACCACAAGAAGATGGCGATCACCGCGCGCGGCGCCTGGGAGTCGGTCAAGCGGCATTTCCGCGAAATGGGGGTCGACACCCAGAGCAGCGACTTCTCGGTGGTCGGCATAGGCGACATGTCGGGCGACGTGTTCGGCAACGGCATGCTGCTGTCGCGCCATATCCGGCTGCTCGCGGCCTTCGACCACCGCCACATCTTCCTCGACCCGAACCCCGATACCGAAGCGAGCCTTGGCGAGCGCGAGCGCCTGTTCGCGCTGCCGCGCTCGAGCTGGGCCGACTATGACAGCACGCTGATCTCGGCCGGCGGCGGCGTGTTCGCGCGCAGCGCCAAGGCGATTGCGCTCACGCCCGAGGTGCGCGCGGCGCTCGCTCTCGAGGGCGAGGAGATCGCGCCCACCGAGCTGATACGCGCCATCCTGAAGGCGCCGGTCGACCTGCTCTACAACGGCGGCATAGGCACCTATGTCAAGGCCGGCCGCGAGACCCATGCGCAGGTCGGCGACCGCGCGAACGACGCGATCCGCGTCAATGGCGCCGAGCTGCGCTGCAAGGTCGTCGCCGAAGGCGGCAACCTCGGCTGCACCCAGCTCGGCCGCATCGAGTACGCGCAGCACGGCGGGCGCATTCATACCG
This sequence comes from uncultured Polaromonas sp., assembly GCA_964633095.1. Lineage (GTDB taxonomy): Bacteria > Pseudomonadota > Gammaproteobacteria > Burkholderiales > Burkholderiaceae_C > Polaromonas. The sequence goes on along the minus strand of CAZWDK010000201.1, from coordinate 5,244 downwards.
ACGCGATCGACAACTCGGCCGGCGTCGACTGCTCGGACCACGAGGTCAACATCAAGATCCTGCTGGGCCTGGTGGTCGCCGACGGCGAAATGACCGACAAGCAGCGCAACAAGCTGCTGGCCGAGATGACCGACGAGGTCGGCCGGCTGGTGCTCGGCGACAACACCTACCAGACCCAGGCGCTGTCGGTCGCGAACCGGCGCGCGGCCGCGCTGCTGGAACCCGAGGCGCGGCTGATACGCCATCTCGAGCGCGCCGGGCGGCTCAAGCGCAAGATCGAGTTCCTGCCGTCCGACGAGGAAATCGACGAGCGCAAGGCCGCCAAACAGGGGCTGACCTCGCCCGAGCGCGCGGTGCTGCTGGCCTACAGCAAGATGTGGCTGTACGACGCGCTGCTGGCCTCCGACCTGCCGGAAGACACCTTCGTCGCCCATGTGCTGGCCGACTACTTCCCGCAGCCGCTGCGCGAGCGCTACGGCGAGGCGATGCAGCGCCATCCGCTCAAGCGCGAGATCATCGCGACCTATCTGACCAATACCCTGACCAACCGCGTCGGTGCAACCCTGGTGCACCAGCTCGCGGAGGAAACCGATGCGGCCCCGGCCGACATCGTGCGCGCTTGCACCATCGCGCGTGCGGTGTTCGGGCTGGAGGAGATCTGGCGCGACATCGATGCGCTCGACAACCAGGTGCCGGATGCGCTGCAGGCGCAGATGCTGATCGACAGCGGCCGGCTGATCGAGCGCGCCAGCCTGTGGTTTTTGCGGCACCGGGTCGAGCGCGGCGCGATCGAGGCGGCGGCCCTGCGCTTTCGCGCGGCGGCCGATCAGGTCGGCCCGCAGCTGGCCACCCTGCTGGCGCCGGCCGATGCGGCGGCCCAGGGCGCGCGGCGCGACGAGCTGATGCAGGCCGGCGTGCCGGCCGAACTGGCGCGGCGCATCGCCAGCGCCGACAGCATCGCCGCCGTGCTCGACATCGCGGAGGTCGCGGCCGCCTGCGAGCGCCAGCTCGAACTGGTGGCCAGCCTGTATTTCGCGCTGGACCTGCACCTGAACCACGGCTGGCTGCGCGAACGCGTGAGCGCGCTGCCGACCGACAGCCACTGGCAGATGCTGGCGCGCGCCGCGCTGTTCGACGACCTGGCCGCGCTCAAGCGGGCGCTGACGACCAGCGTGATCCGGCTCTCGCCGGCGCTGGAGACGCCCGAGGCGCTGATCGCCGCCTGGCAGGCGCACAACCAGCTGGCGCTGGAACGCTACCGGCGCTTTCTCGCCGAACAGCAGGCGGCGGGCACGGTGGACCTGGCCATGCTGTCGGTGGCGTTGCGCGAGATGCGGCTGATCGAGGGGGCCTGAGGCAAAGCCCTGCGGGTGCCCGCCACCACCCCTCGCCATTCGCTGTCTATTTGAGAGCTGCTTGCACCCGCCGCACATGGGCTACAGGCCTTTTTGACACGCAAAGAAGGGCGATTTCACGCCAGGCGGGAAGGCAGCGCCCGGACAGGGCTGCCGGGCGCATGGCTGGCGTCGGCGCCACCTCGCGCCGGCCACAGATTGCCGCCGTCTGTTGCAAAAAGGTAAAATTGCGTCAGATTTATCTGCATTTCAGGAATTCCCATGCCCAATCCCGCTGACCACACCACCAACGCAGCCCACAGCAGCCCGACGCAGGCCGAGGAACAGGATGCAGTAGATGCCATCGTGCCACTGATTCCCCTCGTGCTGCCCCTGGTCGGTGGCGTGCTGATGTTTCTGCTGGCCTTCATAGCCGTGTTCATGGCCTGAAACCACAACGCCCGAACCCAAAAAGTCCGCCACAGGCGGACTTTTTTGCTGGTGAAGGCAGACAACGCAGCGTGCAGCGCCCTCGCCGCCAGGCTCAGCCGTGCCGCACCGGCATGATGTGAATGGCCTCGGGCGGTATATGCAGGTAGAGCACGCCCCCCGGAACCGCGCCCAGCTGGCGCAAGGCAGCGGTTGACAGGTTCAGCGTGATGCGCTGCAAAGGCAGCTGCGCGGGCACCAGCGTGCACAGGCTGATCTCGCCCAGCGGCAAGACCTCGCGCAGGGTGCAGGCCAGGCTGTTCGCCGGCTGCGCGGGAGGCTGGACCGACAGATCCAGCAGCTCACCGGCCACCACCCAGGATACCTCGGCACCGTCATCGAGCCGCTTTTTGTCGGTCACGCTCAGGCTGATGTGTGCGCTGCTCTGCTCCGGCGCGTGCCACACCAGGCGGCCCAGGCCGGACGCGTCGGCAGCGCTGCCCGAGAAAAACTGCCCCTGGAAATGGTTTTGTATGCCCATCAGCTCGGCCACGCGGGCGTTGCGCGGGCTGGCAAACACCCGGGCCGGCGGGCCGACCTGCAGCGACTCGCCGGCATCCAGAATCACCACCCGGTCGGCCAGCCGGCGCGCTTCATTCAGGTCGTGCGTCACCAGCACCATGGGAATCGCCACGCTCTGGCGCAAGGCCGCCAGCTCGTGGTACAGCGTCTGGCGCGTGGGCGCATCGACAGCCGAAAAAGGCTCGTCCAGCAGCAGCACCTGCGGCTCGCGCGCCAGCGCCCGCGCCAGCGCCACGCGCTGCTGCTGGCCCCCCGACAGCTGCGACGGCCGGCGCTGTTGCAGGCCGACCAGGCCAACGCGCTCGAACAGAGCATCAAAATAGGCTGCAGCCTTGGGTGGATGCGCGGCAAGCGCTACGTTTTCAATAGCAGTCAGGTGCGGAAACAGGGCATAGTGCTGAAACACCAGGCCGACGCGGCGCTGCTGCGGCGCCCGCCGTATGCCGCGGGCACTGTCAAACCAGAGGTCCTGGGCCTGGTTGCCGACACTGACGCGGCCCTGCAGGCCATGGCTTTTCATCAGACCGGCAATCGCCCGCAGCACGCTGGTCTTGCCGCTGCCCGAAGGGCCAACCAGCGCCAGCAACTCGCCGCGGGCGCAGTTGAACTCGGCCTGGAGCCGGATCGGGCCCTCGTTGTTAAGTAAAACTTCGAGCATGCGCAATAGGGACGGTCACAGCTTGCTATCTTTCCTGTAGCGGCCTGGCCTTGTCGGCGGCCAGCACAAAGGCCAGCGCGGCCAGCGAGCAGCCCACCAGCGCGATGGCCATGGCGTGTGCGGCGGCCATGTCAAAGGCCTGCACCCGGTCGTAAATCGCGATCGACAGGGTCTTGGTCTCGCCGGCAATGCTGCCGCCCACCATCAGCACCACGCCAAACTCGCCCAGGGTATGCGCCATGGTCAGCGCCACACCCGCCAGCAGGCCAGGCCAGGCCAGCGGCAGCTCGATTTTCCAGAAGGCGCGCCAGGTGCTGAGGCCGCAGACCCAGGCCGCTTCGCGCAGGCTGCCGGGAATGGCGGCAAAAGCGCGCTGCAGCGGCTGCACCATGAAGGGCAGATTCACCAGCACACTGGCCAGCAGCAGGCCTTCAAAGCTGAACACCAGCCGCAAATTGATGCTGCGCGCCAGCCAGGCGCCAATCGCCGAACCCTGGCCCAGCGTGACCAGCAGGTAAAAACCCACCACCGTGGGCGGCAGCAGCAAGGGCAGCATGAGCAGGGCCTCCACCGCCGGACGGCCGCGCCAGGGCGTGGTGGCCAGCCAGCGTGCCAGCCAGACGCCCAGCGGCAACAGCAAGGCCGCCGTGCAGACGGCCAGGAGCAGGGAGACGCGGGCGGCTTGCCAATCCATAAGGGCCTATTGTCGCAAGGCTCGCCGAGGCCCGGTCGGAAAAATCACCGGACTCAAACGTAGCCGTAGCGCGTGAGCACGGCTTTGGCTGAAGGAGACTGCAAGAACTCATAAAAAGCCCGGGCCGCCGGACCGGCATTTTTAAGCAGCACCATGCGCTGGCGCACCGGCGCATGCAGCTCATCGGGAATCAGCACATAGCGCACCTTGGACGCAAGCTCGGGCGCCAGCACCAGCGACAAGGCGGTGATGCCGGCGTCGGCGGCGCCGGTGCTGACATACTGGGTGGTCTGGGCAATGTTTTCCCCCAGCACGATCTTGCCCTGCAGGGCCGGCCAGAGCGCCAGCTTTTGCAGGGCCTGCACGGCGGCCTTGCCATACGGCGCCAGTTCCGGATTGGCGATGGCGAATTTCTGGACTTGCGGCAGACCGGCCCTTAGCCCAGCCAGTTGCGGGTCCAGCGTCAGCTTCGAATCAAGCGGCACCAGCAGCACGATGCGGCCGGTGGCATACACCTGCCCACGGTCCAGCGTCAGCCCGGCATCGGCCAGTCGCAAGGCAAAGTCTTCATCGGCCGACAAAAAGAGCTCCGCCGGCAAGCCCTGCTGGATTTGCCGGACCAGGTTGGCCGACGAGCCGATGTTGAGCGTGACCCGGCCTTTTTGCTCACGCTCAAACAAAGGCACCAACTCCGCCAGCACCGGCTGCAAATTTGCGGCGGCGGCCACCAAGGCGGGCCTGGCGGGCGGCGGGGCGCTCTGCGCCTGCGCAGCGCCCGTCAGGGCGAGCGCCAGCTGCAGCCATCCGGCGGCCATCCAACGCGACTTGAAAAGGTTCAGCATTCAAAAACTCCCGGGTTGATGCATTCACACCCAGGGGGTCATGGGTGCCAGAAGGCGAATTTATCACACGCATAAACCTATGCAAATTCTGCATATCTTTTGGGTGTAACCGTGCCGTAACAGGCGGCGAAGTTCTTAAAATGAAATTTCCGGCCGCCAGACGCAAGCCCAAAAACCGGGCACCCAATGCCTTGTCACCCGCTTCCAATGGCCCGATAGGGGCCGCTTCAAGCGTCATTTCGACAAACGTCCCGATGTCACAGCCAGCACTGTACGTCACCCGACATTTATCGAAATAACGCTTTTTAACTTTGGAGTTTTTTTGATGAACCAACCTGCGATGCAAGGGCTCAAGCTGAACATGCCCTCCTACGTCAAGAACGCGAAACTGATCGCCTGGGTCGCCGACATGGTGGCCTTGTGCCAGCCCGACAATGTCTGCTGGTGCGACGGCAGCGAGGCCGAATACCAGCGCCTGTGCCAGCAGCTGGTGGACGCCGGTACCTTCAAGAAACTCAACGAGGCCAAGCGCCCCAACAGCTTTCTGGCGCAAAGCGACCCGAGCGACGTGGCGCGCGTGGAAGACCGCACCTACATCTGCTCGGCCAGCAAGGAAGACGCCGGCCCGACCAACAACTGGATGGCGCCGGCCGAGATGCGCGCCACGCTGCAGCCGCTGTTTGACGGCTGCATGAAGGGCCGCAC
>CAZWDK010000200.1:0-5953 GCA_964633095.1 uncultured Polaromonas sp. | reverse complement strand
GTGACAGCGAGCCGGTCTTGATCTGGCCGGCGTTGGTGCCCACGGCGATGTCGGCAATCGTCGAGTCTTCGGTTTCGCCCGAGCGATGGCTGATGACGGCGGTGTAGCCGGCACGCTTGGCCATTTCAATCGCGGCAAAGGTTTCGGTCAGCGTGCCGATCTGGTTGATCTTGATCAGGATCGAGTTGGCAATGTCCTTGTCGATGCCTTCCTTGAGGATCTTGGTGTTGGTGACAAACAGGTCGTCGCCGACCAGCTGCACCTTCTTGCCTAGGCGTTCGGTCAGCACTTTCCAGCCGTCCCAGTCGCCTTCGGCCATGCCGTCTTCAATGCTGATGATGGGGTATTTGTCGACCCAGGTGGCCAGCATGTTGGTCCACTCTTCGGCGGACAGGCTCAGGCCTTCGCCGGACAGCACGTATTTGCCGTCTTTGTAGAACTCGGAAGCGGCGCAATCCAGGCCCAGCGCAACCTGCTCGCCAGCGACAAAGCCGGCCTTGTCGATCGCTTCCAGAATCATCTGGATGGCGGCTTCATGGCTGGGCACGTTGGGGGCAAAGCCGCCTTCGTCGCCGACGGCCACGCTCATGCCCTTGTCGTGCAGGATTTTCTTGAGGGCGTGGAACACTTCAGCGCCGTAACGCACGGCCTCGCGAAAGCTCGGTGCGCCCACCGGGATGATCATCAGCTCTTGCAAATCGAGGTTGTTGTTGGCGTGCGCGCCGCCGTTGACCACGTTCATCATGGGCACGGGCATCTGCATGGCGCCGCTGCCGCCAAAGTAGCGGTACAGGGGCAGGCCGGCCTCTTCGGCGGCGGCGCGCGCCACGGCCATGCTGACGGCCAGGGTGGCGTTGGCGCCCAGGCGGCCCTTGTTGTCGGTGCCGTCGAGGTCGATCAGGGTCTTATCCAGGAAGGCCTGTTCGCTGGCGTCCAGGCCCAGCACGGCTTCGGAGATTTCGGTGTTGATGTGCTCGACCGCCTTGAGCACGCCTTTGCCGAGGTAGCGCGATTTGTCGCCGTCGCGCAGTTCAATGGCTTCACGCGAGCCGGTGGAGGCACCCGAGGGTACTGCCGCGCGGCCCATGACGCCGGACTCCAGCAGCACGTCGCATTCAACGGTGGGATTGCCGCGGCTGTCAAGAATTTCGCGGCCGACGATATCAACAATTGCGCTCATTTATGTTCTTTCAAAATCAATCAGAAAACAAAAATCGAAAAAATTACACACCTTCAACCAGAACCATATGCATGACAGCGATGTCCTGGCGCGACTGGCGAGCCGCCTCGTACTCGGCCGAGGCACTGAAAGCCCGGGCCTGATCCAGGCTGGGGAACTTCAGCACGACCATGCGGCTTGGCGACCAGTCACCTTCCAGCACCTCGACCTTGCCGCCACGCACGCAAACCTCGGCACCATGGACCTGCATGGCAATGGTAGAGAGCTTTTTATACGTTTCGTATTGTTCGGGGTTCGTAACCGCGACGTTGGCGATGATGTAGGCGCTGCTCATAGGGCCCCCACGCCTGACACTCCGTGTATGACGCTGGACGTGCCGCTGCGAGACGCAGCGGCACGTCCGTCCGTCCAAGCCTGCGCAGGCAGGCTTGGAGCCGCGGACGTCAGCCCCTCGCGGGCTATTTTTCCTAGGAGTGGCCCGGTTTTGCTCATGTTCAAGCCTCAAAACGGTTTTCAAGGTAGCCGTTTTTCTTGGTCACGCGATCGAGGTCGAGCAGCGTTTCCAGCAAGGCCTTCATGTGTTTGAGGGGCACGGCATTGGGGCCGTCGCTCATAGCCTTGGTCGGGTCGGGATGGGTTTCCATGAAGAGGCCGGCCACGCCGACGGCCACGGCAGCACGCGCCAGCACCGGCACCATTTCACGCTGGCCGCCGCTGCTGGTGCCTTGGCCGCCGGGCAGTTGCACCGAATGGGTGGCGTCAAACACCACGGGCGCGCCGGTCTCGCGCATGATCGCCAGGCTGCGCATGTCGGACACCAGGTTGTTGTAGCCAAAACTGGCGCCGCGCTCGCAGGCCATGAAGCTGTCGGGGTCAAGGCCTTTTTCACGGGCCGCGGCCCGCGCCTTGTCGATGACGTTTTTCATGTCGCCGGGGGCGAGGAACTGGCCTTTTTTGATGTTGACCGGTTTGCCCGATTGCGCCACCGCATGAATGAAATCGGTCTGGCGGCACAGAAAAGCCGGGGTTTGCAGCACGTCCACCACGGCGGCAACCGTGGCAATCTCGGCTTCGGAATGCACGTCGGTCAGGATGGGCAGGTTCAGCTCGCGCTTGACCTTGGCCAGAATCTCCAGGCCACGGTTCATGCCGGGACCGCGAAAACTGGTGCCGCTGGAGCGGTTGGCCTTGTCGTAACTGGACTTGAAGATGAAGGGAATGCCCAGCGAAGCCGCGATTTCCTTGAGCGCGCCGGCGGTGTCCATTTGCAGCTGCTCGGACTCGACCACGCAGGGGCCGGCAATCAGGAAGAAGGGCTGCTCCAGACCGATGTCAAATCCGCAGAGTTTCATCTCAGGCCACCGCCTTCAGGGGCTTGGCAGCGGCCTGCTCAACACCGGCCGTGCTGCGGTGTGCCAGCGTCGCGGCAATATAGGCATTGAACAGCGGGTGGCCATCCCAGGGCGTGGACTTGAATTCGGGGTGGAACTGCACGCCCATGAACCAGGGGTGAACGTCCTGCGGCAATTCGACAATCTCGGTCAGGTGTTCGCGCTGCGTCAGCGCGGAGATGACGAGGCCTGCCTTGCGCAAGGTATCCAGGTAGTTGACATTGGCCTCATAGCGGTGACGGTGGCGCTCGGTCACCACATCGCCGTAAATTTTGTGTGCCAGCGTGCCTGTGGCCACGTCCGAGCTTTGCGCGCCCAGGCGCATGGTGCCGCCCAGGTCGGACTTGGCATCGCGCGTCTTGATGGTGCCGTCGGCGTCTTTCCACTCGGTGATCAGGGCAATCACCGGATGCGGGCTGGCCGCTTCGAACTCGGTGCTGTTGGCCCCCGTGAGGCCCGCCACATGGCGCGCAAACTCGATCGTGGCGACCTGCATGCCCAGGCAGATGCCCAGGTAGGGCATCTTGTTTTCACGGGCGAAGCGGGCGGCGCAGATTTTGCCTTCAACGCCGCGTACGCCAAAGCCGCCAGGCACCAGGATGCCATCAAACCTGGCCAGGCGCGCCACATTTTCTGGCGTGATGGTTTCCGAATCAATGTATTCGATCACCACCTTGGCATGGTTTTTCATGCCGGCATGGCGCAAGGCCTCGTTGAGGGACTTGTAGCTGTCGGAGAGGTCGACATACTTGCCGACCATGGCGATGTTGACCTCGGTTTGGGGGTGCTCGGTTTCGTAGACCAGGTCGTCCCAGCGCTTGAGGCTGGCCGGTGGCGTGTTCAGGCGCAGCCTGTCGCAGATCAGGCCGTCCAGTCCCTGCTCGTGCAGCATGCGGGGCACCTTGTAAATGGTGTCCACATCCCACATGGAGATCACGCCCCATTCGGGCACGTTGGAGAACAGGGAAATCTTTTCGCGCTCTTCGTCCGGAATGCGGCGGTCGGCGCGGCACAGCAGCACATCGGCCTGGATGCCGATTTCACGCAGCTGTTTGGCGGTGTGCTGGGTCGGCTTGGTTTTGAGTTCACCGGCAGCCGCAATCCAGGGCACATAGCTCAGATGCACAAAGGCGCTGTTGTTGGCACCGAGCCGCAGGCTCATTTGCCGCACGGCCTCCAGAAAGGGCAGGGACTCGATATCGCCCACGGTGCCGCCGATTTCGACGATGGCGACATCGACCGCCTCCGGCGTTTCGTAACCGGCGCCGCGTTTGATGAATTCCTGGATTTCGCTGGTCACATGGGGAATGACCTGCACGGTTTTGCCCAGGTAGTCGCCACGGCGCTCTTTTTCGAGCACGCTTTTGTAAATCTGGCCCGTGGTGAAGTTGTTGGCCTTGCGCATGCGCGTTTCCACGAAGCGCTCATAGTGGCCCAGATCCAAGTCGGTTTCTGCGCCGTCGTCGGTGACAAAAACTTCGCCATGCTGAAAAGGCGACATGGTGCCGGGATCCACGTTGAGGTAGGGATCCAGCTTGATGAGGGTGACTTTGAGGCCTCGCGATTCAAGGAGCGCTGCCAGGGAGGCTGAGGCGATTCCCTTGCCCAGGGAAGACACCACACCGCCGGTGACGAAGACAAATTTGGTCATGTCAGGTACGAACCGCAAGTTCGCTGAGGTGGTAAACGGAGATTATACGGGTTGCGTGTCGCCCGGCCTGAAGAGGGCCGCAAGCTGATACATTGCGGAGCATGACAAATCAAGCGAATTCCGTGGACTCCGCTGGAGCTGGCCGGGGTAACGGTGACATGCTGGAGCTGGCCGGCAAACATCTGGTGCTGGGTCTCTCGGGCGGCATTGCCTGCTACAAGTCGGCCGAACTGTGCCGGGCCCTGATCAAGGCCGGCGCCACCGTGCAGGTGGTGATGACCGAGGCGGCCGAGCAATTCATCACGCCCGTCACCCTGCAGGCGCTCAGCGGCCGGCCGGTGTACACCAGCCAGTGGGACAGCCGCGAGCCCAACAGCATGGCGCACATCAACCTGTCGCGCGAGGCCGACGCCATCCTGATCGCGCCCATGAGCGCCGACTTCATGGCCAAGCTGCTGCATGGCCGCGCCGATGACCTGCTGAGCCTGCTGTGCCTGGCCCGGCCCATCGACAAGGTGCCGCTGCTGGTGGCGCCGGCGATGAACCGCGAGATGTATGCCCATCCGGCGACGCAGCGCAATTTTGTGCAACTGGAGGCCGATGGCGCCAAGATTCTGGGCGTGGGCAATGGCTTTCAGGCCTGCGGCGAAACCGGTGACGGCCGCATGCTGGAACCCGAGCAATTGCTCGAAGACGTCATCGCGTTTTTTGCGCCCAAGGTGCTGGCCGGCCAGCGCGTGCTGGTCACGGCCGGGCCGACTTACGAGGCCATCGACCCGGTGCGCGGCATCACCAACCTGTCGAGCGGAAAAATGGGCTTCGCCATCGCGCGCGCCGCGCGCGAGGCCGGTGCCGAGGTCACGCTGGTCGCCGGCCCGGTGAGTTTGCCAACGCCGCGTGGCGTGACCCGTGTTGACGTGAGATCGGCGCAGAACATGCTCGAAGTCGTGGTGGAGCAAGCGCGTGATGCTGCTATTTTTATAGCAACTGCGGCCGTGGCCGATTGGCGGCCCGCCGCGCCGTCGACCCAAAAGCTCAAGAAGGACGGCTCGGGCAAAACGCCGCAGCTCGGTTTTACCGAAAACCCCGATATCCTCGCCACCGTGGCCCAGTCGCCGCGCGGCAAAAGCGGGGCGCTGTTCTGCGTCGGTTTCGCGGCGGAGAGCCACGACCTGGTGGCCAACGCTCAGGCCAAGCGCCTGCGCAAGGGCGTGCCGCTGCTGGTGGGCAACATCGGGCCGGCCACGTTCGGCCTGGACGACAACGCGTTGCTGCTGGTGGATGAGCAGGGAACGCAGGAATTGCCGCGTGCCTCCAAGCTCGAGCTTGCTCGCAAATTGATAGCTGATATTGCCCGCCGTACAAGGACGGCAAACCAAAAAACATGATCATCGACGTCAAAATCATCGATCCGCGCATGGCGGATCAACTGCCGCAATACGCCACGCCCGGCAGTGCGGGGCTCGATTTGCGCGCCTGCCTGGACGAGCCGCTGACCTTGCAGCCCAACGCCTGGAAGCTGGTGTCCACCGGCATTGCGATTCATCTGGAGGATCCCGGCTACGCCGCCCTGATCCTGCCGCGCTCGGGACTGGGCCACAAGCATGGCATCGTGCTGGGCAACCTGGTGGGCCTGATCGACAGCGACTACCAGGGCCAGCTCATGGTCAGCGCCTGGAACCGCAGCGATGTGGCGTTCACCATCGAGCCCATGGAGCGCATCGCGCAACT
>CAZWDK010000199.1:0-6036 GCA_964633095.1 uncultured Polaromonas sp. | reverse complement strand
TTATCGCCGTTGGAAATCGAAGGACGCGTTGGTCGCAGATGCGCTGACGATACATCCATCCACTGAGCTACAGCCGCAACGCTGTCAATGACTTGCCCCGATTCGCGGGCGGTGCGAAGGCCGGGGCGTTTTCGCTGTGTCCATGATTCACACCACACAGCGCGTCCAATTCTATCAGCCGCGCCGGGCCGGTTCAGGATTTATACAGGCCACGGCTATAATGCGAGGCTGCCGAGCAATCGCTGTTGCCAGCCTGCGCTGCGACAGCAACAAGCCGCATCAGCAAGCCCCAGCCCCCAGATTGCCCCCCGATCTTTAGTTTTTTGAGGACGCCATGAGCGCAAACGACCACACCTCGGCCCACGCAGAAGCCCACACGGGCCCGATCAAGACCCCCAAGCAGCTGCTGGCCGCGGTTTTTTTCTCTTTCGTCGTTCCCATATTTGCCATCATCGGTCTGGTCTATTACGTGACCTCCGCCAACCAGCCCTCCGCCGGTGCCGTGGATGCCGAAAAAGCCATCGCGCAACGCATTCAAAAAGTGGGGGTGGTTGAAATCCGCGACGCCAACCGTCCCCTCAAGTCGGGCGAAGAGGTCTACAAGGCCCAATGCGTGACCTGCCACGCCACCGGCGCGGCTGGCGCGCCCAAGTTTGGCGATGCGGGGGCCTGGGCACCGCGCATCAAGACCGGCTTTGAAGCCCTCTGGCAGTCGGCCCTCAAAGGCAAAGGCGCCATGGGCGCGCAGGGCGGTGGCGATTTTGAAGACATCGAAATCGGCAAGGCCGTGGTCTACATGACGGCAGCCGGCGGCGGCAAGTTTGCCGAGCCCGCAGCCCCTGTGGCGGCCCAGCAAGCCGCTGCCAGCGCCGCCAAATAAGCCGCGCTCGCGTCGCCCCGACAAGCCGGTCCATGACCGGCTTTTTTCTGCGCCTTTGAACCAATAATGGCCAGGACCCATTCAGAACGGGCGCAGTCAGCTATTGTTTTTGTAGCGCTTGGGGACTGCGCACATAGCCGAAGCGCGCTGGCAAATCGGACGCTGGCAGCGCTTCGGGGACCCACAGGCCCTGCTCCACGGCGTCGGCCGCATGCATCATGTCCAGCGTGTGGACCAGGCCAAAGCCCAGATCGGTTTCCAGGTAGAGCCGGCCCTGCTCATCCAGCACGCAGCGCTGGACGCGGGCCGGCCGGCCGGTGTGCGCCATGACCGCAAAGGCCGGGGCCGCGTCAACGCGCCAGATCAGCGGCGTGGCCTCGAGCTCCACATAAACGCGCTGCGGACCGTTCTGGAAAAACCACCGGCCCAGGGCATCGCTCTCGTAATTGCGCTGAATGAAGTCAATCAGTTTGTCGTGCTTGAGCTGTGCGCCCTTGCCGGCCACCGTGCCGCCGGCAAAAGAACCGGCGGCCTGCGCCCTGTCGTCGCGCATATACCAGTTGCCGCGCGCGTCCAGCCCGAGCCAGCCATAGCAATCGGGTACGTTGGGCCATTTCGCGATGGCCTGCTTGACGATGTCATCCATGGGGCTATTTTGCACTGCTGGCGTTGCGGCGGCGCGGCCAGTTACAGCTGCGCCGCCAGAAAAGCCGTGACCGCCTCGGGCATGGCGCGCACATGGCTGGGAAAGGGGGCGGACGGAAAACCGACATGGCCGCCCTGCGCAGGCCGCCAGAGCGTGACATGGCGGCTGACATCGGCGGCCTGTGGCAGGCTGGCGACGGGAATGAAGGGGTCGTTCAGGGCGTTCAGGGCCAGCGCCGGGATGGCGATCTTGTGCAGGTGCGGTTTGGCCGAGGCGCGCGCCCAGTAGTCGTCGGCGTCCTTGAAACCGTGCAGCGGTGCGGTGAACACATTGTCAAATTCATGCAGGTCGCGCGCGGCCAGCAGCCGCTCACGGTCAAACAGGCCGGGGTGCTGCTCCAGCTTGATCAAGGCCTTGGGCACCATGGTCTTGAGGAACATGCGGGTGTAGACCTGCCGGTTGAAGCCGCGGCTGATGGCCCAGCCGCTGGCCGCCAGATCAAGCGGCGAGCAGACCGAGGCGAGGCCTGCCAGCAGCTGCCCCGCCTCGCTGCCCACTTCACCGGCCCAGCGCATCAAGGCATTGCCGCCCAGCGAAATGCCCACGGCCAGCAGCGGCCCGCGGTGCTGGCTGGCAAAGCGCCGCAGTATCCAGTCGATTTCAACGAAATCGCCCGAATGGTAGGCACGCGGCGCCAGATTGGGCTCGCCCGAGCAGCCTCGAAAGTGCGGCACCGCACAGGCCCAGCCCCGGCTGCGCGCCACATCGGCAAAGGCTTCGGCATAGTGGCTGGCGGAAGAACCCTCCAGGCCGTGAAAGACCACCAACAGGGGCTGCTTGCACATTGACGGCCGCGGCATGGGGTCATCATTCAGCCAGTCCACGTCCACAAAATCGCTGTCGGGCGCGATCCAGCGCTCTCGGCGAAACTCGGGCTTGGGCCCCTGGAAGCGTTGTGAGCGCAGCGCGGCCCAGATGGTCTGCAGATTGCCGCCCGGAAGCCAGCAGGGCGCGACATAGTTCATGGCTGGCTGCATCGGTCAATGAAGAACATGGGGGATATCAGCGACTTCCTGCATCTCGCGCGGCGTGCCCGGGCTGGCATGGTGGGCCACCATGCGCCAGCCCTGCGCGGTCTTGTGGTAGACATTGGTGGCAATCACATAAGCATGCTTGGGCCCCTCGTCGGTCAGCACGTCTATGCGCTCGAGCACGCTGTGCACGCTGGCGCTCATGGTTTCCACCTTGCGCACCTTGATGGCGTGGGCCTGAATGCTGCCATTGGAGAACATGGCATCAAAGCTGGCCCGTATCGCCGTTGCGCCCACCAGCCGTGCGCCGCCCGGATGCACGCAGACAATGTCGTCTTCATCGCCCCAGCAGGCCATGAGCTTGTCAATCTCGCCCGTTTGCAGCGCTTCGTAAAAAGCCGCTTCAATCTCATCGGCGTTGCCGGTGCTGGCAGGAGGTACTTTGGGTTTGGGCATGGCATCAGTCAAAAGGTCGGGAAATGGGTGTCACCAGTAGGCCTTGAATTCTGCTTGCGATTGCACCCGGCATCAAGCCGGCCTGGCCGCAGCGCCCTCTATGTTAGTGTTGCGGCTTGCATTTTGGAGGGATTGCCATGAGATCACGTTTTTCGGCCTGGCTTGCTTTATTGGTCGCATCGCTGTTCGGCCTGCTGCTCACGGGCTGCGGCTACAACCAGTTCCAGAGCCTGGACGAGCAGACCAAGTCGGCCTGGTCCGAGGTGCTGAACCAATACCAGCGCCGCGCCGACCTGGTGCCCAATATTGTGGCCACGGTCAAGGGCGAGGCCGCCTTTGAGCAGGACACGCTGACCAAGGTGGTGGAGGCGCGCGCCAAGGCCACCTCGATTCAGGTCACGCCCGAAACACTGAAGGACCCGGCCGCCTTCAACAAATTCCAGGCGGCGCAGGGCGAGCTGGGCAGCGCGCTAAGCCGGCTCATGGTGGTCAGCGAGCGTTACCCCAAACTCAAGGCGAACCAGGGCTTTCGCGATTTGCGGGTGCAGCTGGAAGGCACGGAGAACCGCATCACGGTGGCGCGCAACCGCTACATCCAGGCGGTGCAGGCCTACAACGTGCTGGCGCGCAGCTTCCCCAGCAACCTGACTGCCATGGCCTTCGGCTACAGCGTCAAGCCCAACTTTGCGGTGCTGAACGAAGCCCAGCTTTCGACGCCGCCGCAAGTCGACTTCACCAAAAAGCCTTGAGCCCAGCATGCCACCGGCCCTTGCCCAGCTTGCGCATACAGCTATATTTTTTATAGCATTTTGGGGTGGATTCACCCCGGCGTCGGCACAGGACCTGCAAGCCGTCCCGCCGCTGACGGCGCATGTGATGGACCACACCGGCACGCTGGAGCCGGCGCAGCGCGAGGCGCTGGAGGCCAAACTGCGGGCCTTTGAACAGGCGCGCGGCGCCCAGGTGGTCATGCTGCTGCTGCCCAGCACCCAGCCCGAAGACATCGCCGCCTATGCCCAGCGCGTCGGCGACAGCTGGAAGATAGGACGCAAGCATATCGGTGACGGCCTGCTGCTGGTGGTGGCCAAGAACGACCGCAAGGTTCGCATTGAGACCACCAAGGCGCTGGAGGGTGCGATTCCCGACCTGGCGGCGCGCCAGATCATCGACGAGGCCATCGGCCCGCGCTTCAGGCAGGGCGACTTTGCCGGCGGGCTCGATGCGGCGGCCGACCAGATCATGGCCCGCATCAGCGCTGAAAACCTGCCCACGCCCCAGCGCGGCGGCTCGGGCCGCAACAAGCCCGATGGCTTTGATTGGGCCGACCTGGCGGTCTTTCTGTTTTTTGCCGTGCCGATCGGTGCGCGGGTGATGTCGGGCGTGCTGGGACGCAAGGCCGGCGCCATCGCCACCGGCGGCGTGGTCGGCGTGCTGGCCTGGGTCTTCACCAGCAGCCTGCTGGTTGCCGGACTGGCCACGCTGCTGGGCCTGCTGTTGGCCCTGTTCAGCCGCCTGGGATCGTTCGCTCGCGGCAGCCGGTCGGCAGGCTGGGGGGGCGCCGGATTCGGCGGCAGAGGCAGCGGCGGCGGCAGCGGAGGCGGCTTCAGCAGCGGTGGCGGCGGCGATTTTGGCGGCGGCGGCGCCTCGGGTGACTGGTAAAGCATGATGAACAAACTCAAAGTCCTGCTCAAGCACCTGTGGCTGGACGCCGACGACAGCCGGCGCGCCCTTCCCCCCGACATGCTGCAGCGCCTGGCACAGCGGGTTGCGGCCAGCGAGCGCCGCCACAGCGGCGAAATCCGCCTCTGCGTGGAGGCCTCACTGCCGCTCAGCTACCTGTGGCGACTCAATGCGCAAACTCCGATGCGCACGCTGACGCGGCAACGCGCGGTGACGCTGTTCGGCAAGCTGCGGGTCTGGGACACCGAGCACAACAACGGCATCCTCATCTATCTGCTGCTGGCCGAGCATGCGATTGAAATCGTGGCGGACCGCGGCGTGGCACGCCATGTGAGTCCGGCGCAGTGGCAGGCGCTGGTGGCGCGCATGGCCAGCGCCTTTCAGGGCAGGCGCTACGAGGAGGGGCTGACGCAGGCGCTGGAGGAAAGCTCGGCGCTGCTGATGGCGCATTTTGCGCTGCCTGACGGCACGGCCCCCCAGGCCGGCAAGCCGAACGAGCTGCCGGACCAACCATTCCTGATTTGATAGCTGCATGCGCCCGCCCCACAAGGGCACGGCGCCATTTGCATAAAAAAAGCCCCTGGCTTTCGGCAGGGGCTTGAGGCCAGGCAGCGGGCAGGCCCGGCCGCTTGACGGCAGCGGCTTTCGCCCGCTTATTTCTTCTGGCGGTATTTGCGCAGCGCGGCAATCTGGGCCGCCATCACGGCAAGTTCGGACTGCGCCATGGCGATGTCAATATCGGTCTTGGCGTTTTTCAGGGCCTCTTCCGCCGCCGCCTTGGCCTTGGTGGCCTTGGCTTCGTCCAGGTCCTTGCCACGAATGGCGGTATCGCTCAGAACCGTCACGCAATTGGGCTGCACTTCGAGCAGGCCGCCGGCGACGAAAACAAACTCTTCCGTGCCATCGGTTTTTTCAATGCGCACGGCACCGGGCTTGATGCGGGTGATCAGCGGCGTGTGGCGTGGGTAAATACCCAGCTCGCCCGCCTCGCCGGGCAAGGCCACAAATTTGGCTTCGCCCGCGAAGATGGACTCTTCCGCGCTGACAACATCGACGTGGATGGTGCTCATATAAACCGTCCGTTAAACTTTTTTCGCTTTTTCGAAAGCTTCGTCAATGGTGCCGACCATGTAGAAGGCCTGCTCCGGCAGGTGATCGCACTCGCCGGCCACAATCATCTTGAAGCCGCGAATGGTTTCGGCCAGGCTCACGTACTTGCCGGGCGAGCCGGTAAACACTTCGGCGACGTGGAAAGGCTGCGACAGGAAACGCTGGATCTTGCGGGCGCGGGCCACGGCCAGCTTGTCTTCAGGCGCCAGCTCGTCCATGCCCAGAATCGCAAT
>CAZWDK010000198.1:0-6086 GCA_964633095.1 uncultured Polaromonas sp. | reverse complement strand
TCCACCTGATCGACAGGGGCCAGCAAAATCAGCTCAAACAGGCTCATCGAATCAACCCACTCTTCTTATTTCATTTCCAATTCGGTGCGAGATTAGGCGCCCCGCCGCAGACAGTGCCGTAGCACGGCAAGGCGGGACAACGACATATCGCATTGAAGTAGAAATGGAATTAACGGGCACGTTTGGACAGCCACTCTTCCAGGTAGTGGATGTTGGTGCCGCCGCCCACGAACTTGGCGTCCACCATCAGTTCGCGGTGCAGCGGAATATTGGTGTTGATGCCTTCCACCACGGTTTCGGCCAGGGCGGTGCCCATGCGCGCCAGCGCCTGCTCGCGCGTGTCGCCATGGACAATGATCTTGCCGATCATCGAGTCGTAGTTGGGCGGCACAAAATAGTTGGCATAAATATGCGAGTCCACCCGCACGCCCGGCCCGCCCGGCGTGTGCCAGGTCGTGATGCGGCCCGGCGAGGGCGTGAACTTGTAGGGATCTTCCGCGTTGATGCGGCACTCGATGGCATGGCCCTTGAGCTGGATGTCGCGCTGGACAAAGGGCAGCTTTTCACCGGCCGCCACCATGATCTGGGTCCGCACGATGTCAACGCCCGTGATCCACTCCGTCACCGGGTGCTCCACCTGCACGCGGGTGTTCATTTCGATGAAATAGAACTCGCCGTCTTCATAGAGAAACTCGAAGGTACCGGCGCCGCGATAGCCAATTTTCTTGACGGCCGCCACGCAGCGATCGCCAATTCGCTCGATCAGCTTGCGCGGAATGCCAGGCGCCGGTGCTTCTTCAATGACTTTCTGGTGGCGGCGCTGCATGGAGCAGTCGCGCTCACCGAGCCAGACCGCGTTTTTATGCTGGTCGGCCAGGATCTGGATTTCGATGTGGCGCGGGTTCTGCAGGAATTTCTCCATGTAGACCTCGGGGTTGCCAAAGGCAGCGCCCGCTTCGGCCTTGGTGGTCTGCACCGCATTGAGCAGGGCCGCCTCGGTGTGCACCACGCGCATGCCGCGGCCGCCGCCGCCGCCGGCGGCCTTGATGATGACCGGGTAGCCAATCTGCTTGGCCGTGCGCTTGATGAAGGCCGCGTCGTCGGGCAAGGCGCCTTCGGAGCCGGGCACGCAGGGCACGCCCGCCTTGATCATGGTCTGCTTGGCCGACACCTTGTCGCCCATGATGCGGATCGATTCGGGCGTCGGGCCGATGAATTTGAAGCCGCTTTGCTCGACCCGCTCGGCAAAATCGGCGTTTTCGCTGAGGAAACCATAGCCTGGGTGAATCGCCTCGGCGTCGGTGACCTCGGCCGCCGAAATAATCGCCGGCATATTGAGGTAGCTCTGGCTTGACGGCGCCGGCCCAATGCACACCGCCTCGTCCGCCAGCTTGATGTACTTGGCCTCGCGGTCGGCTTCTGAGTAAACCATCACGGCCTTGACGCCGAGCTCCCGGCAGGCGCGCTGGATTCGCAGGGCAATCTCTCCGCGATTGGCAATCAGTATCTTTTTAAACATGCGTCGGGTGTGTCAGTCTGTAGGAAGGTCTGCAGGGCGGAGGTGGCCGGGGCGTGACGGCATCACTCAATCATGAAGAGGGCTTGGCCGTATTCCACGGCCTGGCCGTTCTCGGAAAGAATCTTGGTGATGGTGCCGGATTTGTCGGCCTCGATCTCGTTGAGGATCTTCATGGCCTCGATGATGCAGAGCGTCTCGCCCTCCTTGACCACGCTGCCGACTTCGACAAAGGGCTTGGCGCCGGGACTGGAGGAGCGGTAGAAGGTGCCGACCATGGGCGACTTGACGGCATGGCCGGCGGGGGCAGCCGGCGCCGCCGGCGCGGCCTCGACGGCAGGAGCCGCGGGCACACCGGCCGCCGGAGCTGCTACCATGGCCACCGCGGGTTGCTGCATCACAAGGGGCGCGCCGCTGGATTTGACGATGCGTACTTTGCCCTCGGCCTCGGTGATCTCGAGTTCAGACACATTGGACTCTGACACGAGGTCGATCAAGGTCTTGAGTTTTCTTAAATCCATGGGTTTTCTCCAACGACGGTAGATGCTGGCGCGAGAACTTCGGCGCGCAGCCTTCAATTAATCGGCATGCCGGCCCTCGGGCCAATCTTTCTTCTTTTTCCACTTACTTTCTGCTTTTACGCCTTACAGCGCTTATTAGCCAACTATTACGTAAAGTAACCAGCGGCCAACGCAGGAAAGCGCAGAGTGTACCTCAAGCCCAAAGCGGCGGGCCAAGGCTTCAAGTCAGGCGGCAAAGACTATTTAAGCTGCGCCCATTGCGCCAGCTCTTGCGGCAGGATCTTGCCGATCTTGCGGTGGAGCAGTTCACCGCCCGCGCCAAACACCACGGAAAAAGGCAGGCCGCCCGCCAGGTTGCCCAGCGATTTGCTCAACTCGGTGCCGCCCAGGCCGGCCATGGCCACCGGAAAATTCAGCGGCCGGGTTTGCAGCCAGGTGCGCACGGCGCTGGGCTGATCCACGGCCAAACCCAGCACTTGCCAGCTTTTTTCCTTGTTTTCCTGATAGAAGTAATCCAATAGGGGAAGTTCTTCGATACAGGGCGGGCACCAGGTGGCCCAGAAGTTCACCAACAGTGGCTTGCCACGAAAACTGCTCATGGCCAGGCTTTTGCCGTCCGGCGTGTCAAAGCTCTGGCCCCAAAACGCATTGACCACGTCGGCCTCGCCGGTCACTTCGACAGGGGGCGCGACTTCATGCGGCCGAAACTTCCACCAGGCGGCACCGGCACCGGCCAGGCCCGCCGCGGCGGCCACGCCGCCATACAACATCGTTCTGCGATTCACTTCCCGGACTCCAAAGGCATTGGGTTAAACAGCAATTTTTGCACGGCCGCCCGGTCGCCGCGCGGCGTGCGGCCCTTGCTGTCGGGCCGCAAGGCACCGCGCAGGTCATCATGGTCATACACCAACAGGTGCACGCCCACAGTTTCGTTCAGCGGCTTGCACAGGCTGCGCAGGCTCAGGGCCTCCACGCTGCCGCCGGTAAAACCGGTCACGGTGCGCGGCTCATAGTCGACGTTACGTTCAATTAAGGCAATTTCGGCCGATTTCGGGTCATCACAAAACAGCTGGATATAAATATCGGACAGGCGCGTGGCCGTGCCATGCCAGACCGCGCCAGCCAGGTAAGGCCTGAATTGCGCCAGCCGCTCCATCCAGACCAGCGCCAGCCCGCGCAGGGCGGCCAGCTCGCCGGGCTGGGTATCGGCGCAAAACAGCGCGATGTACTCGCGCACCGCGTCCTCCAGCTCGTCATTGCCGGGCAGTTCGGTGCGCGCCGGCAGCGCCATTTGCTTGACGGCGCGGCGCTTGGCCGGGCCATATTCCAGCCCCTCCTCCACGACCAGCGCGGCGGCGGCGGCGGCGATTTCAGATTTAAGGGTATTGAGGTTCAAGGTCGGCCGGCGAAAACGCCTAGTGAAGGAGCGCTGATTGTGCCCAGATTGGGTTCGCAGCGGCCGCCAAAGTTCATTTGTCCGTCAGTTGCTATCAAATAAGGAGCTGCCTGCACCCGCAGTTATTGGGCCTCATGTATTTTTTTCTTGAAAATGCGGCCGGACGACGAAACGGCCAGCGCTGGCGCCGCCTGCACGCGGCAGGCCCTGCCTAGAATGCTGGCCATGCACATACATATTCTGGGAATTTGCGGCACCTTCATGGGAGGCCTGGCGGCCTTGGCGCGCGAGGCCGGCCACAAGGTGACGGGTTGCGACAGCGGCGTCTACCCGCCCATGAGCGACCAGTTGCGCGGCCTGGGGATAGAGCTGATCGAAGGTTATGGCGCCGACCAGCTGGCCTTTTCGCCCGACGTGTTTGTGGTCGGCAACGTGGTGTCGCGGGCGCGCCAGCCCGATGGCAGCCCCAGATACCCGCTGATGGAAGCCATCCTGAACAGCGGCCTGCCCTACACCAGCGGCCCGCAATGGCTTGCCGGCCATGTGCTGCACCACCCGACGCACCACGCCACCGGCCCGCGCCATGTGCTGGCCGTGGCCGGCACCCATGGCAAAACCACCACCACCGCCATGCTGGCCTGGATTCTGGAGCAGGCGGGCCTCAAGCCCGGCTTTCTGGTCGGCGGCGTGCCGCTCAACTTCGGCGTGTCGGCCCGTCTGGGCGAAGGCAACACCTTTGTGATCGAGGCCGACGAATACGACACCGCATTCTTCGACAAGCGCAGCAAATTTGTGCACTACCGGCCGCGCACCGCCATTTTGAACAACCTGGAGTTTGACCACGCCGACATTTTTGACGACCTGGCGGCCATCGAGCGGCAGTTTCACCACCTGGTGCGCACCGTGCCCTCGCAAGGCCGCCTGGTCGTGAATGCGGGCGAAGAAAGCCTGCAACGCGTGCTGGCCCAGGGCTACTGGAGTGAGCGCGTGCTCTTCGGCAGCAGCCCGGTGAACCAGAGCGGCTTCACGGCCGAGGGCGAGCCGCACGACTTCAGCGTGCGCAAGGCCGGCCAAACCGTGGCCCATGTGCATTGGGGCATCAGCGGCATGCACAACCAGCTCAACGCCCTGGCCGCGATCGCTGCGGCCGAACATGTGGGCGTGGCGCCCGAACTGGCCGCCCAAGCGCTGGCAAGTTTTCAGAACGTCAAGCGCCGCATGGAGGTGCGCGGCGTGCTTCACACGGGCGGCGGCGACATCACGGTGTACGATGACTTTGCCCACCACCCGACCGCCATCCACACCACCGTGGACGGCCTGCGCCGCCAGCTGGGAAGCGTGGGCAAGGGCAGCCAGCGCATCCTGGCCATCTTCGAGCCGCGCAGCAACACCATGAAGCTGGGCACCATGACGGCGCAACTGCCCTGGAGCCTGGAGCAGGCCGACCTGGCCTTTTGCCATGCCGGCGGCCTGGACTGGGACGCCCGCGCGGCCCTGGTGCCCATGGGTGACCGGGCGCAGGTGGCCGACAACATTGAGCAGTTGCTGGCCCAGGTCAAGGCCGCCGCCCGGCCGGGCGACCATTTGCTGTGCATGAGCAATGGCGGCTTTGGCGGCATTCACGTCCGGCTGCTGGAGGCCTTGAAGCCTTGAAGCCGCTACCAATTTAATAGCTACCTGCGACTTGGCTGTATGGACCAGCAGCCCAAAAGGCTTGCGAATCCGGGTCGTCAGTAGCTGATAGTCAGCGCCGCCACATCAATATGCACCACCGGCTTGGCCAGCGCCGCGCTGGCGGCGCGGGCAAATTCCTGCGCCCATGGGGCCTCGGCAAACCTGGCCGGTCCGGCGGCCTGGGCAATGACGACCACCTTGTCGGCCGTCAGCAGTTTGCCGGTGGGCCGCAAGGGCTCGCAACCCATCTGGGTGAACTGCTGGTCCAGCCAGCCCCTTGCCACCTCGTGCGGCATGGGCTGCACTTCATTGAGGTCTATCCGCACCGGCGGGCTGTCTTTGAAGGTCACGCTGACTTGGCTGCGCATGGCGGGCTCCTGGTTGGCGAATGATCCATGTTCGGCGGCTGGCGGGGGCACGGGCAATTCGCGGAAACCCGCAGGCGCCGACGCGCTGCTTACTTGTTGGCCCGGCGCGCCAGCACCGCGGCCGACAAGGACTCCAGCAGCTCCAGCGAATCGCCCCAGCCCAGGCAGGCGTCGGTGATGCTTTTGCCATACTCCAGCGTCCTGGCATCGTCCTTGCCCGGCGTGAACTTTTGCGCGCCGGGGTTCAGATGGCTTTCCACCATCAGGCCAAACACGCTGCGTGAGCCGCCGGCCACCTGGCCGCCGATGTCGCGCGCCACCTCGAGCTGCTTTTCATGCTGCTTGGAGCTGTTGGCATGGCTGCAATCGACCATCAGGGTGGCCGGCAACTTGGAGGCATGGAGCTCCTTGCAGGCCGCCGCCACGCTGGCCGCGTCGTAATTGGGCGTCTTGCCGCCGCGCAAAATCACGTGACAGTCCTTGTTGCCATTGGTCTGCACGATCGCGACCTGGCCGTTCTTGTGCACCGACAAAAAGTGGTGGCCGCGCGCCGCCGCCTGGATCGCGTCGGTGGCGATGCGGATGTTGCCGTCGGTGCCGTTCTTGAAGCC
>CAZWDK010000197.1:1936-6118 GCA_964633095.1 uncultured Polaromonas sp. | reverse complement strand
CCCACTTTCACCGTCGCCGACATCCGCAAGACCTTTCTTGACTTTTTCGCGTCCAAGGGCCACACCGTGGTGCCCTCCAGTTCGCTGGTGCCGGGCAACGACCCGACCCTGATGTTCACCAACTCGGGCATGGTGCAGTTCAAGGACGTGTTCCTCGGCAGCGACAAGCGCCCGTATGTGCGTGCCGCGTCGGTGCAGGCCTGCCTGCGTGCCGGCGGCAAACACAACGACCTGGAAAACGTCGGCTACACGGCGCGCCATCACACCTTCTTCGAGATGCTGGGCAACTGGAGTTTTGGCGACTACTTCAAGCGCGACAGCCTGAAATGGGGCTGGGAACTGCTGACCCAGGTCTACAAGCTCCCCGCCGACAAGCTCTGGGCCACGGTCTACATCGACGACGACGAGGCCTACGACATCTGGACCAAGGACATTGGCCTGCCGCCCGAGCGCGTGGTGCGCATTGGCGACAACAAGGGCGCCAAGTACGCCAGCGACAACTTCTGGATGATGGCCGACACCGGCCCCTGCGGCCCCTGCAGCGAAATCTTTTATGACCACGGTCCGGAGATCGCCGGCGGCCCGCCCGGCTCGCCCGAGCAGGACGGCGACCGCTACATCGAGATCTGGAACCATGTGTTCATGCAGTTCGACATGCAGCCCGATGGCTCGCTGAAGAGTTTGCCCGCGCCTTGCGTGGACACCGGCATGGGCCTGGAGCGCCTGGCCGCCATTCTTCAGCATGTGCACAGCAACTACGAAATCGATATCTTTGACGCGCTGATCAAGGCCGCTGCCCGTGAGACGGGTGAGCAGGACCTGCACCATAAATCGCTGCGCGTGATTGCCGACCACATCCGTGCCACCGCCTTCCTGGTGAGCGATGGCGTCAACCCGTCCAACGAAGGCCGTGGTTATGTGCAGCGCCGCATCATTCGCCGCGCCATCCGCCATGGCTACAAGCTGGGCAAAAAGACACCGTTCTTCCACAAGCTGGTGGCCGACCTGGTGCAACTGATGGGCACCGCCTATCCCCGCCTGGCTGCTCAGGCCGAGCGCATCACCGACGTGCTGCGGGTGGAGGAAGAACGCTTTTTCGAGACGCTGGAAATCGGCATGCAGATTCTGGATGCCGCTTTGGCGGATGGCACCAAAGTCCTGCCGGGCGAGGTGGCCTTCAAGTTGCACGACACCTATGGTTTTCCGCTCGACCTGTCGGCCGATGTCTGCCGTGAGCGTGGCCTGAGCGTCGATGAGGCGGGTTTTGCCGCCGCCATGGACAAGCAAAAAGCCCAGGCCCGCGCCGCCGGCAAGTTCAAGATGGACCGCGCACTGGAATACACCGGCGAAGGCAATGCCTTCACCGGCTATGAGTTGCTGGAAGAACCCGCCAAGGTCGTGGCGCTGTACGCCGATGGCGTGGCGGTGCAGTCGCTGCAGGCCGGGCAAAGCGGTGTGGTGGTGCTGAACACCACGCCGTTTTACGCCGAAAGCGGCGGCCAGGTCGGTGACCAGGGCCGCATCACCGCAAGCGGCGCCCTGTTCACGGTCGACGACACCCAGAAAATCAAGGCCGATGTGTTTGGCCACCATGGCGCATTGGAGCAGGGCTCGCTCCAGGTCGGCGATGCGGTGATGGCGCAGGTCAACACCGCCGTGCGCGCCGCCACGGTGCGCAACCACAGCGCCACGCATTTGATGCACAAGGCCTTGCGCGAGGTGCTGGGCGAGCATGTGCAGCAAAAGGGCAGCCTGGTCAACGCCGAGCGCACGCGTTTTGACTTTGTCCACAACGCCCCGGTGACCGACGCGCAGATTCGCGAAATCGAGGCTCGCGTCAACGCCGAAATCCTGTCCAACGTGGCCACCGATGCCAGCGTGATGGACATGGAGTCGGCCCAGAAGTCGGGCGCCATGATGCTGTTTGGCGAGAAGTACGGCGACGAGGTCCGCGTGCTCAGCATTGGTTCGAGCAAGGAACTGTGCGGCGGCACCCATGTGGGCCGCACCGGCGACATCGGCCTGTTCAAGATCGTGGCCGAGGGCGGCATCGCCGCCGGCGTGCGCCGCGTTGAAGCCGTCACCGGTGAGAACGCGCTGGCCTACCTGCAGTCGCTCGAGTCCACCGTGCAGGCCGCCGCCGGTACGCTCAAGGCCAGCCCGACCGAGCTGCAAAACCGCATCGGCCAGGTGCTGGACCAGGTCAAGTCGCTGGAGAAGGAAATCGCCGCGCTCAAGGGCAAGCTGGCCTCGTCGCAGGGTGACGAGCTGATGACCCAGGCGGTGGATGTGAAGGGCCTGAAAGTGCTGGCCGCCAGACTCGAAGGCGCCGACGCCAAGACCCTGCGCGAGACCATGGACAAGCTCAAGGACAAGCTGAAAACCGCCGTCATCGTGCTGGCCGCGGTGGACGGCGACAAGGTGCAGATCGCGGCAGGCGTGACGCTAGATGCCGTGGGCAAGGTCAAGGCCGGCGAGCTGGTCAACTTTGTCGCCGGCCAGGTCGGCGGCAAGGGAGGCGGCAAGGCCGACATGGCCATGGCGGGCGGCACCGATGCCTCGAAACTGGGTGAGGCACTCAAATCCGTACCGGCCTGGGTGAGCGAGCGCGCCTGACCAGGGCTGGCCGGCACGAGGGTAAGTGCAGTTGCTATTTTATTGATAGCTGCCTGCGCTGACCTTGATTGGGTTTGAGGCCTTTTTTATAAAAAACTGAGCCTATGGCCTAAACCGCGGCCAAGAACACGGCAAACCAGTGCTTCGGGTCGGTCCAGTGCGCTACCTGGCTGAAACCGGCCTGCTGCAGCAGGCTTGTCATGTTCTCTACGGTGTACTTGTAAGAGTTTTCGGTGTGGATGCGTTCACCCGCCATGAAGCGGCGTTCATGGCCGGGCCAGCGCACATGCAGCCCGCAGCGCGCTTCCAGATGCATTTCAATGCGTGACTGCGCGGCATCGAACAGCGCCACATGGCGCCACTGGCGCACCTCAAAATCCGACTGCAACAAATCATTGACGTTGAGCAGCAGGTTTTTGTTGAACGCCGCTGTCACGCCCAGCGCATCGTCGTAAGCGGCCTCCAGCGTGGCCGTGTCCTTGACCAGGTCAATCCCCAGCAGCAGGCCGCGTGCCTTGCCCTGTGTGGGGTCGGCCATATGCTGTAAAAACTGCAAGGCCTGGTCCGGCGAGAAGTTGCCCAGGCTGGAGCCCGGGTAAAAAAACACCCGGTCGTCGTTCTGCACTGCTTCGGGCAAGGCCAGGCCGGCTGAAAAATCCATGCCCAGCCCGACAATGTCCAGCGCGGGAAAACTGGCTTGCACCCGTTCGGCCGCAGCGCGCAGAAAGTCCACCGAAATATCCACCGGCACGTACTGGCGCGGCGCCAGATGCGGAATCAGTGCCATGGCCTTGGCGCAGTTGCCGGCGCCCAGGTCGATCAAGCACGGCTCGGTGATGCCAGCCTCGGCAAGGGCGTTGGCCATCTGGGTATGGGACGCTTCAAAAATGCCCGCCTCGGTGCGGGTGGGGTAGTACTCGTCCAGGCCGGTGATGGCCTCAAACAGCTTGGAGCCCAGCGCGTTGTAAAAAAACTTGGGCGCAATGCTGGCCGACGCCGCGCACAGCCCTGCGGTCAACTCCTGTGCCGCGCCGAGGACTGGCTGCCCTTTGTTCTGATGGCCGTAGAGGTCTATGAACTGCGGGGAAGCCGGCGGCAGTGCAAGCGACAGGTCGGGAGTGTTGAGGGGAAGTTTCAAGATCGACTTCGATGCTGGAAATGACTATGGATTTAAAGGCGGTTCGGTTGCTGCGTTTGTAGGACTTAATCGCTTTGAATGCAAGAGGGCTTCGACCATCGGTATCAATGCCACGCCCAGGCCATTGGATGCCAGCTGGACCAGGCCCTGAATCTCGTCGAGTTCGATCGATTCGTGTGCGGCCAGCTGCATGTCGCGCAAAAACCGCTCGACCATGCGCCCCCCGAAAGACTTTCGTTCATAACGAAGAAAGTTCTGCCGCATCGGCACAAGCGCGCGAGGCAACAGCGAAGATCGAACCGAGGCGAGTCATGGCTCCGGCCGCGTTGAGCGTCGCGGCGCGCCGGGTGCGGTCAAAAGGCTCAAAGCCCAGCGCTTCCTCGAGCCGCTTGATCCATGGTTGTGGTGGACGGCATGCAGGAATTCAT
>CAZWDK010000197.1:0-1836 GCA_964633095.1 uncultured Polaromonas sp. | reverse complement strand
CGCTTCCTCGAGCCGCTTGATCCATGGTTGTGGTGGACGGCATGCAGGAATTCATCGCTTTTGGGGCAGGCGGCGACCGGCTTTGCTACGCTCTGGGGGCTTGCTCTTTTTTTTTGCGACTTTCTGCCAAGCCCGTTTCCCGATATTTCGTAACCCAGCCTGCCATGTCCACCGTTCCCTTTTCCCGCCGTGTTTTTCTGCAAACGACGCTGCTGGGCGCCAGCGGCGCCGCCTTGGTGCCTGCGGCCGAGGCCCAGGGCCTTACCGGCCCGGCCTATGTGGTCAGCAATTGGTCCGGCCCGGTGTCGGCGTTCAGCCTGCCGGATACCAGCGGCAGAATCTGGCAATCGCCCGATTTGCGCGGCCGGGCCGTGCTGCTGAATTTCTGGGCCAGCTGGTGCGAGCCCTGCCGTGCCGAAATGCCCACGCTGCAGCAGGTGGCCGACCTTTATGGCCCCGACAAGCTGCTGGTGCTGGCCATCAACTTCAAGGAACCGGCGGCGCGCGCGATCCAGTTTGCCAAAAGCACCGGGGTGACGCTGCCGGTCTTGCTGGACAGCGACGGCCGGACGGCGCGCCAGTGGGGCGTGAAGGTGTTTCCTACCACCCTGACGCTGGACAGCCAGGGCCGGCCCCGGCAGCGGGTGCAGGGCGAGGTCGACTGGACCAGCAACGCGGCCGAGAAGCTGATTGCCGGGCTGATGAAACCCTGATGCCGTGCGCCGTGAGGCTTGCCTTGCCGCTTGCGCTAGCGATAATTGGCAGGCTGCTCGCGCTGCTGGCCAAACTCGCCAGGGTTCGATCTTGAACATCTCGGGGCACCTTTACCTGCCCTGATGCACGTTAGCCCTTATTAGCCGGAGATCTCTTCATGACCACCGTACGCCGTACCTTCCTCAAAAACACCGCCGCAGCCACCCTGGCCGCGGCGCTGCCCAGCCTCAATTTTGCGCAAGCGCCTGCGCAGCGCAGCCACTTTGCGCCGCAAAGCGGTGCCTGGCGCACCTTTGAAGTGACCACCCGGGTGGACATTCTCAAACCCCAGGGGGTGACCAAGGTCTGGCTGCCGATTCCCTCGGTCAATAGCGACTACCAGCGCAGTTTTGAAAGCAGCTTTTCGAGCAACGGCACAGCCAAGCTCACGCAAGACGGCCAAGACGGCGCCAAGATGCTGTATGCCGAGTTTGCAGAAGGTGAAGCCAAGCCCTTCATCGAGCTGACCAGCCGCGTGCAGACGCAGGGCCGCGCCGTGGACTGGTCCCAAAAGACCAACGTGCGTGAAGATGCCGACACCTTGCACTACTTCACGCGTGCCACCAAATTCCTGCCGACCGACGGCATCGTTCGCAAGACCGCACTCGAAGCCACCAAGGGCGCCAAAACCGATGTGGAAAAAACCCGGCTGATTTACGACTGGATCGTCGCCAACACCTACCGCGACCCCAAGGTGCGCGGTTGCGGCGAAGGCGACATCAAGACCATGCTGGAAACCGGCAACCTGGGTGGCAAATGTGCCGACCTGAACGCGCTGTTTGTCGGCCTCTGCCGCTCGGTGGGCGTGCCGGCGCGCGACGTGTATGGCATCCGCCTCGTGCCTTCGGCCTTTGGCTACAAGGAGCTGTCGGGCAACCCGGCCAGCCTCAAGGGCGCGCAGCACTGCCGCTCGGAAGTGTTCCTCAAGGGTTATGGCTGGCTGGCGATGGACCCGGCCGACGTCGCCAAGGTCATGCGCCTGGAGACCGCCGACTGGATCAAGACCACCGTCAACCCGGTGGTGGCGCCCGTCAACAAGGCGCTGTTTGGCGGCTGGGAAGGCAACTGGATGGCCTACAACAC
>CAZWDK010000196.1:3188-6119 GCA_964633095.1 uncultured Polaromonas sp. | reverse complement strand
GCCACCGGCTGGATGCTGGCCGCCGCCTGGGGCCTGCATTCGCGCGACCGGGCGCAGGCGCTGCGAGCCCTGCTGCCGATCGCGGCCGGGCACGCCGCATCGGTCGCGCTGGTGGCCGGCGCGGTGGTATGGGGCCTGGCCATGGATCGCTTCGCGCTGCAAGTCCTGGCGGGCGGCCTGCTTGCCGTCGCCGCCGTGGTTCACCTGTCAGGCCGCACACCCAAGGTGGCGCGCGCGCCGGCAGGGCACGCCGGGCTGGCGCTCTGGTCCTTCATGATGTCCACCGCGCACGGCGCCGGCTTGATGCTGGTGCCGGCGCTGATCCCGCTTTGCATGGGAGACGCGCCGGCCCGCGAGATCACCGCATCCGGCTCGCTGACGCTGGCGCTCGCGGCCGTGGGCGTTCACACCGCGGCGATGCTTGCCGTCACCGGCGTGATCGCCACCGGGGTTTGCCGCGGCCTCGACGCCGGCGCCCGCTGGCTGCAAAGCCTCAGGCGCAAGCCTCCTCCAGCGCCGCGTTGATAGCCGTGCACTGTCTTGCCGAGGCGCGCCGAAAGCATCCCGCTTCAGCAAGCGGATTGGCTCACATCTTCGTGGCGTAAGCAGAGGGATTGGCGATGCAGCCCAACCCTGGCTGCGATTTTGCCTCCGCATGCCTCTGCAGCAGTCCGGCCAGCCACGCATCAACCAAGGCCGGATCATTGATGGTCTTCAGCGCCTGATAAGCCACCTCGGCCTCGGGAAACCGCCGCCGCAAAAAGTTGAGCCACTGCTTGAGCCGGCCGGCGCGTGCGCGGGCATCGAGCCGGGTGCAGACGATGTGCCAGAAGTCGGCGAGCAGTGGCACCAACTGAGGCCATGTGATGCCGGTAACGGCTTGCCCGCCGTCAACAGCCATCATCGAGGCCTTGATCGCCAGCCCCAGCCCCGGATCCACCACCGCACCGCGGCCTATCATCAGCATGTCGCAGCCCGAGGCTTGGCGGCAGCGGCGGGCGTCGTCCACCGTCCAGATTTCGCCGTTGGCGACCACCGGCATGTTCACCACGGCGCGTATGTCGGCAATGCGCTCCCAGTAGGCCGGCGGCTTGTAGGCCTGGGCCTTGGTGCGGGCGTGCACCACCAGCTCGTCGGCGCCGCCGTCGGCAATGGCCAGTGCGCACTCGACAGCGCGCGAGTCGTCGTTGTAGCCCAGCCGCATCTTGGCCGACACCGGCATCTGTGCGGGCACGGCGCGGCGCACGGCGCTGACGATGGCCAGAATGGTTTCGGGCTCCTTGAGCAGGACCGCACCGCCGCCATGGCGATTCACCACATTGGCCGGGCAGCCGAAGTTCAGGTCAATGCCGGCGGGCCCCAGGCTGGCCAGGCGAGCGGCGTTTTCGGCCAGGCAGGCCGGGTCCGAGCCCAGCAGTTGCGCGCGCACCGGCACACCGGCCAGGGTGCGGCCGCCGTTGTGCAGCTCGGGCACGATGCGGGTGAAGACGCGCTCGGGCAGCAACTGGTCGGTGATGCGGATGAACTCGGACACACAGCGGTCAATGCCGCCGACGCGCGTGAGGATGTCGCGCAGCACGAAGTCGAGCAGGCCCTCCATGGGCGCAAGCAAAATGGTCATGACGCTGAAGACCTCTTTCCTCTGTGCCTTAGACAGCCGCCAGGCGCCAGAGCGAAGTCACCTCGGCGGCGCGCGCCGCGTGCAGCGGGTCCGTGGCGTCAGATACCTTGGGATGCTGCGGCTTGGCATCGAGCCGGCCCAGCACCTTCAGGCCCGCGCCCTCGATCGCGGCCTGCAACTCGGCGCGTGTGCGCAGGCCCAGATGCTCGGCAATGTCGGACAGGATAAGCCAGCCCTCCCCGCCCGGTGCCAGGTGCGCGGCCAGGCCGTTCAGAAACCCCTGCAGCATGCGGCTGCCTTCGTCGTACACCGCGTATTCAATCGGCGAGCCGGGCCGGGCCGGCAACCAGGGCGGGTTGCACACGATGAGGGACGCCAGGCCTTCGGGGAACAGGTTGGCCTCAAGCAGTTCAACCTGCCCGGCCACGCCCAGCCGGGTCAGGTTGCCCCGGGCGCAGGCCAGCGCGCGCGGGTCCTGGTCGGTCGCCACCACCTGCGCGATGCCGCGCCGAGCCAGCACGGCCGCCAGCACGCCGGTGCCGGTGCCAATGTCAAAGGCGACCAACGGGGTTTGCGCGGTGGCGGGCAAAGGCGCCGCCGCCACCAGATCCACATACTCGCCGCGCACCGGCGAAAACACGCCGTAATGCGGGTGGATGCGGTTGTGGGGCGGCTCGCCCAGGGCGGCAATTTCAACGCCTTTTTTGCGCCACTCGTGCGCGCTGATCAGGCCCAGCAGCTCGCGCAGCGAGGCCACCTGGGGGCCGGCCACCGCATCGGCCGGCCCCCAGGCTTCGGCGCAGGCCTGCCGCGCATCGGGGGCGCGGCGCAGCGCCATGCCATAGTCGGCGTCGAACTGAATCAGCACCATGCCCAGCACGCGTGCCCGCTGCGACTGCGCCTGGCGGTGCAGGTGAAAGGCCTGGGCAGGCGACACCACGGAATCCACCGGCTTTTTCCGTGCTTTTTTTGGCGGCTTGTCAGCCCGCCGCGCCAGCGCCTGCAGCAGGTGCCGCGCGTTCTGAAAATCGCCCCGCCACAGCAGGCCCGTGCCTTCACAGGCCAGCCGGTAGGCGCTGTCGGCACTCAGGGTGTCGTCGGCCAGCACCACACGTTTGGGCGCTGGCGCGCCGCGTTCAGAGCGCCAGAGCGCCGAGCAGGCCTGGCCCGCCTCCGTCCAGTTGATATGGGATGGCAGGCTGGCGGCTGGGGGAATGGTGGCAGGTGAAATCGGCATCAAGAGCGAGAGGGCAAACACAAGGAAAGAGAGCAAGTGTTTTAACAGATGGGCGAAGCCAGCCGTCCCAAAA
>CAZWDK010000196.1:0-3088 GCA_964633095.1 uncultured Polaromonas sp. | reverse complement strand
TCAATCAGTTGAAAAGGGCAGGAAGCGCGGCGCACCGGCGACCTGCACGGAGCCATCCGCAGCCGCGCTGTAAATGTCGCGTGCCACGTTGTGCGGATGCGCCGCGGCCTCGGCAATGCTCAGCACCGGTGCGAAACACACGTCGCTGCCTTCGAGCAGCGCACACCAATGCGCGCGCGGCCGGCTCGCGAACAGCGCCGTGAAACGCGCCTTCAGCGCCGGCCAGGCGGCCTGCTCGTACTGCGCGGCCGGGTCCACGTCGGCGAGGCCGAGCTTGTCCAGCAGCAGCGCATAGAACTGCGGCTCGAGCGCGCCCAGCGTGATGAAGCCGCCGTCGGCGCAGGCATAGACGTCGTAAAAGGGCGAGTCGTGGAACGGGCTGGGCTGCGGTCCGTCGATCTGGCCGCTGCCGCGCACCCACTGCGCGATGGTGCCGAGCATCGCCAGCACATCGACGATGGCGCCGTCCACCACGCGGCCGCGGCCGCTGGTGCGCGCCTCCAGCAGCGCACAGGCGATGCCGAAGGCCAGGCCGAGGGCGCCGCTGGCGTCGCCCACCACGGTGGGTGGCACGATGGGCCGCTGGCCGCGGTGCGCCGACAGCGACAGCAGCCCGGTCAGCGCCACGTAGTTCAGGTCGTGCCCGGCCGCCTGGGCCAGCGGCCCGCTCTGGCCCCAGCCAGTCATGCGGCCGTAGACCAGTTTCGGGTTGCGCGCAGCGCAGTCGGCCGGCCCAAGGCCCAGCCGCTCCATCACGCCGGGACGGTTGCCTTCAATCAAGGCATCGGCGCCGGCCACCAGTTTCATCGCCTCGGCCAGCGCGCTGGGCTGCTTGAGGTCGAGCGGCACGACGGTCTTGCCGCGGCGCAGCGGGTTGTCGGCCACACCGCCCAGCCGTTCGCTCACGGCCCCCTTTTGAGGCCGGGCGATCACGGTCACCTCGGCGCCCATGTCGGCCAGCATACGGCCGGCCAGCGGTCCCGGGCCTATGCCCTCGAACTCGACGATGCGAATGCCCGTCAGCGGCGGCTTCATGCGAACAGCCTCCGCGCGATCAGGTCTTTCATGATCTCGGTAGTGCCGCCGTAGATGCGCTGCACGCGCGCATCGGCATACAGCCGCGCAATCGGGTACTCGGCCATGTAGCCATAGCCGCCGAAGAGCTGCAGGCACTCGTCGGTCACCTTGCCCTGCTGCTCGGTGCACCACCACTTGGCCATGTAGGCGGCCTCATCGTCGAGCCTGCCGTCAAGCAGCCTCTGGATGCAGTCGTTGACGAAACTGCGCACCACATGGGCCAGCGTTGCGCACTCGGCGAGCTTGTAGCGGGTGTTCTGGAAGCCGGCCAGCGGCTGTCCGAAGGCCTGGCGCTGGCGGGTGTATTCCACGGTGAGTTCGACAGCGCGTTCGATCACCGCGGCGGCCGGCACGGCGAGCAGCAGCCGTTCGTAGGGCAGCTGGCTCATCAATTGAGCAAAGCCATCGCCCTCCTTGCCGCCCAGCAGCTGGTCGGCCGGCACGCGCACGCCGTCGAAGAACAGCTCGGCGGTGTCGGACGCATGCTGGCCCAGCTTCTCCAACCTCCGGCCGATGCGAAAGCCCGGCAGCTTCTCGGTCTCCAGCACGACCAGCGACACACCGCGGCTGCCGGCCTCGCCGGTGCGCACCGCCACCACCAGCAGGTTGGCGGTGAAGCCGTTGGTGATGAAGGTCTTGGCGCCATCGATCACATAGGCGTCGCCCTCGCGCCGGGCCTTGGTGCGCAGCGCCTTCAGGTCCGAGCCGCAGCCGGGCTCGGTCAGCGCGATGCCGGCCAGCATCTCGCCGCTGGCAAGCTGGGGCAGCCAGCGCTGCTTTTGCGCCTCGGTGCCGTAGTCGAGGATGTAATGCGAGGCAATGGTGTGCACGGCCGTGTTGGCCGGCATCTCGGCCTTGGCCAGTTCGTCCTGCACCACCAACTGGTAGGCCAGCGAGGCACCGGCGCCGCCATAGGCCTCGTCCAGCTCGGGCAACAGCAAGCCCATCTGCCCGAACGGGCGCCAGACCTCGCGCGGGATGAAACCCTGGCGGCGCCAGCCGTCCAGGTGGGGCGACAGCTCGCCGGCAATGTAGCGGCGCGCCTGTTCGCGGAAGGCCTCGATCTCTTCGTCCATCCACGGATGGCGGTGCAGTTGGGGCAGCATGGTTCTCTCCCGGTTCAGTTGGGCCTGGCGCGGGCCAGAAAGCGCGCGCAGGCGGTGTTGAAAAAATCGCCGGCGACATGCGGAAGCTGGGCCGCGCGTTCAGCGCTCAACTGCTGAGCAAGGGTGCCCGCGGGGGCGGCATCGATCAGCCGCCGCGTGTCGCGCACCGCCGCTGCCGATGTGCCGCCCAGCCGCTGGGCGAGCGCCTGCGCCTGTTCAAGCAGGTCGGCGTCGGCTACGCAGCGCCAGATCAGGCCCCACTGCTCGGCCTGTGCGGCGTCGATCCGCTCACCGAGCAGGGCCATGCCCAGCGCACGGCTGCGGCCTAGCAGCCGGGACAGCATCCATGTCGCGCCCAGATCGGGAACGATGCCCAATTGCGCCACCTGCGGCACCAGGAAGTAGGCCGAGCGCGCCGCCAGCACGACATCGGCCGCCAGCGCGATGCCGACGGCGCCGCCCGCGCAGGGCCCGTTCACCGCCGCAACCACCGGCACCGGGCATTCGGCGATGGCCTGCGCAAGGGGGTTGCCCGCGTCCTCCATGAAGCGCCCGATTTCGCCCTGCGCATGGGCCGTGCCGCCGGCCAGCAGCTCACCAAACCAGCCGATGTCGCCGCCGGCCGAGAAGGCACGGCCCGCGCCGGTCAGCACGATCGCACGCGCACGCTCGTCGGCGGTGCAGGCGCGCAGCGCGGCCGCGAGCGCGCTCATCAGGTCCGGCCCAAGCGCGTTGAGCGCCTCCGGCCGGTTGAGCGTCAGGGTCACAACGCCATCGCGCAAAACGCTTTGCACTGGGGCTGTCATCGCTCAGATCCCGGTCAGGCCGCCGCTGCACATCAGCGTCTGGCCGCTCACATAGTCGGACTCGGGAATGCACAGCAGGTACACCGCGCCCGCGGCCTC
>CAZWDK010000195.1:3781-6134 GCA_964633095.1 uncultured Polaromonas sp. | reverse complement strand
GCCGGCATGGTCGGCGTCTATGACGACCTGGAGCCGGCCTTGCGCGAGCGGGTCGAGGACGTGGTGCTGAACCGCCGGCCCGACGCCGGCGAGCGCCTGGTCGAGGTCGCCGAGAGCGCCAAGGGCGCGGCCAAGGACGACAGCAAGAAGAACGAATGGCGCGCGCTGCCGGTGCGCGAGCGCCTCTCGCACGCGCTGGTGCTGGGCATGAACGAGTTCATCACCGAGGACACCGAAGAGATGTGGCAGGCCATCAGGGCCGAGGGCGGCCGGCCGCTGCATGTGATCGAGGGCCCGCTGATGGACGGCATGAACGTGGTCGGCGACCTGTTTGGCCAGGGCAAGATGTTTTTGCCGCAGGTGGTGAAAAGCGCCCGCGTGATGAAGCAGGCGGTGGCGCATCTGCTGCCCTACATCGAGGCCGAAAAGCTGCAGCTGGAGGCCGCCGGCGGCGACGTGAAAACCAAGGGCAAGATCATCATCGCCACCGTCAAGGGCGATGTGCACGACATCGGCAAGAACATCGTCACGGTGGTCTTGCAGTGCAACAACTTCGAGGTCGTCAACATGGGCGTGATGGTGCCCTGCCACGAGATCCTGGCGCGCGCCAAGGTCGAGGGCGCCGACATCGTGGGCCTGTCCGGCCTGATCACGCCCAGCCTGGAAGAGATGCAGTATGTGGCGGCCGAGATGCAGAAGGACGCGCATTTCCGCATCAAGAAAATCCCGCTGCTGATCGGCGGCGCCACCACCAGCCGGGTCCACACGGCGGTCAAGATCTCGCCGCATTACGAGGGCCCGGTGGTCTATGTGCCCGACGCCTCGCGCAGCGTCAGCGTGGCGCAGAGCCTGCTGTCGGACCAGGCCGCCAAATACGTTGATGAGCTGAATGCGGACTATGACAAGGTGCGCACCCAGCATGCCAACAAAAAGCAGACGCCGATGTGGCCGCTGGCCAAGGCGCGCGCCAACGCCACGCGCATGGACTGGGCCGGCTACACGCCGCCCGTGCCCAAATTCATCGGCCGCCGTGTCTTCAAAAACTTCGACCTGGCCGAGCTGGCGCCCTATATCGACTGGGGCCCGTTCTTCCAGACCTGGGATTTGGCGGGGCCGTTCCCGGCCATTTTGAAGGACGAGGTGGTCGGCACCGAGGCGGTGCGCGTCTATGCCGACGCGCAGCGCATGCTCAAGCGCCTGATCGAGGGCCGCTGGCTCAGCGCCAGCGGCGTGCTGGCCTTGTTGCCGGCCAACAGCGTGGGCGACGACATCGAGATCTACACCGACGAGTCGCGCAGCGAGGTCGCCATGACCTGGTACGGCCTGCGCCAGCAGGCCGAAAAAACCGCGGTAGACGGTGTCATGCGCCCCAGCCGCTGCCTGGCCGACTTTGTCGCGCCGAAGGTTCTTGCTCCTGAATCGATAGCTGCTCGCACCCGCCAAACGGGGGCTACAGGCCAGAATGACTCAAGAATTGCCGACTACATCGGGGTTTTTGCCGTCACCGCGGGCCTGGGCGCCGAAAAAAAGGAAAAGTACTTCATGGACGACCATGACGACTACTCGTCCATCATGCTCAAGGCGCTGGCCGACCGGCTGGCCGAGGCCTTTGCCGAGGCCCTGCACCAGCGCGTGCGCAAGGACTTGTGGGGCTATGTGCCGGCCGAGGCGCTGGACAACGAGGCGCTGATCGCCGAAAAATACCAGGGCATACGCCCGGCGCCGGGCTACCCGGCCTGCCCCGACCACAGCGTCAAGCAAGCGATGTTCGAGCTGCTCAAGGCCGACGAGATTGGCATGGCGCTGACGACAAGCCTGGCCATGACCCCGGCGGCCAGCGTCAGCGGTTTTTACCTGAGCCATCCTGACAGCACCTATTTCAATGTCGGCAAGATCGGCGATGATCAGCTGCAGGACCTGGCGGCCCGGCGCGGCGCCAGGGCAGAGGATTTGGCCAGGTTGCTGGCGCCGAATCTGTAAGGCGGCCAGGCCTTGCTGCTTTACGGCGGGTTGACTGACGCTTTGCCCGTGTTTACAAAAAGACACGGGTGATTCGCCGAGGTTGTGTACTTTTGGGGCCTGTGCGGCGTTCAATGCAAGAACGCGCTGCACGGCGCCGTCGACAGTCATCTCACCAGGAAGGGCCCTATATGAATACCTCTCTCGACCCATTACAGCCGGGCCAGCAGCCCGCCCCGTCGGGCAACAAACCGCTGTGGGCCGCCGTCGGCATTCTCGGCGTGGCCGTGCTCGGCATGGGCGGCACCATGATTTACAACCAGCGTGCGCAAGCCCCGGCGGCCAGCGTGGCGGCCGTCGCGGCGCCCCCGGCCATTGCTGCGCCACAGGCGGC
>CAZWDK010000195.1:1577-3681 GCA_964633095.1 uncultured Polaromonas sp. | reverse complement strand
TGCGCCGTCTGCGGCGCTGTCGAGTCGGTGACGCCGGTGGAGCGTTCCGCCAAACCGGCCGGCCCTGGCGTAGGCGCCGTGGCCGGTGGTGTGCTGGGCGCCGTGCTGGGCAACCAGGTCGGCCA
Organism: uncultured Polaromonas sp.; assembly: GCA_964633095.1. GTDB lineage: Bacteria > Pseudomonadota > Gammaproteobacteria > Burkholderiales > Burkholderiaceae_C > Polaromonas. Next base: position 3,556 of record CAZWDK010000195.1, on the reverse strand, counting down.
TGGCGGCGGCCGCACGGCGGCCACCATCTTGGGCGCGGTCGGTGGTGGTTTTGCCGGCAATGCGATTGAGGGGCAGATGCGCAAGGAAACGGTGTACCAGGTCGGTGTGCGCATGGAAGACGGTTCACGCCGCATGCTGGAAGTTGCGCACGCGCCCAGCGTCGGCAGCCGTGTCACCGTGGAAGGCGCCACGCTGCGCAGCAGCGATGGCGTGACGTACGGGCCCAAGCCAGCGCCAGCACCGGTTGCCGCCCAGCCCTCCTCACCGAACTACGAGGGGCGTTGATGCGCCCTTGAAGGCCTTGGGCAGCCGGATGGTGAATCGCCGCCATCCGGTGGCCCTGCTGGCATCCCGCCCCAATGCGGCGCTCAGTGCACCGCCTTGAGCGCGCGGCGGTACTGCACCGCCTCCGCCACATGGGCGACCTCCACTGCCTGCGCACCTGCCAGGTCGGCAATGGTCCGGGCCACTTTCAGGCAGCGGTGAATGCCCCGGCCCGACCAGCCCAGCCGCGTTGCCGCGGTGTTGAGGAATTTGGCCGCTGCCGCATCAAGCTGGCATTGCGCGTCGATGGCCTGGCCTTCCAGCGCCTGGTTGTTGCTGCCCTGCCGGCTGATGGCGCGTTCCCTGGCCTGCACGACCCGGCTGCGGATGGTGGCGCTGGCCTCGCCGGGCGGCGTATTCACCAATTCATCGGCCGCCAGCGCACCGACTTCCACATGCAGGTCGATCCGGTCCAGCAGCGGGCCGCTGAGCTTGCCCTGGTAGCGCGACACCTGGTCCGGCGAGCAGCGGCAGGCCCGCAGGCTGGAGCCCAGATAGCCGCAAGGGCAGGGGTTCATGGCCGCGACCAGTTGAAAGCGGGCCGGAAACTCGGCGCGCTGTGCCGCCCGCGCGACAGTGATGTGGCCGGACTCCAGCGGCTCGCGCAGGGCCTCCAGCGCGGCCCTGGGGAATTCGGGCAGCTCATCAAGAAACAACACGCCCTGGTGCGCCAGCGAGATTTCGCCGGGGCGCGGCGGCGAGCCGCCACCCACCAGCGCCACGGCACTGGCCGTGTGGTGCGGTGCGCAGGTCGGCCGAACGGCCCAGTTTTCCAGCGCAAAGCGGCCGCCCAGCGAGGCCACGGCCGCACTTTCCAGCGCTTCCTGCGTCGTCATGGCGGGCAGCAGGCCGGCAAAACGCTGCGCCAGCATGGATTTGCCGGAGCCGGGTGCGCCCATCATCAGGACGCTGTGCCCGCCGGCGGCGGCAATCTCCAGCGCCCGCCGGGCGGCGGCCTGGCCCTTGACGTCGGCCAGGTCCGGGTAGGCGGGCGGGCGCTGGTGGCTGATGGGCGCAATGCGCGCCCAGCCGTCCAGCAGCTCCGGCGCACTGTCGCCCGGCAAAAACTGCCTGACCACGTCCAGCAAATGGTGGGCGCGGTAAATCTCGGCATCGGGCACCAGCGCCGCTTCCTGGGCGCTGCCTTCGGGCAGCACCAGTTTGGGCTGGCCCGCACCCGACGCGCGGGCATGGCGGGCCAGCGCCAGGCTCATGGCCAGCGCGCCCCGGATCGGACGCAAATCACCGCCCAGCGACAGCTCCCCGGCAAATTCGTAACCTTCCAGCTTGCCGGCATCGAGCTGGCCGCTGGCGGTCAGAATGCCCAGGGCGATCGGCAGGTCGAAGCGGCCTGAATCCTTGGGCAGATCGGCCGGTGCCAGGTTGACCGTGATCCGTTTGTTGGCCGGGAACTCCAGCCCGGTGTTCTGAATGGCCGAGCGCACCCGTTCGCGTGCTTCCTTTACCTCGGTTTCCGCCAGTCCCACCAGCGTGAAGCTGGGCAGCCCGTTGGCCAGATGCACCTCGACGCACACGGGCCGTGCTTCCAGGCCCAACAAGGCGCGACTGTGCACTAAAGACAAGCTCATTCAGTGACTTCCTCTTAAATGCGCCAAATTCGTGCGTTTTTGCGCGCCAATTTGGTGCTGTATGT
>CAZWDK010000195.1:0-1477 GCA_964633095.1 uncultured Polaromonas sp. | reverse complement strand
CCTGATTCTGTGCGGCAGCGCCTTCGCCCAGACCGCAGCGCCGGCTGCAGAGTCCGCCGCATCGCCGCTGAGCTTCAATATCGCGCTGACCAGCAATTACAAGTTCCGTGGTCAGGACCAGGACCAGGGTAAAACCCGGGCCTTCAAGCCAGCCCTGCAAGGCGGCGTTGACTACGCGTTCGACAACGGTTTTTACCTGGGCAACTGGAACTCCACGATCAACTGGACCAAGTACCTGCCTTCCGGCAACAACAGCAGCGTTGAAGTTGATCTCTATGGCGGCTACAAGTTCAAGGCCGGCCCGGTCGACCTGGATGTGGGCGCACTGACCTACCTCTATCCGGGTGCCAGCGGCGCCAACACGACCGAGGTCTACCTGGGCGCCGCTTACGGCCCGGTCAGCGCCAAGTACTCGCACACCGTTTCCAAGGGCTACTTTGGCCTTGGCAAGGAATTCCTGAATGGGGAAGGCCGCGGCACGGGCTATCTGAACCTGGCTTTCTCGCAGGAAGTAATGCCCAAGGTGACCCTCAAGGCGGCCGTCGGCTTTACCGACTTCAAGAGCGGCGCCAACGCGGCCGGCATTCCCGACTACATGGATTACAGCGTGGGCGCGGCTTACGACCTGGGTGACGGCCTGAGCCTGGCGGGCGCTGTCGTCGGGGCCAACAAGAAGTCCAGCTTCCTCTACCCGGCGTCGGTGGACACCAGCGGCAAATCCATCAACAAAAGCACTTTGGTCGTGACCCTGACCAAAACCCTGTAAACCGGACCGGGGTGCGGCTGTCATGGCCGCAGCCCGATCGAGAATCCTCTGGAGGAAACCTGAAAATGAAACTCGTTACGGCCATCATCAAACCGTTCAAGCTGGACGAAGTGCGCGAAGCACTGTCCGCGATCGGCGTGCAAGGCATCACGGTCACCGAAGTCAAGGGCTTTGGCCGCCAGAAGGGCCACACCGAGCTGTACCGCGGTGCAGAGTACGTGGTCGACTTCCTGCCCAAGGTCAAGATTGAAGCGGCAGTGTCTGATGACCTGGTGGACCGCGTGATTGAAGCGGTGGAAGGGGCTGCCCGCACCGGCAAGATCGGTGACGGCAAGGTCTTTGTCTACAACCTCGAGCAGGTCGTGCGCATCCGCACCGGTGAAACCGGCAAGGAAGCGCTGTAAGGCTCAACCCTAAAAAGAGAGAACATTGACATGAAAAAACTACTTGCCTCCCTGGCTTTGGGATTGAGTTTGCTGACCACGGGTGCAGCCGTTCTGGCGCAAGCCCCGGCCGCCAGCCCCGCCGCATCCGCCGCCGCGGAAGCCAAGCCCGCCGAGGCGGCGGCTGATTCGGCAGCTGCGTCCGCGGCGATGGCAGCCCCTGCTGCTGCGGCGGCTTCGGCGGCAGCGCCTGCCGCGGCGCCGGCGCCTGTTCCCAACAAGGGCGATACCGCCTGGATGCTGGTCTCCACCCTGTTGGTGTTGATGA
>CAZWDK010000194.1:2432-6155 GCA_964633095.1 uncultured Polaromonas sp. | reverse complement strand
CTCGGCTGCACCGAGATCCCGCTGATCATGAACGACGCGAACTCGCCGCTGCCGACGCTGGACTCCACACGCCTGCTGGCGCGGGCGGCGCTGCGCCGGGCGGTGCAGGGCGAGGCAGAACAGCCGGCCTGGGACGCAGCGGCCCTTAGCGCGGCTGCTTCGTCACAAAGCCGATCACCAGCCCCTTGGCCGTGACCGTGATGGTCCCCGGCTCAAGCCCCATGCCGTCTGCCAGCATCAAATCCTGCGGGCGCAGCCGGTGCACCACCACCTCGTACAGCGCCTGCTCGGCCAGCGCCGGACCGTAAGCCTCCAGCAGCGCAGCCGGGCCAGGCGGCAGGCCCGACAGGCGCAGTGAATTGACGCGCAGCCGATAAGCGCGTATCGACTGGTCGCTGGCCTCATAACGCAGCGCAAAATCCACGTCGAAGGTGCCGGTCGAACTGCGGGTCAGGGCCGGGCCGTCGGCATCAATCACCATCTCCGTCCCCAGGCGGTTCAGCTCGGGCAGCAGGCGCAGGCGCGGCGCCTGCAACGTCAAGTCCAGCAGCCCAGCCACCGGATAACGCATCGGGAAACGCCGCGCCACGGCCTCCTGCAACTGTTCGCTTGACACCGTGTAGCTGGGCTGGGCGCGCGCAGCCGGCAGGGCCAGCAAGCCGGCCCCGCCCAAGGCCAGCCAGGCGGCCAGGCGCAACAACCATTTGCGTTTCATTCGCCTCATTCTTTCTCCGTCGGACCGTGGATGGTGCTGCACCCGCAAGCTGCCACATCGGCCCGCAATGACATGGTACGACAGGCGGCGTGCGGCGGGTTTATAAGCCAAATCAGCCTCTAGCCCTTTGTGGGCGGGTGCGAACAGCTATAAAAACAGGAGTAAGCCGGGACGGGAGGCAGGGCGCCCGACTTCAGACCCGTCATTTTTCGTTTCAGGACCAAAGCGTTGAGTGCCATCAAGGGGTCATCAAGGTGCCAGCAATGCGTTGCTGTGGTGCCGGGTGGCACGGCGATGGTTCACGGATCGGGGTTCCGATGCATCGCGTCCCGGCCGTTTTGACTTCGCCGCGACTTTGGCGGCCAGCATTTTCAAGCGGTGTGCAAAACATCAAAAGACGCCTGCGTTGGCGCTGGGCGGCGAAGTGCAGCGTGGTGGGCAGCGGGAAAGGCGCGTTCCTGCCCCCTGATTGACGACGAACCCAAGTAGAAATACCTATAGCTTTCAGACTCTTTGGCATGCATCATGCAGGCAGTTAATCCATTTTATGGCACTATGTTCCATTTTTCGGAACTTAATTATGGCATCACTTGAAAGCGCCGGAGTCATCCTCCGATTGATCAACTCCCTGCAACGCCAGGTCACGGTGACCGACCTTGTGGAACACCTGGCCATGCCCAAAAGCTCGGCGTCCCGTCTGCTCAAGCAGATGGCGGAGGAAGGCTTTCTGGAGCGCCATGCGATCACGCGCGCCTACGGTCCCGCGCTGATGGTGCTGGAGCTGTCCCGTCTGGTGCGCTCCACCAACCAGCTGTTTCCGCTGTTGCAGCAGGCGCTGCAGGGGCTGTGCAGCAAAAGTGGCCACACCGGCTACATCTCGGTGCTGGACGGGCTGGACGTGCTGGTGCTGTTTGTGCAGTCGGGCAGCCACCCCTTGCGCCTGATGACCTACCCGGGCCACCGCTCACCCGCCTGGGCCACCTCGACCGGGCGGGCACTGCTGGCGCTGGACAGCGACGACGCCGTGCGCCAGCGCTTTGCGGCCGAGCTGCCGCCCATCTCCGCCAATGCCCCGGCCAATGTGCAGGCGCTGATCGCCCGGCTGGACCAGGTGCGCAGCCAGCGCTATGCGAGCGCGCTGAACGAGGCGCTTCCCGGCGTCGGCTCCGTCAGCTGCGCCGTCAGCGATCCGTCCACGCGCGAACGGCTCGCCTTGTGCCTTTCCTTTCCCAGTGCGGATGCCGATGCCACCAGCATCCAGGCGCTCGCACAGGAACTCATGACCGAAGCCTCCGGCATCGGTCGACTCGTCGGCGACCCCTTGTGGGTTCGCTAGTGCATTTGCCCCGCACGTCCCCCACCCCCAACCGGTAACAAGGTAACCCCATGTCCCTGTCGTCCCATCCAAGCGCATTCTCAGGCGGCGCCAGCCCGGCGATACCGCAGTTCCATCCGCAGGCCCTGTCCGGCGCCAACCTGGTGCTGCTGGCGCTGCTCAGCGTCTTCGGCGCCGTCATCGGCATCCAGCTGCTGGTCACGCTGGGCGTGACGCCCAACACCTCTATCCTCGGGGCGCTGGTGGCCATGATCCTGGCGCGGGTTCCCTTGCAGATGATGAGTGGTTACCGCTCGATTCACTTCCAGAATCTGGCGCAAAGCGCCATCTCGTCGGCGACCTTTGGCGCGGCCAACAGCCTGCTGCTGCCGATTGCCATTCCTTTCCTGATGGGCCGGCCCGATCTGGTGCTGCCGATGTTCATCGGCGTCTCGCTGGCGATGCTGCTGGACGGCTACCTGCTGTACCGCATGTTCAACACCAAGATATTCCCCGCATCGGGCGCCTGGCCTCCCGGTGTGGCGGCAGCCGAAGCCATCAAGGCGGGCGACAAGGGCGGCAAGCAGGCGGCGCTGCTGGGTGCCGGCATGCTGGTCGGCGCTGTCGGCTCCTGGTTCAAGATTCCCATGTCGGCCTTCGGCACCGCCTTTATCGGCAACATCTGGGCGCTGAGCATGTTCGGGGTCGGCCTGCTGCTGCGCGGCTACGCGCAGCCGATCTTTGGCTTTGACATCAACAAGGCCTACATTCCCCACGGCATGATGATTGGCGCCGGCCTGGTCGCGCTGGTGCAGGTGGGCATGGTGCTGCTCAAGAAATCCACCAAGGCGCAAGCCGAGGACGAGGCCCTCAGCAGCCACGGCGTGGGCAAGACCCTGCGCCTGGGCGGCGCCGGCTACATCCTGCTGGCGGCCGGCGTGTCCCTGCTCGGCGGGCTGTATGCCGAGATGTCGCCGGCCATGCTGATCGCCTTCATCCTCTACGCGGCCTTCGCGGCCTTCGTGCATGAAATGATCGTCGGCATTGCCGCCATGCATTCCGGCTGGTTCCCGGCCTTCGCGGTGGCGCTGATCACCCTGCTGCTCGGCCTGCTGCTGGGCTTTCCGCCCACTGCGCTGGCGGTGCTGTGCGGCTTTTCGGTGGCCACCGGTCCGGCCTTTGCCGACATGGGCTACGACCTGAAAGCCGGCTACATCCTGCGCGGTCACGGCATGGACCCGGCCTTCGAATTCGAAGGCCGCAAGCAGCAGCTGATTGCCGCCATGCTCGCCTTCCTGATCGCGATTCCTGTGGTCTACATCGCGCACAGCATTTACTTCTCGCAAGGCATGGTGCCGCCCGTGGCCAAGGTCTATGTGGCCACCATCAATGCCGGCGCCGTGCCCGGCATTGCGCAGTCGCTGTTCCTGTGGGCCATTCCCGGCGCGCTGATCCAGTTGATGGGCGGCCCCAAGCGCCAGCTGGGTGTGCTGCTGGCCACCGGCTTGCTGATCGCCAACCCGATGGCCGGCTGGGCGGTTGCCGTCGGCATTGCGCTGCGCCTCATCATCGAAAAAGTGGGCGGCGAAAAAGCGCGCGGCTACATGGAAGTGTTTGCCGGCGGCGTGATTGCAGGCGACGCACTGTTCAGCTTTTTCAGCGCAACCATCACGGCCAAGTTCGGCAAGAAATA
>CAZWDK010000194.1:0-2332 GCA_964633095.1 uncultured Polaromonas sp. | reverse complement strand
CTGCCATCGCAACTTACTTACATCACAGGAAAAACCAATGAGTCTCGCTCAGACTTTGCAAGTATTCGAATTGCTTGACAGCGCCCACGCCAGTGGCCAGACGGTTGTTGAATTGCTGGCACCGTATTCAAAAGTCCGGGTCAGCGTGACCAAGATCAGCGGCGCCAAGGGCTCGACCGACTTTGTGCGTGTCGTGATCCCCGGTAGCGCGGGCAAGCTGGCCGGTGGCACCGCGCCCACGCTGGGCATCATCGGCCGGCTAGGCGGCATTGGCGCCCGCCCCACGCGCATCGGCCTGGTCTCGGATGCCGATGGCGCGGTGGCCGCCGTGGCCGCCGCCCTCAAGCTGGCGCACATGCAAGCCCAGGGCGATGGCTTGCCCGGTGATGTGATAGTCGCCACGCACATTTGCCCGGATGCACCCACACGGCCGCACGAACCCGTCGACTTCATGGACTCCCCGGTCGACACCGAAGACATGAACGAGCAGGAAGTCAGCGCCGAGATGGATGCCGTGCTGTCGATCGACACCACCAAGGGCAACCGCATCATCAACCACAAGGGTTTTGCGATCTCGCCCACCGTCAAGCAAGGCTACATCCTGCGCGTGTCGGACGATCTGCTGCGCATCATGGAAATGACCTCCGGCCGCCCGGCCGTGACCTTTCCGATCACGACCCAGGACATCACGCCTTACGGCAACGGTGTCTACCACCTCAACAGCATCCTGCAGCCATCGATTGCCACATCGGCGCCCGTGGTCGGCGTGGCCATCACGGCCGAAAGCGTGGTGCCCGGCTGCGGCACCGGTGCCAGCCACGAGATTGACATTGCCGCCGCGACCAAGTTTGCGGTCGAAGTCGCCAAGGAATTCTCGCGCGGCACCTGCCAGTTTTTTGACGCGGACGAATACCGGCTGCTGCTGCAGCTGTATGGATCGCTGGCCCATCTCCAGCGCCGCCAGGCCGCATGAGCGGGGCGCAAAACACCATGTCAAAAACCTTATTGGGCACACTCACCATCGGGCAGGCACCGCGGCCCGACATCACGCCTATCCTGGAGCAGCATCTGTCTGCCCGGACGACGTGCATTCACGCCGGCCTGCTCGACGGGCTGACCCGCGCCGACATTGAGCAGAGCTACGCGCCTGAACCCGGTGAAGCCACCCTCATCACGCGCCTGCTCGATGGTTCATCGGTGATCGTCAGCAAACCCAAGGTGTTGGGCTTGATGAACCTGCGAATCGCATCCTTGCAGGCCCGGGGCTGCAAGTTCATCCTGCTGCTGTGCAGCGGTGCCTTTGAAGGGCTGCTGTGCGAGGGCGCCTGGCTGATCGAGCCCGACCTGATTGTTCCGCCCAGCGTGGCCGCGATGGCCGGCCAGCGCCAGGTCGGCATTGTGGTGCCCCTGCAATCGCAGGTGGCCTCGGAAGGCCACAAATGGCGTGATCTGGCCCATGCGCCGATCTGCGCCGTGGCTTCGCCTTATGCATCGGAAACCGACGCGCTCGCCCAGGCCGCCTGCGATTTGCGTGACCAGGGCGCGCAGCTGCTGGTGATGGACTGCATGGGTTTTGTCGAGGCGCATCGTGACATTGCTTCGCGCGCTTCGGGCCTGCCGGTCATTTTGTCGAATGCCCTGATCGGTCGCCTGACCGCCGAACTTCTTTCAGGAAAGCCATGAATCTTTTATTGTTGAGCAATTCCCGCAGCCCGGACGGCGGCTACCTGACGCACGCAGGTGAAGCCATCACGGAAGTCGCCGGTGGTCGCAAGCGGGCGGTCTTCATTCCCTATGCCGGCGTGACCATCAGCTGGGACGACTATGCCAAGCGCGTGCAGGATGTCTTCTCACCGCTGGGCATTGAAGTCGCGTCTGCACACGGCGCCGAAGATCCGGCTGCGCTCGTGGCGCAGGCCGAGATCATCGTGGTCGGCGGTGGCAATACCTTCAGGCTGCTCAAATGCTGCCGCGAACTCGGCCTGTTGCCGCTGATCGCCAGCCGGGTGCAGGCAGGCGCGCCCTATATCGGCTGGAGCGCGGGCGCCAACCTGGCGAGTCCGACGATCTGCACCACCAACGACATGCCCATCGTCGACCCCGGTGGTTTTGACGCGCTGGGCCTGGTCTCCTTCCAGCTCAATCCGCATTACACCAATGCCTTGCCCGAGGGCCATCAGGGCGAAACCCGCGACCAGCGCATTGCGGAATACCTGGCCGCCAATCCGGCGCAGCGCGTGCTCGGCCTGCCCGAAGGCGACTGGCTGCGCGTGGCCGATGCGCAGATCAAGCTGTACGGCCCCTGGCCTGCCCAATGGTTCCGGGCTGGCCA
>CAZWDK010000193.1:0-6238 GCA_964633095.1 uncultured Polaromonas sp. | reverse complement strand
TCGCCGCGCGGCGGGCGGTCGCTGCTGCCGTAGACCACGGGCTCCGGAGGGGGGGTGTTTACTTCAGCCATTGGCCTTCCACTCGCTGGTATTCGCCGCTGGCCTTGGCCAGGTGCAGCCACTGGTCTATATAGGCCTTGAAAGTCACATCGCCACGCGGCAGCAGATAAGCCATCTCGCCGTATTGCAGGGGCTTGTCCGGGTTGATGGCGCACAGCCCGGGCTTGAGCCTTTGCTGCGTGATCGCCTCGGCCGATTCCGTCACGAACACATCCGCGCGGTTGGCCAGGATTTCGTCAAAAATCGTCAGATTCTCGGGGTTCATCCGCATCTGCGCCTGCTTGAAGTTGGCGCGGGCAAAGCGCTCGTTGCTGCCGCCCGGGTTGAAGATCACGCGCGTCGCCGGCTTGTCGATGTCGGCCACCGTCTGGTATTTGGCAACGTCGGCGCAGCGGGCAATCGGCGTCTTGCCGTTGACCATGTAGGCAGTGCTGAAGAAGGCTTTCTTCTGTCGTTCGGTCGTCACCGAGATGCCGCCCACGGCCAGGTCGCATTTGCCCGCCACCATGTCAGGCATCAGGTTGGACCAGCTGGTCCTGACCCACTCGGGCTTCACGCCCAGGCTGGTGGTCAGCGACGCCATCAGGTCCACGTCGATGCCTTCAAAGGCACCATCAGGCTTCTGGAAGCTGAAGGGCTTGTAGTCGCCAGGCGTGCAGATGCGCAGTACCCCCGCCTTCTGCACGGCATCCAGGCTGGACGCCGGCGGCACCGTTTGCGCGGACGCATGGGGGGCGATCAGCGGCACGCAGGCCGCTGCGGCAAGCGCCAGTTTTTGGGTCAGCGTGCAAAGGCGGCCGGTTGAGGCAAAGCGAAATGACATGGTCAGGCTCCGGTGGTTGTATGGCGAGGTTTATTTTGCGCCGTGCGCGGTAGCAGTGGCGGGAGTGGTGGCCATGGCGAGAACGCCGCGGCGCATCTGGTCCAGTTCAATGCTTTCAAACAGCGCCTTGAAGTTGCCCTCGCCAAAACCGTCGTCACCCTTGCGCTGGATGAATTCAAAGAAGATGGGGCCGAGCTGGTTTTCGCTGAAGATTTGCAGCAGCAGCGCGCCCTTTTTGCCGTCCACCAGCACCTTGCGCTGTTTCAGCTCGGCCACGTTTTCGCCGTGGCCCGGGATGCGTTTGTCGATCAGCTCGTAGTAGGTGTCCAGGGTGTCGAGCAGCTTGACGCCGCTGGCGCGCATCGCATCCACCGTGGCCAGCAGGTTGCTGCTGCCCATGGCAATGTGCTGAATGCCTTCGCCCCGGTACCTGTCCAGGTATTCCTGGATTTGGCCGGCTTTCTCGTTGCCTTCTTCGTTGATCGGAATGCGGATCTTGCCGCAGGGGCTGGTCATGGCCTTGCTTTTCACGCCCGTCACCTGGCCCTCGATGTCGAAGTAGCGGATCTCGCGGAAGTTGAACAGGCGCTCGTAAAAGCCGGCCCACTCCTCCATGCGGCCACGGTGCACGTTGTGGGTCAGGTGGTCGATGTAGGTCAGGCCATGGCCGACCGGGTTGAGCGCGTCCGCGTCGATGCCGGGCAGGGGCTTGAAGTCCACGTCGTAAAAACCGATGTTGCCGAGCTCGCCGGGCTGGGCGCCGTTTTTGCCGCGCCATTGGTCGATGAAATAGATGATGGAGTCGCCAATGCCCTTGATGGCCGGAATGTTCAGCTCGCCCGGACCCGCCGTGTGGGCATAACCCCAGGCGCCCAGCGCGATCGCGCGCTCGTAGGCGGCCTTGGCATCGTTCACCCTGAAGGCAATGGCGCAGACGCTGGGGCCATGCTGGCGTGCAAAGCGCTGGGCGAACGAGTCGGGTTCGGCGTTGATGATGAAGTTGATGCCGCCCTGGCGGTACAGCGTCACATTCTTGTGGCGATGCCTGGCAATCGGCTTGAAGCCCATGCGCTCGAAGACCGCCCCCATGGCCTTGGGGTCAGGCGCGGCGTATTCGATGAATTCAAAGCCGTCGGTGCCCATGGGGTTGTCCCAGGCTGCGCCTGTTTCGAAAGAGAGCGGGGCGTTCATGCAGGTCTCCAGAAGATAAGTATCCGATAAGGATTCAACTTTAGCGGCGCGGCGCGTCAGTTTTATTGCGAGTTGAGGCGTTGAGGTTGCTATTTGCGCAGTAAACCTGCAAAATTGTTTGCATGGAAACACTCGACAAGCTTGACCGGCAGATTTTGCGCAGCCTGCAGGCCGATGGCCGCGCCACCTACGAGCAGCTCGCCGAGCAGGTCAGCCTGTCGCCCAGTGCGGTGCTCAGGCGCGTCAAGCGGCTGGAAGAAAGCGGCGTGATCGACCGTTATGTGGCGCTGGTCAAGCCGGAGTCGGTCGGGCTGGGGCTGACCGCCTACCTCAACGTGCGGCTGGAGAAGCACACGGAGTCGCACAAGCGCAACCCGATGGACCTGTTTCGCGCCAGCGTGCAGACCTGGCCCGAGGTGGTGGAATGCGCGGCCCTGACCGGTGAAATGGACTATTTGCTGCGCGTGGTGGTGCAGGACATGGCGCATTACAGCCGCTTCATCATGGACACCCTGCTCAAGCACCCCAGCGTGCAGGACTGCAAGACCAGTTTTGTGCTGGACCGGGTCAAGGCGACGACGGCCGTGCCGCTGTAACAGTCCCGGCCCCTGGCCCGCAGGCCGGCGGTTTGGGTGTTTAATGACGGCATGCGTGCCGCCGCTCGTTGCTGCACTGCAACAATAAAATCACGACACCCTGCTTTTCAGCTATTGTTTTAATAGCTTGCTGCGCCCGCTGTTATTGGGCTCCAGCCCGATTTGAGGCCTGTTTTGGTAAGCCTCTCTATTGCAAGCCTTTTCAAGGTCCTGGGCGGACAATCTAGGGAAAACCCTTATATTTGAGTCATGGTCAGACCCGGCGCACTTTTCAAGGCATCTCTCGACGCGAGCCGGGAGCTGTTTCGCCCGCCCGCAGCGGCGGGTGCGCCCGCGCAGCCTCATGTCCGGCCGCTCATGGTGCCGATACGCTCCATCGGCCCCAGCCATGGCGAGCGCATCGCCGCGCATTTGCTGGCGCTGAATCCGCATGACCGCTACCTGCGCTTCGGCTATGCGGCCAATGACGAACAGGTTCGCCGTTATGTGAACGGGCTCAACTTCGAGCGCGACGAGATTTTTGGCATCTACAACCGCAGGCTGCAGCTGATTGCGATGGCGCACCTGGCCTTTTCGACCGACCCGCAACTCAAGAGCTGCGCCGAGTTCGGCGTCTCGGTGCAGGCCGAGGCGCGTGGCCGCGGTTATGGCGCGCGCCTGTTTGAGCGCGCCGTGATGCACGCCCGCAACGAGGGCGTGGACATGATGTTCATCCATGCGCTGAGCGAAAACACGGCCATGCTCAACATTGCCCGCAAGGCCGGTGCCACGATTGAACGCGATGGCTCCGAGAGCGAGGCCTACCTCAAGCTGCCGCCGGCCGACCTGGACTCGCGCATGACCGAAATGGTCGAAGAGCAGGTGGCCCAGACCGACTACCGGCTCAAGGTCCAGGCCAAGCAGTTCTGGGACCTGCTGGCCCTGCTGCAGGAAGTGCGGCGTGGTGTGCGCGATTCGCGCGACCGCATGCCGATGTAGTCAGCGGCAGCCTCCTCGCTGCGTTCCTGCCCCGGTGGCTACCCGCTGCCTTCGTCCTGAGGTATCCTAAGCGGCTTCACAACTACCGAACACCCTCCGTGTCCGACCTTCCCCCCAGTCGCTCTTTCCGGCCCGATGCCAGACCGCAGGACAAGCGCGGTTTTTTACAAAAGCTGGCTGAAATGCTCCATCCGGGGCCGGACTCCAAGGACGAGTTGATTGAAACCCTGGTGGAAGCCCAGGACAACGAAGTCATAGGCGCCCAGAGCCGCGAGATGCTCGAAGGCGTGATCCGCATGGCCGACATGACGGCCGGTGACGTGATGGTCGCCGCCCCGCGCATGGACCTGGTCAACATCGACGCGCCGTTCGACGAGCTGCTGCACCTGGTGATAGACACCGCCCATTCGCGCTTTCCGGTCTACGAAGGCGACAAGGAAAACATCCTGGGCATCCTGATGGCCAAGGACCTGCTCAAGCTGCAGCGTGCGCCCGGGCTCAACATCAAGGCCTTGCTGCGCCCGGCGGTGTTCGTGCCGGAAAGCAAGGGGCTGAACGAGTTGCTGCGCGACTTCCGCGGCAACCGCAACCACCTGGCCATCGTCATCGACGAGTTTGGCCGTGTCGCCGGCCTCATCACGATTGAAGACGTGCTGGAGCAGATCGTCGGCGAGATCGAGGACGAGTTCGACATCGCCGAGGACGAGGGCGATATCTTTGGCCTGGCCGACCATACCTACCGGGTCAGCGGCGACACCTCGATCGAGCGCGTCAACGAGGCCTTTGGCGTGACCCTGCCCGAGACCGACTTTGACACCGTAGGCGGCCTGGTCGCCCACGAAATGGGCCATGTGCCCAAGCGCGGCGAGCATTACGCGCTGGCCGGCCTGCAGTTCACGGTGCTGCACACCAAGGGCGGTGCCGTGCGCTGGTTCAAGGTCTCGCCAGTCGCGCCCGCATCTGAAACCTGACAGGAAAGAGCGCAGCATGGCACGGGACGTGATCCACAGCATGATTTCTGCGCTGCCCACCATGCCGGCCCTGCTCGAGCAGGTCGGCGTGCCGGCGCGGCACCAGCGCCTCAGTTGGTTGCAAATCGCTATTGTTTTGATCGCTGGTGGCGCTCATGCGGCCAGCATGGCCTGGCCTTTTGCCTTGGGGTCGGGGCTGGGCCTGGGCTTCGGTCAGCCGGTGGGCTGGCTGCAGCTGCTGGCGCTGGGCCTGCTGGTCGCGCAACTGGGCGGCAGCCGCTGCTGGCAGCGCGCGGCCTGGCTGGGCGGGCTGTTTGCCTGGGCCATGCTGTGCGGCACCTTCTGGTGGCTGTATATCTCCATGCACGACTACGGCGGGCTGGCGGCGCCGCTCACGGTGCTGGCGATTGGGCTGCTGGCGGCTTTTCTGGCGCTTTACTATGCCGCCGCCTGCGGCCTGTTTGCGCTGCTGGCCCCCGACCGGCCTGCGCGGCGTGCTCTTGTTTTTGCCTCACTCTGGCTGCTGGCCGAGCTGGCGCGGGTCAAGCTCTTCACCGGCTTCCCCTGGGGCGAGGGCGGCTATGCCCATGTGGACGGCTGGGCCGGGCCGCTGGCGGCCTGGCTGGGGGTGCATGGCCTGAGCTTTCTGGCGGCGCTGCTCGCCGCTTGGCTGGCCCTGTCGCTGCGCGCGCCCAACAACCGCTGGCTGACGGCGCTGGGCCTGGTGCTGGCGGGCGTGGGCCTGGCCTGCTTGCCGCACAACAGCGTGTATGTGGGAGAGGGCCAGGCGCCTTCCGAGGCCATGGCGGTGACGCTGCTGCAGGGCAATATTCCGCAAAACGAAAAATTCGAGACCGGCACCGGCGTGGCCACGGCGCTGCGCTGGTATGGCGAGCAGCTGCGCGACGCCAACACCGCGCTGGTGGTCGCGCCCGAAACCGCGGTTCCCGTGCTGCCGCAGCAATTGCCCGAGGGCTACTGGCAGGCGCTGCAGTCGCGCTTTTCCCGTGGCGAGCAGGCGGCGCTGATCGGCATACCGCTGGGCAGCTATGAAACGGGTTATGCCAACTCGGTGCTTGGCCTCGGGCCCGGCCAGCTGGAGGCCTACCGTTATGACAAGCACCACCTGGTGCCGTTTGGCGAATTCATTCCGTCCGGTTTCCGCTGGTTTACCGACCTGATGCACATTCCGCTGGGTGACTTCAACCGCGGCGCGGTCGGCCAGGCCTCGTTCGGCTGGCGCGGCCAGCGGCTGGCGCCCAATATCTGCTACGAAGACCTGTTTGGCGAGGAACTGGCGGCGCGCTTTGTCGATGCGGCGCAGGCCCCCACCATGTTTGTCAACCTCAGCAACATCGGCTGGTTTGGCAACACCGTGGCGATCGACCAGCATTTGCAAATCTCGCGCATGCGGGCGCTGGAGTTTGGCCGGCCCATGATTCGCGCCACCAACACCGGCGCCACCGTCATCATCGACCACCGCGGCCAGGTCACGCATCAACTGGCTCGCCACACGCGCGGCGCGCTGGTCGGCGAGGTGGAGGGCCGCGGCGGCATCACGCCCTACGCCTGGTGGGTGGCGCGCTATGGCTTGTGGCCCTTGTGGGGGCTGGGCCTGG
>CAZWDK010000192.1:3396-6265 GCA_964633095.1 uncultured Polaromonas sp. | reverse complement strand
AGTCGCTGGCGGCCGCGTCATCGTATGGCCGTGCAGGCATTCTGAGAAAATCACGCTTGTCCCGTCCAACGAAGCCCACCATGCCACTGCCCGCACCCCAGGCCCGATCCCATCTGCACACCCGCGCCGTCGTCTTTCGCGGCTACCACCGCGAGGATGGCTTGTGGGACATCGAGGCCGAGCTGACCGACACCAAGACCTATGCGCTGGAGCGCTTCGAGCGCGGCGACATGCCGCCGGGCACGCCCATCCACGGCATGGCGATTCGTGTGACGGTGGACGACAGCATGACGATCCGCGAGATCGCCAGTTCGAGTGACTACACACCTTTTGGCGAATGCCAGCAGGGCACGGACCCGATGCAGAAGATGGTGGGCGTCACCATGGGGCCGGGCTGGCGCCAGGCCATCGAGCGGGCGCTGGGCGGCATACGCGGCTGCACGCATCTGCGCGAGCTGCTGTTCAACATGGCGACCGCGGCCTACCAGACCATTCCCGCTTACCGCGACCGCCTGCGCCGGCAGGCCGGACTGCCCGAGCCTGAAAGCACCGCACCGCCGCACCACCTGGGCAAATGCATCGCCTGGGATTTTGACGGCCCGGTGGTGCAGCGGCATTACCCCAAGTTTGCCGGCTGGCAGCCGCTGAAGCGCAAAGATTGAGCTGATGAAGCCGGCGGCTTGTGCCGTGATTCAGGGGCTGGCGGCATTTGGGGCTGAGTCGCGAGCGAGTCCTTTTTTGCTATTAAAAAAGTAGCTGCTCGCGCCCATCCCATAGGGGCTGAAACAAGATTTAACTTGGAAATTGGGCGGAGTTACAACTTGGCTTAATCGCCACCTTAAACTCCGCCGATGACCCCGGCCCTCCAGCGCACCGCCACTTTCGCCACTGCGCAGTTTCACCGCCTCACGGGCGTTGTCAGGCGCCACCCCATCCGGACGGCTTTGCTGCTGCCGGCGCTGATGCTGCTTTACGTGCTGGTGCTGATCCCCTTCACGCCCGGCATTGGCGATTTGCGCAAGGCCAAGTCCGAAACGCCCTCGGTGCTGCTGGCTTCTGACGGCACGGTGCTGGCCGAGTACAGGCGCATCAACCGCCAGTGGGTGACGCTGGACAAGATTTCGCCCAATGTGGTGAACGCGCTGATCGCCACCGAAGACCACCGCTTCTATGAGCATCACGGCATCGACTTCAGGCGCACGGCGGGGGCGGTGCTCGCTACCCTGTCGGGCGACTTGCAGGGCGGTTCGACCATCACGCAGCAGCTGGCGCGCAATCTTTACCCCGAAGACATCGGCCGCGCCGCCAGTGTCACGCGCAAGGTCAAGGAGGCGATCACGGCGCTGAAGATCGAGGCGGTGTATTCCAAGCGCGAGATCCTTGAGACCTATCTCAACACCGTGCCTTTTCTGTACAACGCCTTTGGCATCGAGATGGCCGCGCGCACCTATTTCGACAAGTCGGCCGACAGGCTGGACCTGCTGGAGAGCGCCACGCTGATCGGCATGCTCAAGGGCACCAGCTACTACAACCCGGTGTTAAACCCTGAACGGGCGGTGCAGCGCCGCAACCTGGTGCTGGCGCAGATGGCCAAGCACGGCAAGCTCGACCCGGCCCGGCTTGAGGCGCTGGCCAGGCGGCCGCTGAAGCTGGACTTTGAGCGGCAGACCGAGCCGCTGGGCCCGGCGCCGCACGTGGCCCAGCACCTGCGCAAATGGCTGATCGCCTGGGCCGACCACAAGGGCTACAACATTCACACCGATGGCCTGCGGGTGCGTACCACCCTCGACGCCAAGATCCAGAAGGCGGCCAACCAGGCGGTGGCGCGGCAGATGGCGCAACTGCAAACACTGGCAGATGGCCGGCGCAAGGCCGGCCAGGAGCGTGCCGTGCTGCAGGCCGGCTTTTTGGCGCTGGACCCGCGCAGCGGCGCCGTGCGGGCCTGGGTGGGCAGCCGCGACTTTGCGCAGGAGCAGTTTGACCATGTGAGCCAGGCGCGACGCCAGCCGGGCTCGACCTTCAAGCCCTTTGTCTATGGCGCGGCCTTCATGCTGGGGCTGGACCCGCTGGACACCTTGATCGACCAGCCCGTGGCCATCACCTCGCCAGGCGGCGAGGTGTGGACGCCCAGCGATGCGACGCCGCCCACCTACCAGCCGACCAGCCTGCGTGACGGGCTGGTGTATTCCAAAAACACCATCACGGCTCAGCTGATGCAAAAAGTCGGGCCGGCCCGCGTGGGGCAGCTGGCGCAGGCCCTGGGTGTGCGGCAGAGCAGGCTGGACCTGGTGCCCTCACTCGCCCTGGGCACCAGCCCTGTCACGCTGATGGAAATGGTCGCGGCCTACGGCAGCATTGCCAATGGCGGCAGCTACCTGCCGCCGGTGCTGGTGCTGCGTGTCGAAGACCGCAACGGCCGGCTGCTGGAACAGTTCGAGCCTGTCAGGGAGCGCGGGCCGGCCATGCCCCGTGCGCACGCGCTGACCCTGGTGAACGCCATGCGCGGTGTGATTGACGAGGGCACGGGCGCGGCGATTCGCCAGCGCTACGGCATCCAGGCCGACCTGGCCGGCAAGACCGGCACCACGCAAGACAACACCGACGGCTGGTTCATCATGATGAACCCGCAACTGGTGGCCGGGGCCAGGGTCGGCTTTAACGACAACAGCGTGACGATGGGCGCCTGGGGGCAGGGCGCCCGCAGCGCGCTGCCCATGGTGGGGGAAGTTTTTCAGCAGGCATTTCGCAACCGCTGGCTGGACCAGAACGCTGAATTCGACATTCCCCGGCCGCGGCCCGAGCAGCGCCGGGACGCCCCGATCATGGAGATCGTGAACGGTGTGCTGGGCCGGATTTTTCGGCAGTGGCA
>CAZWDK010000192.1:0-3296 GCA_964633095.1 uncultured Polaromonas sp. | reverse complement strand
GCCGCTGTGTTACCGTTTCGGCTTCTGACCTGCCGGAGCCGCTCCATGCCACGCTTTCTTCTTGACGAAGCCCATATCCACCCTGCCATCCGCAGCAAGATTGCGGGGCATCAGCAGGCCATCGTGCAGGAAGTGATGACGGCGATCAGGGACAACGACGTGGTCGTGGTGGGAATGGGGATGAACCCTTTTCCCAAAAAGGCGCGCAAGGCGCTGGAGGCTGCCGGGCAGGCTTACCGCTATCTGGAATACGGCAGCTATCTGAATACCTGGCGCGAGCGCAATGCGCTCAAGATGTGGACCGGCTGGCCCACCTTTCCGATGGTGTTCGTCAAGGGCATTCTGGTGGGCGGCGCTGCGAATCTGCAGACGCTGATCGACAGCGGCGAGTTGAAAAAGATGCTGGCATAGACTTGGTCCGGTGCTCCGGCCGCCAAACCGCCCCAGGCCGGTCCGGTCTCCGGCGGATGTTGGCGGCGGGCCGCGTGACAGAGACGTAATAGCCTCTGCGCCGGTAGGGGCTGTCAAAATACGGCTCGGCCCCTCCGAGCACTCCCGCCGCCGTCCTACAGCGCGGCGCTGAACTCGCCGCTAGACTCGCCCCTGATGAAAATTGACCTGACCCGTATCCAAGCCCTTGCCGCTGAAATTCTCCACCGCGTTCGTCATCCCACCAAGCGCGGCATCGCCCTGTCGCTGGCCGCCTTGCCGGCGCTGTTGCTGCTGTACGTTTTGATCCTGATTCCGTTTACCCCGAGCATTGGGGACATCAGAAAGGCCAAGCTGCAGCAGCCTGCCATGGTGCTTTCGGCCGATGGCAAGGAGCTGGCCGTGTTCCAGCGTGCCAACCGCGACTGGGTCAAGCTGGCCGATATTTCGCCCAACGTGGTGGCGGCGCTGATTTCCACCGAAGACCACCGCTTTTACGAGCACCATGGCATCGACTTCAAGCGTACCGCCTCGGCCGCGCTGAACACCTTCTCGGGCGACACCCAGGGCGGCTCGACCATCACGCAGCAGCTTGCCCGCAACCTGTATCCCGAGGATGTAGGCCGCGCGCGGAGCCTGACGCGCAAGATCAAGGAGGCCATCACGGCGCTGAAGATCGAGGCCGTCTATACCAAGAACGAGATCCTGGAGAGCTACCTCAACACGGTGCCCTTTCTCTACAACGCCTACGGCATCGAAATGGCGGCCCGCACCTATTTCGACAAGTCGGCCGACGAACTCGATGTGCTGGAGAGCGCCACGCTGATCGGCATGCTGAAGGGCACCAGCTACTACAACCCGGTGTTAAACCCCGAGCGCGCCAAGCTGCGCCGCAACACCGTCCTCGGCCAGATGGTCAAGCATCAGAAGCTGGACGCCAAAAAGCTGGAGGCGCTGAAGAAAAGGCCGCTCAGGATCGATTTTGAGCGGCAGACCGAGCCGCTGGGCCCGGCGCCGCATGTCACCCAGTATTTGCGCCGCTGGCTGATCGAATGGGCCGACCGCCACGACTACAACATCTATGCCGACGGGCTGGTGGTGCGCACCACCATAGACTCGCGGCTGCAAAAGCTGGCCAACCAGGCGGTGGCGCGCCAGGCCAACAGCCTGCAGGGCGTGGCCAATGCCGAGTGGGGGCCGCGTGCCTGGGACGCGAAAAAGGAGCTGCTCAATGCCTTTGTGCGCGAGACACGCGAGTACAGGGCCGCACGCGATGCGGGCCTGACGGATGCGCTGGCCCTCAAGCAGCTGCAGGCTGATCGGGCCTTGATGCAGGCGCTGCGCCAGGACAAGACGCGCTTGCAGGCCGGTTTTGTGGCGCTGGACCCGGGCAACGGCCATGTGATGGCCTGGGTCGGCAGCCGCGACTATGCCAAGGACCCGTTTGACCATGTGCAGCAGGCGCGCCGGCAGCCCGGCTCGACCTTCAAGCCCTTTGTCTACGGCGCCGCGTTCGAGAAGGGCGCCAGCCCCAGCGACAGTTTTATGGATGAGGCGGTGGAGATTGCGCTGGGCGGCGGCGCCGTCTGGCGGCCCAGCGATGGCGGCGCGCCCAGCGGGCAGCCCATGAGCCTGCGCGACGGCCTGGTCTATTCCAAAAACACCATCACCGCCCAGGTCATGCAGACCGTGGGCCCGGCGCGGGTGGCCAAGCTGGCCCAGGCCATGGGCGTGCGGCAAAGCAAGCTCGAAGAGGTGCCCTCGCTGGCGCTGGGAACCAGCCCGGTGACCCTGAAGGAAATGGTCTCGGCCTACAGCACCATCGCCAACAGCGGCAGCTACATCGAGCCGATACTGGTCACGCGCATTGAAGACCGCAAGGGCAAGGTGCTCGAAACGTTTCAGGCCAAGGCGCCGGAACAGGCCATGTCCGTCGCCAGCGCGCAAACGCTGGTCGACGTGATGCGCGGCGTGATCGACCAGGGCACAGGCGCCGGCATTCGCAGCCGCTACGGCATCCAGGCCGACCTGGCCGGCAAGACCGGCACCACCCAGGACAACACCGATGGCTGGTTCATCCTGATGCACCCGCAACTGGTGGCGGGCGCCTGGGTCGGCTTCAACGACAACCGCGTGACGCTGAACGATTATTGGGGCCAGGGCGCGCACAGCGCGCTGCCCATCGTCGGCGATTTTTTCGCGCAATCCTTGCGGACCCGGGTGCTTGACCCGCGCGCGCGCTTTGCCGCGCCGCCAGGGTCGAATTCGCAGGACCCGATGGGGAGTCAGGTCAACGACTGGTTCAAGAGCCTGTTCCCCCAGGGCGCCGCACCGCAGCCGGCAGCAGCGCCCGAGCCCGAAGCCGTCGTGCCGCCCCAGCCGCCCGCGCCGGCAGCGCCTGTCACCCAGCCGGAAGTGGTGCTGCCGCCGCAGCCGCAATCGCAGCCGCTTCCATCACCCGCCAGCGTGGTCGCGCCGCCTGCCGGGCCCGCGGCCGGGTCTCCCGATCCCCGCGTGGTGTCAGCGCCGCCGCGCCCGGCGACGGCGCCAGACCGCGGCGGCATCCCGATCCTGGGTGAGTCGGGGGTGCCCGACAACGCGGGCAACGCTCCCTGAGCCAGACCCGGCCGCCGGCTCCGGCGTCGACGGGGCATGAATGCTATTGAAAATGTAGCTGTTTGCGCCCGCGGCTGGTGGGCGGTCGCAAGTGGCCGGCTTGCGTGCACAATGGCAACCCATGCTGATTCACCCTCAAATCAATCCCGTCGCCCTGCAACTCGGGCCCCTGGCCATTCACTGGTATGGCCTGACTTACCTGGCGGCCTTTGGCCTGTTCTTTTTTCTGGCCACCCGGCGCCTGCGGCACG
>CAZWDK010000191.1:0-6270 GCA_964633095.1 uncultured Polaromonas sp. | reverse complement strand
TGGCCATCACCATGGCCTTCTCGGCGGTGCCGCCGATGCCGATGCCCAGCATGCCGGGCGGGCACCAGCCGGCGCCCATGGTCGGCACGGTCTTCAGCACCCAGTCGACCACCGAATCGCCGGGGTTGAGCATGACCATCTTGCTTTTGTTCTCGCTGCCGCCGCCCTTGGCCGCGACGGTGATGTCCACCTTGTTGCCCGGCACGATTTCCGTGAAGATCACGGCCGGCGTGTTGTCCTTGGTGTTTTTGCGGTCGAACTGCGGGTCGGCGACGACCGAGGCGCGCAGGGTGTTGTCGGGGTGGTTGTAGCCGCGCCGCACGCCTTCGTTGATGGCGTCATCGATGCTGCCGCTGAAGCCTTCCCAGCGCACATCCATGCCGACCTGCAGAAACACGTTGACGATGCCGGTGTCCTGGCAGATGGGCCGCTGGCCGGTGGCGCTCATCTTGCTGTTGGTCAGGATTTGCGCAATCGCGTCCTTGGCGGCCGGGCTCTGTTCGCGCTCGTAGGCGCGCGCCAGGTGGGCAATGTAGTCGGTCGGGTGGTAGTAGCTGATGTACTGCAGGGCAGCGGCAACGGATTCGATGAGGTCGGCTTGTTTGATGGTCGTGGTCATGGCTTTTTGCAAGTGGTCGTGAGGCGGTGCAACACCCATTAAATGAGAATTGCTTTTATTAAGGAAGCTCTGCATAACCCTGCGCGAGTTCGTGTAGCTCGGTTCGGGATGGGGTGCAAGGCGCGTTTCGCAGCCAATAGCCTGGCTATTGGCAAGAAATGCAACGCCGCAGACCGCCCGAATCCGGGCTATCACGGACCGCGTGGGGTTATGTAGAGCTTCCTAAATGGCTATGCTGGCAACTTCAACCCTCTATTTTGACAGGTCAGGCGAACCCCATGACTACCTCCGCAAACACCCGTACCGAACACGACACCTTTGGGCCCATCGACGTACCCGCCGACAGGCTGTGGGGGGCGCAGACCCAGCGCTCGCTGCAGAACTTCGATATTTCGGGCGAGCGGCAGCCGCGCGAGATCATTCGTGCGCTGGCGCAGATCAAGCGCTGCTCGGCGCGGGTCAACCAGGCGCTGGGTTTGCAGGACGAAGCCAAGACCAATGCCATCGTCGCCGCGGCCGACGAAGTCATTGCCGGCCAGCACGCGGAGGAGTTTCCGCTGGTGGTGTGGCAGACCGGATCGGGCACGCAAACCAATATGAATGTCAATGAAGTGCTGGCCAACCGTGCCAGCGAGCTGCTGGGCGGCGCGCGTGGCGAGGGCCGGCGGGTGCACCCGAATGACGATGTGAACCGCAGCCAGTCGTCCAACGATGTGTTTCCCACCGCCATGCATGTCGCGGCGGTGGATGCCCTCAGGCATCAGCTGCTGCCGGCGCTGGAGAAGCTGCGCGCCGCGCTGGAAAAAAAGGCGGTGGACTTCGATGACATCGTCAAGATCGGCCGCACCCATTTGCAGGACGCCACGCCGCTGACCCTGGGCCAGGAGTTTTCGGGCTATGTGGCGCAGCTGGAACATGGCGCAAAGCATGTGCGGGCCGCGCTGCCGCATCTCTATGAACTGGCGCTGGGCGGCACGGCGGTGGGAACCGGCCTGAACGCGCCCAAAGGCTATGCCGAGCGCGTTGCGGCCGAGCTGGCCAGCCTGACCGGCCTGCCCTTTGTCACCGCCCCCAACAAGTTCGAGGCCATGGCCTCGGCCGATGCGCTGGTCCATGCCCATGGCGCGCTCAAGACCCTGGCCGCCAGCCTGATGAAAATTGCCAACGATGTGCGCTGGCTGGCCAGCGGCCCGCGCAGCGGCATCGGCGAGCTGAGCATTCCCGAAAACGAGCCCGGTTCGTCCATCATGCCGGGCAAGGTCAACCCCACGCAGAGCGAGGCGCTCACTATGCTGGCATGCCAGGTGTTTGGCAACGATGTGGCCATCAACTTCGGCGGCGCCTCGGGCAACTTTGAGCTCAATGTGTTCCGGCCCATGATTGCCCACAACTTCCTGCAAAGCGTGCGCCTGCTGGCCGATGGCATGGTGAGTTTTAACGACCATTGCGCCGTGGGCATCGAGCCCAACCGGGAGCGCATCGGCGAGCTGGTCGGCCGTTCGCTGATGCTGGTGACGGCGCTCAACACCCATATTGGCTACGACAAGGCCGCCTTTATTGCGAAAAAAGCGCACAAGGAAGGCACCAGCCTGCGCGAGGCCGCGGTCGCCTCGGGCCACCTCAGCGGCGAACAGTTCGACCAGTGGGTGGTGCCGGAGAACATGACCGGCCGTTAGCGGCTCGCCCCAGGGCTGCGCGCGGCGGCCCCTGCGACAGCGGTTTTGCTATTGAATTGATAGCTGGTTGCACCCGTTGCTGGGGGGGCTTCAGGCTTTTTTTCTGAAAATGGTTGCGCTCCGCCGGGGCGGCTGCGACCGAAGGTGCCGCCGTCAACGGGCAGCGTCGCTGCCGAACGCTGCCGCCAGCGACAGTATTTTCCCGGTGTCCGCCGCGTCATAGCCGGCCAGGGCGTCCACCTCGGCGCGGAACGAGGCCGACTGCACGATGGCTATGACCTGCTGGACTAGCGAGGCCTCCAGCGCCGACACGGGCAGCGCAAAAAAGTAGCGTTCCTGCACCAGCGGAATGAACTCCAGCCCGAAGCGCTGCGCCGCCGTCTGCACGCCAAAGCCGACTTCGGCCATGCCGCTGGCGATGAATGCCGCGACGGCCGAGTGCGTGAACTCGGTATTTTCGAAGCCGTTGATGTCCTTGCTCGACAGCGAGGCGCCCGCCAGCATCAGTTCCAGCAGCATGCGCGTGCCCGAACCGACCTGGCGATTGACGAAGCGCACGCCGTCGCGGCTCAGGTCCTGCAGCCCGTGAATGCCGTGCGGGTTGCCCGCCGCCACGAACAGCCCCTGGCTGCGCACGGCGAGATGAAGCAGGCGGTGCGTTTTGGGGTTGAGCCATTGGGCATACAGCGCGATCGCCGGGCGCTCGAACTCGCCGAGGGGCACATGAAAACCGGCCAGGTCGCACTCCTGCCGTGACAGGGCGGCCACGGCGTCCGTGCTGTTGCGATAGCGCAGGTCAATCGGCAGTTTGGCGATATTGATATTGTTCAGCAGGGCGGCGACCGCAAAACCGTGGCTGGCATGCAGGCGCACGCTTCTGGATTTTTCCGCCGCCATCTTGTTGAGCTCTCGTTCGAGTTCGGATGACAGGCTCTCCAGCATGGGGGACAGGCGCGCCGCGACGCGGCGGTCGGCCCAGATCAATTTTTCGGCAAGCGGCGTCAGCACTGTGCCGCGTCCGCGCCCCTTGTCCATCAAGGGGTTGCCAAAAAGTTTCTCCACATCACGCAGCAGGCCCCAGGCGTAACGGTAGGACAGGCCAATCGCCTGGGCGGCCTGGGCGATTGATCCGGTGTTCTGTATCGCCATCAGCAGTTCAAGCAGCACCGCCGTATCCAGCGGCGGCGTGTCCGGGTCGTGGGTGATTTCCCAGTGCGGCTGGATGGTGACCTTGTACATTATGCAAATTTTAGCCTATTGCATAATAATTTTTCGAGTGATATCTTGCGGAAGACTCGATAAGTTAGAAATTTAATATGTTATTAAAAGCCTATTTAACAGGCCAGTCCCGGATGAAAAAAGCATGAATTCTTCGGTCCTAGCAAGAGCGGCAAAGCAGCCCGGAAGCCCGCCCCCGGCGTTTGACCGGGGGGCCGTCGAGGCCGTCATCGCGCAGCGCAAGGCCATGCCCGGCGCCATGCTGCCCATCCTGCACGGGGTGCAGGAAAAGATCGGCTATATCCCGCCGGAGGCGGTGCAACTGATTGCCGACGAACTCAATGTCTCGCGCGCAGAGGTGCACGGCGTCATCACCTATTACCACTATTTCCGGCAAACGCCGCCGGGGCGGCAGGTGGTGCAGATTTGCCGTGCCGAGGCCTGCCAGGCCGTGGGCGGGGAAGCCCTGGCAGCGCATGCCAAGGCGGCGCTGGGCTGCGATTTCCACGAGACGACGGCCGACGGCGCATTCAGCCTGGACTCCGTGTACTTCCTGGGCCAAGTCGCTTGCGGCCCGGCGGTCATGATTGGCGACGAGCTGCATGCCCGCGTGTCATCCGGCAAGCCGGTCCGCCTGCTGGCCGCGAAACGAGGTGCCGCATGAGCATCACCCTGTATGTGCCGCGCGATTCGACCGCGCTTGCGCTGGACGCCAATGAGGTCGCCGCCGCCATCACCCGCGAAGCCCAGGCGCGCGGCATCGACATCCGCCTGGTGCGCAACGGTTCCCGCGGCATGTTCTGGCTGGAGCCCCTGGTCGAGGTGGCGACCCCCCAGGGCCGCATCGGCTACGGGCCGGTTGCGCCTGAGGATGTGGCCGGTTTGTTCGATGCCGGCTTTACCGTGGGCGCGGCCCATGCGCTGCGGCTCGGCGTGACCGAGGAGATGGCTTTCCTGAAAAACCAGGAACGCCTGACTTTTGCGCGCGTTGGCATCACCGACCCGCTGTCGCTGGACGACTACCTGGCGCATGAGGGTTATGCCGGGCTGCGGCGTGCCATCGGCATGGCGCCGGCCGCCCTGGTGCAGGAGGTGCTGGACTCCGGGCTGCGCGGCCGCGGCGGCGCCGCTTTCCCGACCGGCATCAAGTGGAAAACCGTTCTGGCTGCCCCGGCCGCGCCGAAATACGTGGTCCGCCAAGCCCACGAAAGCCAATCAAGCCCCGTTTCCGACCGCAAGGTGGAGGGAAAACCCCCCCCCCTTGTCCAACCAGGCATGACGATTGCCGGCCTGGCGGTCGGTGCGACCCAGGGCTATATCTACGTGCGTTCGGAGTACCCGCATGCGATTGCCGTGCTCAACGAGGCGATTGCCATCTCCCGTGAGCACGGCTATCTGGGCGCCAACATCCTCGGCGCCGGCCAGGCCTTTGAGCTGGAGGTGCGCAAGGCGGCCGGCGCCTATGTCTGCGGCGAGGAAACCGCCTTGCTCGAAAGCCTGGAAGGCAAGCGCGGCATCGTCCGCGCCAAGCCGCCGCTGCCGGCCATCGAAGGCCTGTTCGGCCAACCCACGGTCATCAACAACGTCATCTCGCTGGCGGCCGTGCCGCTGATTCTGGCGCGTGGCGCCGCTTTCTACCAGCACTATGGCATGGGCCGCTCGCGCGGCACGCTGCCCTTCCAGCTGGCCGGCAATATCCGGCAAGGTGGCCTGGTGGAAAAGGCCTTTGGCCTGAGCTTGCGCGAGCTGCTGTTTGATTTTGGCGGTGGCAGCGCCAGCGGCCGGCCCATCCGCGCGGTGCAGGTGGGCGGCCCGCTGGGCGCCTACCTGCCCGAATCGCAGTTCGACACCCCGATGGACTACGAGTCTTTTGCGGCCATAGGCGCGGCGGTCGGGCACGGCGGCATCGTGGTGTTCGACGACAGCGTCGACATGGCCAGGCAGGCGCGTTACGCGATGGAATTTTGCGCCGTGGAGTCCTGCGGCAAATGCACGCCCTGCCGCATCGGATCGACCCGTGGCGTGGAAGCAGTCGACAAGATCATCGCCAACCAGAACCGCCCGCAGCAGATTCATTTGCTGCGCGATCTGTGCGAGCTGATGCAGAGCGGTTCCCTGTGCGCCATGGGCGGCATGACGCCGTTTCCGGTGCTGTCCGCGCTGAATCACTTTCCCGAAGATTTCGGCGGCAGCGCCCTGCAAGAAGCCGCCTGAACCGATTAACGAGAACGACCGAAGAAGCTCACCATGAACCAACTCAATGAACTCGATTACGGCACCCCAGAGCGTGTTTCAGAGCAGACCGTCACGATCGAAATCGATGGCGTGCAGGTGCATGTCGCTGCCGGCACCTCGGTGATGCGCGCGGCCGTCGAGGCCGGCGTCAACGTGCCCAAGCTGTGCGCCACCGACAGCCTAGAGCCTTTCGGCTCCTGCCGCCTGTGCCTGGTTGAAATCGAAGGCCGAAAAGGTTATCCCGCCTCCTGCACAACGCCCTGCGAGCCGGGCATGAAGGTCAGGACCCAGACGCCGAAACTGGCGGACCTGCGCAAGGGCATGATGGAGTTGTACATCTCCGACCATCCGCTCGATTGCCTGACCTGTCCGACCAACGGCAACTGCGAATTGCAGGACATGGCCGGCGTGGTCGGCCTGCGCGAGGTGCGCTACGGCTACGAAGGCAAAAACCACCTGAAGCTGGCGAAGGATGAGTCCAACCCCTATTTCAGCTATGACGCCTCCAAGTGCATCGTCTGC
>CAZWDK010000190.1:0-6287 GCA_964633095.1 uncultured Polaromonas sp. | reverse complement strand
TGCGCACCAAGCTGGCCATGCTGAAAGACTGGGGTTCCTGGGACAGCGACTTCAACGCCGTGACGGCCAGCATCCGCCACAGCCTGCTGGACATCATTCACGGCCAGGACTCGCATGTGGTGGTGCCGCTGCAGGGCAGCGGCACCTTCAGCGTGGAGGCGGCGGTGGCCACCCTGGTGCCGCGCGATGGCCATGTGCTGGTGCTGGACAACGGCGCCTACTGCAAGCGCGCGGCGCGGCTGACCCAGCTGATGGGCCGGCGCTGCACGGTGCTGTCTTTTGACGAGGCGGCGCCGGTGGACCCGCAGGCGCTGGCCGACCAGCTCAGTCAGGATGCCAGCATCGGCCATGTGGTGCTGATCCACTGCGAGACCGGTGCCGGCGTGCTCAATCCGCTGCAGGAAGTGGCCGACATCTGCGCCGCCCATGGCAAGGGCCTGATCGTGGATGCCATGAGCTCCTTCGGCGCGCTCGAAATCGACGCGCGAACAACCCGTTTTGACGCGCTGGTGGCCGCCAGCGGCAAATGCCTGGAAGGCGTTCCCGGCATGGGTTTTGTCTTCATCCGCAAGGCGGTCCTGGACGGCTGCGCCGGCCGCAGCCAGTCGCTGGCCATGGACCTGTACGACCAGCATGCCTACATGGAAAAAACCACGCAGTGGCGCTTCACGCCGCCCACCCATGTCGTGGTGGCGCTGGCCGAGGCGATTGCGCAGTTTGAGGAAGAGGGCGGGCAGCCGGCGCGCCTGGCGCGTTACCGCAGCAACTACAGCACGCTGGTTGAAGGCATGGCCCGGCTGGGCTTCAAGCCTTTTCTGGACCCTGCGATCCAGGCGCCCATCATCGTGACCTTTCATGCGCCGGCCGACAGCCGCTATGAATTCAAAAAATTTTATGCCGCCGCACGCGAACGCGGCTTTATCCTCTACCCGGGCAAACTCACCCAGGTGGAAACTTTTAGGGTAGGCTGTATCGGTGCGATTGGCCCGAACGAGGTGGCGCAGGCGGTACATGCCGTGGCGCTGGCCTTGCAGGACATGGGCATCAGGTCCGGCGCACCCGCACACTGAGCAAGCGACGCAATAGCAAGGAGTCCCGCATGGCCAGCAAAGCACCCGGCAAGATCCACCCCGCCCTGGAGGCGGTCAAGAAATCGGGTGCGGCCAAGGTCAAGGTGGCCGTCAGCGACATCGACGGCGTGCTGCGCGGCAAGGTCCTGCACAAGGACAAATTCCTGGGCGCCGCCCAAGCCTACCCGGCCGGCGGCTTCGGCTTTTGCGACGTGGTGCTGGGCTGGGACATGACCGACAGCTGCTACGACAACACCACGGTCACCGGCTGGCAGCACGGCTTTCCCGATGCGCTGGCCAGGCTGGACCTGGCCACCTTCCGCCATGTGCCCTGGGATGAGGGCGTGCCGTTTTTCCTCGGCGAATTTGTCAACGCCGACGGCACGCCCCATGCCGTCTGCCCGCGCCAGACCCTGAAACGCGTGCTCAGGCGCGCCGAAAAAATGGGCTTTCAGGTCATGACCGGCATGGAATTCGAGTGGTTCAACTTTCTGGAAACGCCGCACAGCTGGGCCGCCAAAAAAGGCGTGGCGCCCCAGCAGCTGACACCGGGCATGTTCGGCTACTCGCTGCTGCGCATGAACCAGAACCGCGATTTTTTCAAGGCCATCATGGACGAGATGCTGGCCTTCGGCATCCCCATCGAAGGCCTGCACACCGAGACCGGCCCCGGCGTCTACGAGGTCGCCATCGCCTTCAGCGAAGCGCTGGAGCAGGCCGACCGCTCCGTGCTCTTCAAGACCGGCGTCAAGGAAATAGGCGCGCGCTTTGGCATCATGCCCAGCTTCATGGCCAAGCCGAACCAGCAGCTGCCGGGCTGCAGCGGCCACATCCACCAAAGCCTGTCCGACGGCAAGAACAACCTGTTCTACGACGCGAAAAGCCCGCGCAAGATGAGCAAGCTGTTTGAAAGCTATCTGGCCGGGCAGGTCACCTGCATGATGGAGTTTGGCCCCATGATCTGGCCCACCATCAACAGCTACAAACGCCTGGTCGACGGCTTCTGGGCCCCCGTCAAACCGACCTGGGGCATGGACAACCGCACCGCCAGCTTTCGCGTGATCGCCGGCAGCCCCAAGGCGACGCGGCTGGAAACGCGCTGCCCGGGCGCCGACGTCAACCCCTACCTGGCGATGGCGGCCGTGGTCGCGGCCGGCCTGGACGGCGTGGAAAAAGGCCTCAAGCTCAGCACCCCGCCCATCACCGGCACCAACCAGGGCGCCGAAAACATTGCGCGCGCCCCGCGCACCCTGATCGAGACGACGCGCATCTTCCAGCAGTCAAGCATCGCCCGCGACTGGCTGGGCGATACCTTTGTCGACCATTTCGCCGCCACCCGCGACTGGGAATGGCGGCAGTGGCTGGACGGCGTGACCGACTGGGAACTGAAACGCTACTTCGAGATCATCTAGGCATGGAAATTCGTCGGCTTGAAGTCTCCGATGCGCCGGTCTACCGGGAGTTTCGCCTGCGCGGCCTGCGCGAACACCCCGATGCCTTCACCTCAAGTCATGAAGAGGTCGCCATGCAGCCGCTGGCGGTCGCAGAAAAGCGGCTGGCCGCCATGTCAGAGGAAAAAATCTGGGGCGCCTTTGTCAATGGCGAGCTGGCCGGCATGGTGGGCCTGAGCCATGAGACACGCCTGAAGAACCGCCACAAGGCCACACTGGTCGGCATGTATGTCGCACCCGAATTCACCGGGCAGGGCATCGCCCGCGCCCTGGTCACTACCCTGCTGCAGGACGCCAGGGCCTCGGGCCTGGCACTGGTCATTCTCACCGTGACCGACAGCAACCGGCAGGCCCTCGCGCTCTACCAAAGCGCCGGCTTTACCGCCTTCGGCACGGAGCCCGACGCGATACGGGTTGCCGGCCGCAGTTTCGGCAAGACGCATATGTACCTTCAACTCAACACACCATGAGCATCACCCACTTCTCCTTTCCCACGGCCATCAAGTTCGGCGCCGGTGCCCGCAAGCTGGTGGCGGCGCAGTTGCTGGAAGCCGGCTGCAAGCGCCCGCTGATCGTCACCGACAAGGCGCTGGCGGCGCTGCCGCTGCTGGCCGAATTCAAGACCCAGCTGGCGGGGCTGGAGGTGGCGGTGTTCGCTGGCGTTTTCGGCAACCCGACCTGCAGCCAGGTGATGGACGGCGCGGCGGCCTACCTGGCGCACCGGGCCGACTGCGTGATCGGCTTTGGCGGCGGCGCCGCGCTGGACGTGGCCAAGGTGGTGGGCATTGCCGCCACCCACGAGGGCGACATCCTCGAATATGTCTGGGACCACCCACGGGTACGCCCCATCGTTCACGAGCTGCCCTATTTCGTGGCCCTGCCCACGACCTCGGGCACCGGCTCGGAAGTCGGCCGCTCCAGCGTGGTCAGCGAAAACGACACGCATTTGAAGCGCGTGGTGTTCAGCCCCAAGATCCTGGCCAGGGTGGTGTTTGCAGACCCCGAACTCACGCTGGGCCTGCCGCCGCATGTCACCGCCGCCACCGGCATGGATGCGCTGACGCACAACATCGAGAGCTACCTCTCGCCGGCCTACCATCCGCTGTGCGACGGCATTGCGCTGGAAGGCGCGCGCATCGCCGCCGGCGCGCTGCTGACCGCCGTGAAAGAGCCCGGCAACCTCAAGGCGCGCAGCGACATGATGATGGCCTCCATGATGGGCGCCATCGCCTTCCAGAAAGACCTGGGCGCGGTGCATTCCTGCGCGCATGCGCTGGGCGCGGTGTGCGACCTGCACCACGGCCTGGCCAACGCGCTGATGATTGACACGGTGCTGGCCTGGAACTACGAGGCGGCACCGGCCAAGTTCGACGAGCTGGCCCATGTCTGCGGCGTGATCGGCGATGGCAAGGCCTTGGTGCCCTGGCTGAAATACCTCAAGGCCAGCATCGGCATCAGCGGCCCGCTGTCGGCCCATGGCGTGAAGCCCGAGCACCTGCCGCGGCTGGTCGAAATTGCCACGGCCGACATCTGCCACCAGACCAACCCGCGCCCCTGCACCGCGGCGGACTTCCAGATACTGTTTGAGGCGGCTTTATGACCGCCGCCAGCCGCCTCAAGATTGGTCTGTCGGCCTGCTTTTCGCATGCCGACCCGACCCGTTCGTTCTTCACCGGCAAGACACTGCAGTACGTCGAACAGTCGATTGCGCACTGGCTCATGTCCTCGGGTGCCATGGTCGTCATGGTGCCTTGCCCGACCGGCAGCACGCAGCGCGGCGACGTGACCTATGAGCACTATGCGCAGTGGCTGGACGGGCTGGTGCTGCACGGCGGCGCCGACGTCTGGCCCGGCAGCTACGGCGAAACGCCGCTGGAAGAAAGATGGGCGGGCGACCGCGTGCGCGATGAGTATGACAAGGCGCTGGTGGCCGCCTTCGAAGCGGCCGGCAAGCCGATTTTCGGTGTCTGCCGCGGCCTGCAACTGCTCAACGTGGCCTATGGCGGAACGCTGTACCAGGACATCCAGACGCAGGTGCCCGAGTCGTTCATCCACCGCGATGCCGCCACCTACGATCTGAATTACCACAGCGTGGACATTGTGCAGGGTTCACACCTGTCGTCCATGTACCCCGGCGTGGAACGGGTTCGCGTCAACAGCATTCACCACCAGGCGATCAAGGACCTGTCGCCCGAGTTTGAGGCCGAGGCCTTTAGCGTGAGCGACGGCATCGTGGAGGCCATACGCCGCAAGGACCGCTCCAAGAGCTATATCGCGGCGCTGCAATGGCACCCCGAGTTTCACAAGCCCGGCTCGGACACGATTGACGATGCCGCCATGCTGGAGGACTTCCTGAACGCCGTAGCCGCAGCCAAGTCACACAGCCACTCAAGAGACCCTTCATGAAACAGCTTGCCATCCACAACCCTGCGACCGCTGCGCTGATCACCGAAATTGCGGCCGACGACGCCGCATCGGTGGCCGCCAAAAGCCTGCAGGCGCGTGCCGCGCAGGCGCGCTGGGCGGCCGTGCCCCTGGCCGAGCGCAAGGCCTGCATCACGCGCTTTCGCGCCGCCATCGTGGCCGAGCTGGAGCCATTGGCGGCCATCATGACGCGCGAAACCGGCAAGCCCATCAAGATGTCGCGCAATGAACTGAACGGCCTGCTGGGGCGCATCGACTTCTTTCTGGCCGAAGTGGACGGCAGCACGGCCACGCAGACGGTTTTCAACGAGGGCGGCATGACCGAGCAGATAGAGCACCGGCCGCTGGGCCTGGTGGCCAATATCTCGGCCTGGAACTACCCCTGGTTTGTCGGCGGCAATGTCGTCATCCCGGCCCTGCTCACCGGCAATGCCGTGCTCTACAAGCCTTCCGAATACGCCACCCTGACCGGCCTGGCGATGGCGCGCCTGCTGCACGCGGCGGGCGTGCCGCAGGATGTGTTTGTGCCGCTGATTGGCGGCGGCGCCGTCGGCGCGGCCTTGCTGGAGCAGAAAATCGATGGCCTGTTTTTTACCGGCTCCCACGCCACCGGCGCCAGCATTGCCCAGGCCATGGGATCGCGCCTGGTCAAGCTGCAGCTGGAGCTGGGCGGCAAGGACCCGAGCTATGTCTGCGACGACGCCGACCCGCAAACCGCCGCCGAGTCGCTGGCCGATGGCGCCATGTACAACACCGGCCAGAGCTGCTGCTCGGTCGAGCGCATCTATGTGCACGAGAAAATTTACGAATCCTTCGTCGCCGCCTTTGTCGCCACGGTCAAGACCTTCCAGCTCGGCGACCCCATGCTCGAGACCACCTACATAGGCGCCATCACGCGCGCGCCGCAGCTCGATGTGCTGGACGCGCAGGTGGCCGATGCCCAGGCCGGGGGCGCCACCCTGCTGCTGGGCGGCCAGCGCCTGCCCGGCCCCGGCAACTGGTATGCGCCCACGGTGTTTGCCAACGTCAACCACGGCATGGAACTGATGCGCGAGGAGAGCTTCGGCCCCATCATCGGCATTCAGAAAGTGTCAGGCGACGCGGAAGCCGTCCAGCTAATGAACGACACCCGCTACGGCCTGACTGCGGGCGTCTACACGCCCGACGCGGCGCGCGCCAAGGCGCTGCTGGCGCAGGTGAACGCCGGCAGCGTCTACTGGAACTGCTGCGACCGCGTCAGCCCGCGCCTGCCCTGGAGCGGCCAGGGCGATTCGGGCGTCGGCCTGACGCTCTCCACCTACGGCATCCAGACCTTCACCCGGCCCAAGGCCTGGCATTTGCG
>CAZWDK010000189.1:0-6315 GCA_964633095.1 uncultured Polaromonas sp. | reverse complement strand
CGACCGCCCGATCCGCCCGCTGTTCCCCGAAGGCTTCTTCAACGAAGTGCAGGTCGTGATCCATGTGCTGTCGCTGAACCCTGAAGTCGAAGGCGACATTCCCGCGCTGATCGCTTCAAGCGCGGCGCTCTCGGTTTCCGGCATTCCGTTCAACGGCCCGATCGGCGCCGCCCGCGTGGCCTACATCGACGGCCAGTATGTGCTGAACCCCGGCAAGACCCAGCTGAAAGATTCCAAGATGGATCTGGTCGTGGCCGGCACCGAGGCCGCCGTGCTGATGGTCGAGTCCGAAGCCAGCCAGTTGTCCGAGGAAATCATGCTGGGCGCCGTGGTGTTTGGCCATGAGCAGGGCAACATCGCCATCAACGCGATCCACGAGCTGGTGCGCGACGCCGGCAAACCGGTCTGGGACTGGAAGGCGCCTGCCAAGAATGAGCCGCTGATCGCCAAGGTGGGCGAGCTCGCCGGCGCCAGGCTGCAGGCCGCCTACCAGATCCGCAGCAAGCAGGCGCGCACGCAAGCCTGCCGCGTCGCCTATGCCGAGGTCATGGCCGCACTGAAGGCCGACGGCGTGGAATTCGACGGCGTCGCCGTTGAAGGCATGCTGTTCGACATCGAAGCGAAAATCGTCCGCAGCCAGATTCTGGCCGGCGAGCCGCGCATCGACGGCCGCGACACGCGCACCGTGCGCGCGATTGAAATCCGCAACAGCGTGCTGCCGCGCACCCACGGCTCGGCCCTGTTCACGCGCGGCGAAACCCAGGCGCTGGTCGTGACCACGCTGGGCACCGAACGCGACGCGCAGCGCATTGACGCGCTGTCCGGCGACTACGAGGACCGCTTCATGCTGCACTACAACATGCCTCCGTTCGCCACCGGCGAAACCGGCCGTGTCGGCAGCCCGAAACGCCGCGAGATTGGTCATGGGCGGCTTGCCAAGCGCGCGCTGGTCGCCGTGCTGCCCAGCAAGGAAGAATTCCCCTACACCATGCGCGTGGTCAGCGAGATCACCGAGTCCAACGGCTCCTCGTCGATGGCTTCGGTCTGCGGCGGCTGCCTGTCGCTGATGGATGCCGGCGTGCCGATGAAGGCCCATGTGGCCGGTATCGCCATGGGCCTGATCAAGGAAGACAACCGCTTCGCCGTGCTGACCGACATCCTGGGTGACGAGGATCACCTGGGCGACATGGACTTCAAGGTTGCCGGTACCACCTTCGGTATCACGGCGCTGCAGATGGACATCAAGATCCAGGGCATCACCAAGGAAATCATGCAGGTCGCGCTGGCCCAGGCCAAGGAAGCCCGCATGCACATCCTGGGCAAGATGCAGGAAGCCATGGGCGAAGCCAAGACCGAGGTGTCCGATTTCGCGCCTCGCCTCTACGTGATGAAGATCAACCCTGAGAAGATCCGCGACGTGATCGGCAAGGGCGGTGCCGTGATCCGTGCGCTGACCGAGGAAACCGGCACCCAGATCAACATCGAGGAAGACGGCACCATCACCATCGCGTCGAACGACAGCGCCAAGGCCGACGAGGCCAAGCGCCGCATCGCCGAGATCACCGCCGAAGTCGAAATCGGCAAGGTCTACGAAGGCCCGGTCACCAAGATCCTGGACTTCGGCGCCCTGATCAACCTGCTGCCCGGCAAGGACGGCCTGCTGCACATCAGCCAGATCGCCCACGAGCGCGTGGAGAAGGTGACTGACTACCTGAAGGAAGGTCAGATCGTCAAAGTCAAAGTGATGGAAACCGACGAAAAAGGCCGCGTCAAGCTGTCGATGAAAGCGCTGCTGGACCGTCCTGTCCAAAATCAGGACTGATTTCCTCATCTGCTATTGATTTTGTAGCTGCTGGCGCCCTGACCATGGGCGCTGGCCGCCAAAATTCTTAAAAATCCATGAAAACCGTTGAAATTACCTCGTATGGCGCGCCTGACGTGCTGCGCCTGGGTGTGCGTCCCGACCCTGTGCCAGCGGCGGGCGAGCTGCTGATACGCGTGAGCGCCAGCGGCGTGAACCGGCCTGACGTGCTGCAACGCACCGGCAACTACCCGGTGCCGCCGGGGGCGTCGGATATTCCGGGGCTGGAAGTCGCGGGTGAAATCATTGGCGGGGATGCCGGGGCCATGGCTGCCGCCGGCTTCAAGCTCGGTGACCGGGTTTGCGCCCTGGTGGCCGGCGGTGGCTATGCCGAATTGTGCGTGGCGCCCGTCGGGCAATGCCTGCCGGTGCCGCAAGGCCTGAGCGATGTCGAGGCGGCTTCCTTGCCCGAGACCTTTTTTACGGTCTGGAGCAATGTGTTTGAACGCGCCGGCCTGCAAGCCGGCGAAACCCTGTTGATTCAGGGCGGCTCCAGCGGCATTGGCGTGACCGCCATCCAGATGGCCAAGGCGCTGGGCGCCACCGTGCTGGTGACGGCGGGCAGCGATGAAAAATGCGCCGCCTGCCTGGCCCTGGGCGCCGACCATGCCATCAATTACAGGAGCGTCGACTTTGCCGAGGAGGTCAAAAAGCTGACCGGCGGAAAAGGCGTCAATGTGGTTCTGGACATGGTGGCCGGTGGCTATGTGGCACGTGAAGTCGAGAGCCTCGCCGAAGATGGCCGCCTGGTCATCATTGCCGTGCAGGGCGGCACCAAGGCGGAGTTCAATGCGGGCCTGGTGCTGCGCAAGCGCCTGACGATCACCGGTTCGACGCTGCGTCCGCGCTCGCTGGAATTCAAGACCGCGATTGCCGGGGCGCTGAAGGACAAGGTCTGGCCGCTGCTGGCCAGTGGCGCCATCAAGCCGGTGATTCACAGCACGTTTGCCGCTTCCGAGGCGGCCAAGGCGCATGCGCTCATGGAGTCCAACCTGCATGTTGGAAAAATCGTTTTGACCTGGTAACTGACGCCCGCTATGAAAAAACTGATTGCAGGAAACTGGAAGATGAACGGCAGCCTCGCGGCCAACGAGGCCTTGCTGGCCGAGTTGGCAGAGGGGCTGGCCGTCAGGCCGTCTTGCGATGTCGCCGTCTGTGTGCCCGCGCCTTACCTGGCGCAGGTTCAGGCCCTGAAGGCCGGCCGCTCCAGCCTGTCGGCCGTTGAACTGGGCGCGCAGGATGTCTCGGCGCAAACCGCTGGGGCCTACACCGGTGAGGTCAGCGCCGCCATGCTCAAGGAGCTGGGCTGCCGCTATGTGCTGGTGGGCCATTCCGAGCGCCGCCAATACCATGGTGAAACCGATGTGCTGGTGGCCGACAAGGCCAGGGCCGCGCTGGCCGCCGGCATCACGCCCATCGTCTGCATAGGCGAGACCCTGGCCGAGCGCGAAGCGGGCCGCACCGAAGAAGTGGTCAAGC
Organism: uncultured Polaromonas sp.; assembly: GCA_964633095.1. GTDB lineage: Bacteria > Pseudomonadota > Gammaproteobacteria > Burkholderiales > Burkholderiaceae_C > Polaromonas. Next base: position 2,975 of record CAZWDK010000189.1, on the reverse strand, counting down.
GCCAGCTGGCGGCGGTGATTCACACCAACGGGCACTGCATCAGCGAGATCGTGGTGGCCTACGAACCGGTCTGGGCCATAGGCACCGGCAAGACGGCCTCGCCGGAAGAGGCGCAGGCGGTTCATGCCGTGCTGCGGGCTCAGCTCAAGGCCGCGACGGACCGGTCGGCGCGCGTGAAAATTCTGTACGGTGGAAGCATGAACGCGGCCAATGCGGCAACGCTGCTGGCGCAGCCCGATATTGATGGCGGGCTGATAGGCGGCGCCTCGCTCAAAGCCCCGGATTTTTTGAAAATTATTGCTGCAGCCCTGGTCTGATGGGCGCAGATAGCTATTAAATTAGGAGTAAATATGAACGTTGTATTGACCATTGTCCTTGCGGTGCAAATGCTGGCTGCGCTTGGCATGATTGGCCTGATTCTGGTGCAGCACGGCAAGGGGGCCGACATGGGCGCGGCGTTTGGCAGTGGCGGCTCGGGCAGCCTGTTTGGCGCCAGCGGCAGTGCCAACTTTTTGTCGCGCAGCACCGGCGTTCTGGCGGCCTTGTTTTTTGCCGCCACCTTGCTGCTGGCTTACTTTGGCCATGCCCAGCCGCGCACCGGCTCCAGCGTTCTGGAAGGCGCCGCCGTCACGGCGCCGGCACCCGCCACCGGCGCTTCCGGCGCCGCGAGCATTCCTGGCACCACGGCGCCGGCAACGACCGGCACGGCGGTTCCTGTGCCGCCTGCGCCCGCCGCATCGGGTGCCGCGCAAATCCCAACGAAATAAGCGGATTTTGCTGTTGCACCCGGTCGGGAGTGGTGCATTTTCAGGGTAAACTCTAAGTCTGTCTGGAAAGCTAAAAACCGCAAGGTTTCCTCATGCCATCCGGGCAGCTAAATACCGCGGACGTGGTGAAATTGGTAGACACGCTATCTTGAGGGGGTAGTGGCGAAAGCTGTGCGAGTTCGAGTCTCGCCGTCCGCACCAGATAAAGCCTCGGCAGCTGCGTTCCGGCGGTGCTGCCGAATCAAACGGCAAACTGCTACGAGCTGCGTGAGTGGCTTTCAGGAGTTGAATCCACGATGAACCTCGATCAATACCTCCCCGTTCTCTTGTTTATTCTGGTCGGTGTGGGTGTCGGTGTCGTGCCCCAGGTGCTGGGTCGTTTGCTGGGTCCCCATCGCCCTGACAGCGAAAAAAATTCCCCCTACGAGTGCGGTTTCGAGGCTTTCGAAGATGCCCGCATGAAATTTGATGTGCGCTACTACCTGGTCGCCATCCTCTTCATTCTTTTCGATCTTGAGATTGCGTTTCTTTTTCCGTGGGCCGTCGCGCTCAAGGAAATTGGCGCCCTGGGTTTCTGGTCGGTCATGATTTTCCTGGGCATTCTGGTTGTGGGCTTTGTCTACGAGTGGAAAAAGGGTGCGCTGGACTGGGAGTAAGCTGGACTGGGGGTAAGAAGGCCCTCTGGGGGCTTCTCTGCTGAAAAGTCTGCAAAAAAATCTACCAAAAAGGTACGGGCATGTCGCTTGAAGGTGTTTTCAATGAAGGCTTCATGACCACGAGTTACGACTCGGTGGTCAATTGGGCCAAGACCGGTTCGCTCTGGCCCATGACGTTTGGCCTGGCCTGCTGCGCGGTTGAAATGATGCATGCCGGCGCCGCGCGTTACGACCTCGATCGTTTTGGCATGTTGTTTCGTCCCAGCCCGCGCCAGTCTGATCTGATGATCGTCGCGGGCACGCTCTGCAACAAGATGGGCCCGGCCTTGCGCAAGGTCTATGACCAGATGTCCGAGCCGCGCTGGGTGCTGTCCATGGGTTCGTGCGCCAATGGCGGCGGTTACTACCACTACAGCTACTCCGTGGTGCGCGGCTGCGACCGCATTGTCCCGGTGGACGTCTATGTGCCGGGCTGCCCGCCCACGGCCGAGGCGCTGATGTACGGCATCATCCAGCTGCAGCAGAAAATCCGCCGCACCAACACGATTGCGAGGGCCTGATGTTGTCCTCCGCTCCCGTTTCTGCGCAGCAGCTTGGCGATACCATCGCTGCGGTGCTGGGTGAAAAAGCCAAAAATGTGAAGATTGCGCTGGGTGAGGTCACGGTGACCGTGGCTGCCGCCGACTACCTGGCGGCGGCGGTCCTGCTGCGTGATGCCGCAGGCTGCAAGTTCGAGCAGCTGATTGATTTGTGCGGCGTGGACTATTCCGAGTACAAGGACGGCCAGTACGAGGGCTTGCGCTATTGCGTCGTCTCGCATCTGCTGTCGGTCAGCCTTAACCAACGGGTCAGGCTCAAGGTGTTTTGCGCTGATGATGATTTCCCGGTCATTGATTCCGTCAATGCGATCTGGAATTCGGCGAACTGGTTCGAGCGCGAGGCCTTTGACCTCTACGGCATTGTTTTTGAAGGCCACAATGACCTGCGCCGCATCCTGACCGACTACGGTTTCATCGGCCATCCTTTCCGCAAGGATTTCCCGACCTCGGGTTATGTGGAGATGCGTTACGACTCCGAGCAAAAGCGTGTGATTTACCAGCCAGTCACGATTGAGCCCCGTGAGATTACGCCGCGCGTGATCCGCGAAGACAACTACGGCGGCCTTCAGTAAGCCGTACCGTCAAGAGAACAAGGGCAAGAGATACCACATGGCTGAAATCAAAAACTACACGCTTAATTTTGGGCCGCAGCATCCTGCTGCGCACGGTGTTTTGCGCCTGGTGCTGGAACTCGACGGCGAGGTCATTCAGCGCGCTGATCCGCACATCGGGCTGTTGCACCGCGCCACCGAAAAGCTGGCCGAAAGCAAGACCTACATTCAGTCACTGCCCTATATGGACAGGCTCGACTATGTGTCGATGATGTCCAATGAACAGGCCTACTGTCTGGCCATCGAGAAGTTGCTGGGGGTCGATGTGCCGATCCGCGCGCAATACATCCGCGTGATGTATGCGGAAATCACGCGCCTGCTCAACCACCTGTTGTGGCTGGG
>CAZWDK010000188.1:3857-6326 GCA_964633095.1 uncultured Polaromonas sp. | reverse complement strand
GCGACAGCACCAGGTTGCGCTAGTTGTGTCGCATCAAGCAATTTCCGGATAGCCCAGGGCCAGCGCTTCCTCAGCCATCGCGTCCAGCCCGCTGTATTCAGATGAATTAACAGGCGTAAATCGCGCTACATGGGCGGCTGCCAGGAGTGGTGCGCATTCACTGTCCAAGTGCAACTTGAGCAGCTCTGCTTGCAGGCGCCGAGCGACGTCGGGCGCCACCCCTTGCCCCGTGACCAGTAGCGGGTTTGGTGTCCATGGCGTGTAGGCCAGGGTTTTCAGGCCCAGCAGAACTTCGGGCGTATGAGCGCGCAGCAAGTCAAGGTACCAGCCATCAACGGCGGTGATGTCGATTTGTTGGTCGCGCAGCGCTTTCAGGAGCGACAGCGGATTTCCGTACGGCCCGCTGGATTCAGCAAACAGCGGTTTGCCCTGCGCGTGCCTCGCCAACACGCTGCGCGGCGCGTTCCAGCCGCTTTGCGAGTCTTTGACCATCCAGCCGTAACGTGAGCCAAAACCGTCTTCAAGCCGCTTCCAGCTCGGTTTGCTGCCCGAATCGGTGCGCACCAAGAATTCGCTACGGTAACGCGGCTGGTCGTTGTAGGCGGCAAAGTCGGGCACGACGCCTGCCAGGGCGTTGATCGCCATCGACTGGCCGGCTCGCGTGGCTTGCCAAAACGGCCAACCGCACATGAAAGCGCCGCACAGGCCAGGTCGCGCCCAGAGTTCAGCCACGGGCTGCGGCCAAGCGTGTTCGATCATCTGCACGCGGATGCCTGCGCGCTGGTAGACGGCTTGCAGCAATGCCTCCCATGCGGCGCGGGCAGCGGGGGCGACGTTGTAGAGCCGGGTGGATGAGATCAGGGGCTGCATGTTGCTCAGGCGTAAATCAAGCGCTGGCCCAATCCGAGCGCGGCGGCTTTGGTGAGCATGGCGTGGCCCAAGGCGATGTCAGTGGTGGATAAGCCGCGGTGCCAGAAAAGAATCGTCTCGGTGTCGTTTTCGCGCCCTGGTTTGTGCCCGGCAACTACCTGGCCAAGCTCAGCGTGCAGGTTGTGCTCGCCCAAGCGGTCGCTTTCAACGTGGGGACGCAACGAACCGTAGGGCAGCCCTTTGCGGCATTGACCCCAGTCGTCGACCAGCATCTTGCTCATGATGTCGGTCAGCGAGAGTTCGACCGCGCTCATCGTGCCGTAGGGCATGACCAGCGCGCCGGGCTTGATCCACTCGGTTTTCAGCAGGGGCGCAGGCGCCGGCAGGCGCGAGGCTTCAACCACGATGTCTGCGCCGCGCACGCAGGATTCCCAATCGGTGGTGACGATGACCGGTTTGCCCAAGTCTTTGGACAGGCGCGCAGCAAAGGCTTCCCGGCTCTCAGGCCGGCGCGAATGCACGCGGATTTCATCAAAGTTAAACAGGTGGTCGAGCAACCGCACGTTCCAGTACGACGTGCCGCGTGCGCCAATATGGCCCAGCACTTTGCTGTTCTTGCGCGCCAGATATTTGGCGCCCAGGGCAGTGACTGCGCCAGTGCGCATGTCGGTAATCGCGGTGGCGTCGATGATGGCCTGGGGCTTGCCGGTTTCGGGGTCAAAGAGGTTGAGCAGCGCCATCTCGGAGGGCAGATTTTGCTTGTAGTTATCAACAAAATCGCTCACCACTTTGACGCCAGCAACATGCAGCGGCCTGATGTAGCCGCGCAGCACGTTGAAGTGGCCCTTGTCAGACGATTCGGGCACGAGGTGCATTCGCGGCTCGATGACGACTTCACGATTGCCCTGGGCACGCAAGGCCATCTCGACAGCGGCGAGGATTTCGTCGTTGGTCAGCGCCAGCGCGGCAACATCGGGGCCGTTCAAGTAGGTGATTTCGATTTTTGGCATTTGGGACATGGGATTTATTCCTTCAATGAATGGGCAACTACTGAGCCGGTTTGATGTTTGCTGCGCGAATGATGTCGCCCCATTTTTTGGATTCAGCAAGGATCATGGCGCTGAATTCTTGCGGGCTGTTGCCCACGGGCGCAACGCCCAAAGCAGCGAACTTCTGACGCACATCGGGCATCTTCAGCACTTCGGAAATGTCTTGGTGCAGCTTGTTGATGATGGGCTGCGGCACGGCTTTTGGCACGACAATGCCATACCAGGAGGTCACATCAAAACCGGGGAAACCGCTCTCAGCCACGGTCGGCACATCGGGAAATTGGCTCAATCGTTTGGGGCCCGCCACGGCCAGCACGCGCAGCTTGCCGCTTTGGATGTGGGGCAGCGAAATAGCGGCGGCGACGAACATCGCATCAAGCGTGCCCCCCATCACATCATTCATGGCCAGCGCCATCGCGTTATAAGGCACATGCAGCAGATGCGTTCCGGCGATTTGGTTGAGCAACTCGCCCGCCAGGTGAGGACCCGAGCCCGCGCCGGGCGAGCCGAAGCTCATGCTCACACCGCTTTGCTTGGCGCGGCGGATGAA
>CAZWDK010000188.1:0-3757 GCA_964633095.1 uncultured Polaromonas sp. | reverse complement strand
CACCAAGCTGTCGCTCGATACTGGCTGCGACAAAGCGCGCACTTCAGTGCTGAGCGAGGACACGGCTTTTTGAATTGTGGAGTAAGCCAGCACGCCTGCGCCGGGACTCAAAAAACGCGAAAGTCGCGTGAACGCAGGGTCGCCCAGCCGCAGCACGCGCTGCGCGGATGATTGCGCCACGTGTGACATCGCAATGCCCACGCCTTCGAGCGACACGGCCCACACGGTGGGATCAAAGCTGGCGCTGGGCAAAATCGCGCCTTGCACGGCGCCCTCGGTCACGAAGTAGCGGCGCTCTTGCGGCGTCGCGTTGGTGGCGGGACGCACGTCTAGCGCGACGGTGGGGTTGTCGTCCGAACTGTTGATTTGCACCACCAATTGCGCATGCAGGGCGGCCAGCGCATCACGCGCCGCACCGTGGACTTGGGCTGTCGAGCGAAAGCTCAACGGGTCTTGCAGCGGGCGCTGCTCACTGCGCTGCCACAGCGAGCTGCCTTGCAGCAAGCTCACGATGTGATGCGCCGCAGCGCTTTGACCAACAAACGGGCGCTGCGCCTGTGTGACCGCCAAAAACGGGGCCACATTGCCATCCAGCCCTTCAAGCGACAGCGCGGCCACCACATCAGCCTGGTCAAGCAGCGCCTGCGCATCGCTAGCGGCCAGTGCAGCCAGCGCTGCGCCGTAGGCGTTGGCGCTCAGCATGGACAGCGAATCTTTGGCAAACGGCTTGATGGCGCCAAGCCCCGCTGTACGCAGTGCCTCGGCGCTGGCCATGCGCTGGCCGCGATAAAACACCTCGCCTTCACCCATCAACGCCAGCGCGATTTGCGGCAACACCGTGATGTCCGCCGCGCCCACCGAGCCCTGGCCGCGAATGACGGGTGTGATGCCGCGGTTCAAAAACTCCGCGTACTGGCGTACCACTTCTGGCTGCATTCCTGTGCCGCCAAACAGCGCCGTGTTCAGCCGAATCAGCATCGCAGCGCGCACCACATCGGCAGGAACCAGCGGCCCATAAGCCACTGTGTGCGACATCAGCATGTTGCGGTTGAACGCCTCAGATAACGCCCGCACCTCTGGCGCAATCACGTCACCGCTGAAAGGCGTTTGATCCTTGTTCAGTCCAACGCCGCGATTGAGTCCATAGACCGGCTGATCCAGGCGCGCATAGCTCAGCAGCAGGGCGTGTGAGCGTGCCACGCGGGCCCAAGCCTCATCTGACACCGCCACCTTTCGGTCTTCGCGGGACACTTGCAGCACTTGATCAATGGTCAGTGCCCGACCAGTCAGCTCAATTGGCTGCGCCGCTGAAACCCGAGCCATGGATTTCTCAGGTTTGACGGCAGGCTGGGGCGACAAGCCGTTTGAAGTTTGCGCACTGCTCAGCAGCCGAGGATCCAGCTCGCCCTTCGCCAACGCGATTCCCCACAACGAACAAGCGGCCAGTGCAAGGAAAGTCCGCTTGATCAAGACTGAAAAAGACGATGATGAACGCATAAATCTCCTGAATAGTTGATGTGAAATGAAGGCTAGCGGGGGCTACTTCCGAGCAGTACGCTCACTCCACGGTGCATCGCTGCGCCGCCGAAAACAAGCCACGCCATCAAGACGGCAGCGAGCAGTAGAGGCCTCGCACCCGCTTCCCGGATAGAACGCAGCTGCGTCGATAGGCCAAGTGCAGCCATGGCTGTAGCCAGGAGCGCGGTATCGATCTGAGTGATCGGCCCATTCAAGGAGGCCGGGAACAGCTGCAGCGAGTTGAAGAGAACCATGCCCACGAAGCCAAACGCAAACCATGGGATGGCCATCGGAGTTTTGCGCTGTGGCGAGTCGGTTTGGCCGTGCCGCAACCCCATGGCAAGGAACAGCAGGAATGGAGCAAGCATCATCACGCGGACCATCTTGGCGATGACTGCGGTATCTGCGGCTTCGATGCTTACGGAACGGCCCGCAGCCACCACTTGTGCGACTTCGTGAATGGTGGCGCCGGTGTACACCCCGAAACCGCTAGCCCCACCGGTGATGATGCCGTAGTGCTGATTGAGCTCGTAGAGCGCCGGGTAGCTAAACATGGCGAGCGTTCCGAAAACGACCACCGTGGCCACGGCGACAGCCACCTGCTCTGATCGCGCTCTGACTACTGGCGCGGCCGCCATTACAGCTGCTGCACCGCAAATGGAACTGCCCACACCAATCAGAATGGCTGTGTTCCGATCCAGTCGTAGCCACCTGGTGCCGACCCACCAAGCCAAAGCGAAGGTGCTGACAATCACCAATCCATCCAGCACGATGCCTTGGGCGCCAACTCGGCCAATGTCATGAATGGTCAAGCGCAGACCATAGAACACGATCCCGAGCCGTAGAACCTTGGTGCGGCAAAAGTCCACGCCGGGCGCAGCGAACGCTGCGAACCGGGGATACAGGGTGTTCCCGGCCAGAATGCCAAGGGCAATCGCGAGTGTCAATGCGCTGAGGCCATGGTCTTGCATCCAGCCGATGCTGCCAAGCGCAATTCCGATCAGGGCAATACTCGCGCTCGCCACCATGCCAGGAAGAGCGTGCAGCCTGGGGCGCGAAACGAAGACGGTCGCCAAGGCGGAAGCGACGGAGGAAGAGCTGTTGGTCATGGGACGGTACTTCGAGGAGTTGCTCGAAGTTTGGGTGCCCCAGTTCAATTCGTCCAACGGGTTATATAGATATAATCAATCAATCTAATCGCTAAAGAAAGCAGATGGACATCCTTCGTCTGACGCTGCGGCAGCTCCAGATTTTTGTGGCGGTCGCCCGAACCGGTAGCACCACCGCTGCCGGAGAAGCTATCGCACTGTCGCAGTCGGCGACCAGTTCGGCTGTCAATGAGCTGGAGCGACTTCTCTCGCTCCAACTATTCGATCGAGCCGGGAAGCGGTTACTCCTGAACGACAACGGTCGTGCGCTATTGCCTCAAGCACAGGCCCTGTTGGAAGGCGCCAGCACCATAGAACGCATGTCACAAAGCGCTGACGTCCAACTGCAGGAACTGCGAATTGGGGCAAGCACTACGATCGGAACCTATGTTCTGCCTCGACTGCTAACGGCATTCTTGAGTGATCGGCATGCGCAAGCGCAAGCATGGCAGTCCAGCGTCATGGTCGGTAACACGGCGGCCATCTGCGAGCGGGTTGCAGCCTTTGAACTAGACATCGGCCTGATAGAGGGGCCGAGCCATGAGCCGGCCGTACTTGTTCACGCATGGCTTGCGGATGAAATGGTTGTGGTGGCCTCTCCCAGCCATCAGGTCTCGCGTGCCAACATGGAGGCAGAGCGTGCGGGACGGAACACCAGCCTGGCATCTCTACGTGATGCGGTCTGGTTGCTGCGCGAGAGCGGATCAGGAACACGGGAAGCCACCGACGAGGCCCTCCTGCCGCATCTGCGGGGCTACCGCAAGTCTATTGAGCTAGGTAGTTCGGAAGCGATCAAGCACGCCGCCGCTGCAGGGCTGGGACTCGCATGTCTGTCCAAGCTGGTTGCGTCGGATTTTCTGGAGTCCGGACGATTGCGCGTTGTCCGTAGTGGCCTCCCCCGCATCATGCGGCAGTGCCACTGGGTAATTCACCGGAACAAGCAATTCACTCCGGCTATGAGCCGATTCATCGATCTGCTCAAAGCCGCTTCCCAACCATCCGCATGACCCACGCCGTCTCCCACCTGCGCAACGCCCGCCTGGCGCGCAGCTCCAAACCCTTTCTCGCCCGTGGCGGTCCGCGCGGGGAGC
>CAZWDK010000187.1:0-6337 GCA_964633095.1 uncultured Polaromonas sp. | reverse complement strand
CGGCGTCGGCCAGTTCGCCGGGCGCGGCGTGGTAGCGCACCGAGGGCAACAGCGGCAGCGCGGCGACTTCGCCGGGCGCGACCAGCTGCGCCATCTCGAACAGCCGGATTTCGGGCGGCTGTTCGCCTGCCGTGGCCGCCGGCGGCGCGCTGATGGGCGCATAGGCGACGACGGTATGGGTGGTGCCCAGGTCGATGCCGACGATGTACTGGCGCATCGAAACCCTTGCCTCAGGCCGGCTGGCCGCGCACGTCGAATTCCACCTTCCAGCGTTCGCCGCCCTGGCTCGCCACGGCCGTCAGTTCCAGCGTGCCGGTTTCGGTGGCGAGGGCGCGCAGCCTGACCTGCACCACCTCGCCCGTTTGCCGGCCCTCGGCGGGCAGGGTGGCCTGGATTTCGCCCAGCTCCTGCAGCTCGTCGGGCTGCCAGAAGTCGAGCAGGGTGCCCAGCGGGTCCTGCCTGCGCACCGACGAGCCGAGCAGGCGCAGGTGCACCGGCTCGCCCACGACCAGGCCGAACTCCTGCGTCTGCAGGTCGGCCTCGGCGCCTTCTTCCATGCCAAAGGGCGCGATGCACAGGGCCTGCACCGGTGGCTCGAAGCCGGGGATGGCCGGCATGGCCGACTCGATGGCCACATAGTAGGCGCGCGCCGTGCCGCCGCGAATCCGCACGCCCTGGCCGCGCCGCACATAGCCGTAGTAAGCGGCGCCGCGCGCCACCGCCAGGTCCATGTCGGCGCCGCTCAGCATGCGCGCCGGCTCGGCCTGCTCCGCCGCGAGCCAGCCGTTCAGGGTGGCCAGGGTGCGCTCGGCCAGGATGTCGGACTTGAAGACGCCGCCGTTGAACAGCACCGCCGTCGGGTGCAGAAAGCTCGCCGCCGCATCGGCCCGGCCGGCAAAGCCCGGCAGTTCGGCGGTGGCGCCGGCCTGCCGGCCCAGCAGGGCGGCCAGGTGGCGGGTCACGCCGGCGTCCTGCGCGTAGGGCAGGCCCAGCTGCGTCAGGCCGCCGCGGGTGCGGCTGGCGGGGCGGGCGGCGGCATCGACCTGCGGGAAGAAGCCTTCCAGGATGGTGCTGCGCACCTCGGCCTGCGTGAGTTCGGTGCGGATGGTGCCGCCTATCAGCTTGGCGCCGCGGCTGGGCACGACGATGGGCTGCACTGGCAGGCTGGCATCGCCGAGCAGGCTTTCCTTGGCGCTGCGGCAGGCGTGGCCGAGGGCGCGCAGTTGCCAGGGGTCGAGCTGCTTGCCCTCTGCCGCCAGCTTGCGCGCCACCACATGGGCCAGGGTCAGGTCCATGTTGTCGCCGCCCAGCAGGATATGGTCGCCGACGGCGACCCGGTGCAGCTCCAGCTGGCCGCCCCGCTCCAGCACGGCAATCAGCGAGAAGTCGCTGGTGCCGCCGCCCAGGTCGACCACCAGGATGATGTCGCCCGGCTTGACCTCCTTGCGCCAGCGGCCGCCGCTGCCCTGGATCCAGCTGTAGAGCGCGGCCTGCGGCTCTTCCAGCAGGGTCAGCGCGCCGTAGCCGGCGGCGCGGGCGGCCTCGGCCGTCAGCTCGCGCGCGGCCGGGTCGAAGGAGGCGGGAATCGTGACGGTCACGTCCTGCTGCGCAAACGGCGCCTCCGGGTGGGCCTGATCCCAGGCCTGGCGCAGATGGGCCAGGTAGCGGGTGGAGGCCTCCAGCGGCGAGATGCGCGCCACTTCGGGCGGCGCATCGACGGGCAGGATGGCGGCGCGCCGGTCCACGCCGGGGTGGCACAGCCAGCTCTTGGCGCTGGACACCAGGCGTATCGGCGTTTGCGCGCCGCGCGCCCGCGCCAGTTCGCCGACGGCAAAGTCCTGGCCGTTCGCCCAGGGCAGGCTCAAATCGCCCTCGGCCAGCTCGCTGGCATGCGGCAGGTACAGAAAAGACGGCAGCAGCGGCAGGTTTTCGACGCTGCCCGGCGCCGTCAGCTGCGGAATCCCGAGCACGCCGGAATGGGTTTTTTCGCCGTCGCTGGCGGTGAGGTCCACATAGGCCAGGGCGCAGTGGGTGGTGCCCAGGTCTATGCCTATGCAATAGCGTGCCTCGCTCATAGCTCCACCTCGGCCTGCGCCAGCACGGTCGCGTCGTGGCCGTCGGCCAGCCGGGGCAGGCGGACTTCGGTGGCGCGCCAGCCGCGGTGGCTGAGCGCGCCCTGGAACGGCGCCCGGCCGACGACATTGCCGGTCAGGCGGATGGCGCGGGCATCAAAGCCCTCGTTCAGGGTGATGCGGCTGCCCTCGGCCTCCGCGCGCACCGGCGCCAGGCTGAAATGCTCGCGCAGCACCTTGGCGCAGCCCTCGTGCACCACGCGGGCGGCGCCGCCAATGTCGGCGTCGGAGTAGCCGCTGAGGTTTTCCTGGGTGAAGTCGATCAGGCGCGCGTCGCGCTGCAGCAAGGCCAGCAGCTGCAGCGCAGCGTCGGGGCTGGCCTCCTTCAGGGGTGCGGGCGCTGGGGCCGCGACCGGTGCAGTTGCGGGTGCCTGGGCTGGCACCGGCGCCTGGCGCAGGCCCAGCACGCGGGCGGCATAGTCGGCGTTGCCCAGAATGCTGAAAAAGGCGCCAAAGGCGAGGGGAAGGCGCTGGAAAAAGGAAGGGGTCGAGGCTGTCATCCATGGCTCCTGATGGCGTCGGCAAGAGGCCGAACGTGAAATGGGGTGTCCGGGGTTCCGGAAAGCGGCGGTCGGGCGCTCGGGCCGGCGCCGTCTGCAGGCGGCTACCGGGGCGAGCGCCCCCGCTTTTGAATCCCGTGGCAGAGGGGCCTATTGTCCATAGAAAAACGGCCCGCCATGCGATGGAGGGCTTGTTTTTGGCGGCAAACAAGGCTTTGGCGCATGGCGGGCGGGCGCAGACAGCTATTGAATTGATAGCGGTTTGAGGCCGCGCCGGCCAGCCCTCAGTCGCGCAGCCGCTGGGCCACAAACTGGCGGAACAAACCCATGGCAGGCGCCTCGGTGCGCCCGGCCAGCGTGACAAACGCAAAGCGCGGGCCGTTGATCAGCTCGGGGTCGGTCGCCAGCTCGACCAGCTGGCCGGCCTCGATGCCGGCGCGTGCCGCCGCCAGGATGCCAAGGTAGATCGCGTCCGAGGCCTTGACCGTCTCGATCAGGCTGATGATGTCGTCGCAGCGCAGGCTCACGGCCTGCTGCGGGTCGGCCCGCGGCCCGAAGCGGCTGACCAGGGTATGCGCCACTTCCGTGCTGAGCGGCGTCGAGGCCAGCGGGTAGCGCAGCAGCTCGTCAAAAGACACCGGCCGGCCGGCCCGCAGCAAGGGGTGGCCGCCGCGGCAGACAAAGCCGGCCCGCATTTCGGCCAGGCGCTCAATGGTCAGGTCGGGGGCCGGCGCAATGTTGCGCACCTCGATCACCAGCGCGTCCAGCGTGCGCTGGCGCAGCTGAAGCAGCTGCAGTTCGATGGCGCCGGAGGTGATGCTGACGCGCACGCCCGGGTGCTGCTGCGCGATGTGCAGCAGAAACGGTGTCGTGAGCATCGCGCCCGGCCCCGAGCCCAGCCCGACGCGGATCGCACCGACGCTGCCCTGCTTGAGCAGCTCCGCGCTGCGGCGCAGCTCGGCCGCCTCGAACACCATGCGCCGGGCGCGCACCGCCACGGCCTCGCCCAGCGGCGTGAGCTCGTTGCGCTTGCCGCTGCGGTCTATCAGGCGGGCGCCCAGCTCGTCTTCCAGCACCTGGATGCTGCGGCTCAGGGCCGACTGCGTCAGGTGCAGCTGCTCGGCGGCGCGGCTGAACGAGCCGGTTTCCGCCACGGCCAGCAAGTGCTCCAGTTGTCTCAGGTTCATCGGGTCGGTCTTGAGAATGAGTTATTTTTCTGATAACCACAAAAATTATGCATTAGACAAATATGTCCGGGGTTTTTAGTATTTGCCTGTATCACCCACGCAACCCATCCACTGCTTGACAGGAGACAACGTGAACGCACCATTCAAATTGACCAGGAAACTCGGCACACTGCTGGCGGGCCTGCTGCTGGCCGGCGCCGCGGCGGCGGCCGACCCCTACCCGTCCAGGCTGATCACCCTGATGGTGCCCTACCCGGCGGGCGGCCTGTCGGACTCGATTGCGCGCGCCATCAGCGTGCCGCTGGGCAAGGCGCTGGGCCAGCCGGTCATCGTGGACAACCTCGGCGGGGTCAGCGGCGCGCTGGCCGCGCAAAAGGTGCTCAATGCCCCGGCCGACGGCTACATGCTGTTCCTCGGCTCGCCGAATGAGGTGATCCTGTCGCCGCTGGCCAATGCCGCGGTCAAGCTGCGCGCCGAAGACTTCAGGCTGCTGACCCAGCTCACCGTCAACCCGCTGGTCATGCTGGCGCGCAAGGACCTGCCGGCCAACTCGATCGACGAGATCGTGGCGCTGGGCAAAAGCGCCGGCAGCAAGGGCCTGACCTACGGCAGTGTGGGTGTGGGCTCGATGTACCACCTGGTGACCGAAAGCATGGCGCAGCAGACCGGCATCAAGCTCACCCATGTGCCGTACAAGGGCGGCGCCCCGCTGCTGCAGGACATGGGTGGCGGCAATGTGGACATCGCCATCCTGCCCTATGCCACGAATTACCGCGGCATCGTGAAACTCGTGGGCTGGGTCGGCGACCAGCGCAGCAAGCTCGACAGCACCATTCCGGCCTTTGGCGAAGGCAAGGTGTTGAAGAATTTCAACCAGCAGATCTGGGCCGGCATCCTGGTCAAAAAGGGCACGCCGGAGGATGTGGCGGTGCGCCTGCACAAGGCCCTGGCCGAGGTGATGCAGGACGCCGAGGTGCGCAAGCTGCTGGAGGCGACCGGCTCGGAAGTGGCCAAAACCAACAGCCTGGGCGAGGCCAGCAAGCTGCTGGAGGCCGAAACCGCCAAGTACCGCGCCATGGCCAAAAGCATCAACCTGCAGCCGCAGTGAGGACCGCCACCATGCATGCTGTATTTGATGCCCTGAACGCGCAGGCCGATGAATTCATTGCGGTGCGGCGTGACATCCACCGCCACCCCGAACTGGGTTTCCAGGAACACCGCACCAGCGACCTCGTCGCCGAGCGGCTGGTGCAATGGGGCTATGCGGTGGAACGCGGCCTGGGCGGCACCGGCCTGGTCGGGCAGCTGAGGCGCGGCAGCGGCCCCAAACGGCTGGGCTTGCGCGGCGAAATGGACGCGCTGCCGATTGTCGAAGCCAACGGGCTCGCGCATGCGAGCTGCCATGCCGGCGTGATGCACGCCTGCGGCCACGACGGCCACACCGTCATGGTGCTGGCCGCGGCCAAGTACCTGGCCGAGAAGGGCGAGTTCAACGGCACGCTCAACCTGATCTTCCAGCCTGCCGAGGAAGGCTTGGGCGGCGCCAGGAAGATGATGGAAGACGGCTTGTTCGACAAATACCCGTGCGACGCGATCTTTGCCATGCACAACATGCCTGGCCACCCGCAGGGCCGGCTGCTGCTGCGCGATGGCGCGGCCATGGCCTCGTCCGACAATGTGAGCATCACCCTCGAAGGCACCGGCGGCCACGGCGCGCTGCCGCATCGCGCGGTCGACCCCGTGGTGGCGGCGGCCAGCATCGTGATGGCGCTGCAGACCATTGTGTCGCGCAATGTCGACCCACTGCAGACGGCCGTGGTCACGGTGGGCGCGCTCAATGCCGGCCAGGCCGGCAACGTGATACCGCAAACCGCGAGCCTGCAGCTCAGCGTGCGCTCGCTGGACCGGGACGTGCGCGAGCTGCTGGAGCAGCGCATCAAGGCGCTGGTCCACGCGCAGGCCGAGAGCCTGGGCGTGCGCGCCAGCATCGACTACCGGCGCGGCTACCCGGTGCTGCTCAACAGCCCGGCCGAGACCGAGTTTGCCCGTCAGGTGGCGCTGGAGCTGCTGGGCCCGGACCGCGTGGAGCTGCACGCCCGACCGCTGACCGCCAGCGAAGACTTCGCCTTCATGCTCGAGCAGGTGCCCGGCAGCTACCTGCTGATCGGCAACGGCGACGGCGACAGCGCCGGCGCCTGCATGGTGCACAACCCGGGCTACGACTTCAACGACGCCAACCTGCCCGTGGGCGCGGCCTACTGGGCGCTGCTGGCGCAACGCTTTCTGGTCTGACGGCAGCGACCGGCCATGAAAGAACGGCGCTGAGGGCGCCGTTTTTTTTTATGTCTGCAGGTTAAACCGGCCGCCAGCCCCTGCGGGCATTGTGCAAACAGCTATCAAATGGATAGCGTTTGGCGGCCGATCCGGTTCAGGCCGCGCCGGCCTTCACCTTCAAGCGCCAGGCATGCAGCAGCGGCTCGGTGTAGCCGCTGGGCTGCGCCAGGCCCTTGAACACCAG
>CAZWDK010000186.1:0-6389 GCA_964633095.1 uncultured Polaromonas sp. | reverse complement strand
CATGGCCTCCATCATGTCGTCGACCATCGTCAACGTGGCGATTCCCGACATGAGCCAGCATTTCACGCTGGGCCAGGAACGGGCGCAATGGGTCAGCTCGGGCTTTATGGTGGCCGTGACGGTCTCCATGCTGACCACGCCCTGGCTGCTGGCGCGCTACGGCTATCGACGCACCTACGCCGGCACCATGCTGCTGCTGATGGCCGGCGGCACGGTCGGCGGCCTGGCCAACAGCTTCGGCCTGGTGCTGGGGGCGCGCGTGGCCGAAGGACTGGCGGCCGGCGTGGTGCAGCCGATTCCGGCCATCATCATCATGCGCGCCTTCGGGCCCCACGAGCAGGGCCGGGCCAGCGGCCTGTTTGGCATGGGCGTGGTGCTGGCGCCGGCGCTGGGCCCCAGCATTGGCGGCCTGCTGGTCGACTGGTTTGGCTGGCGCTCGATCTTCTTCATGGTGATTCCGCTGTGCCTGCTGTCGCTGTGGATGGCCTGGCGCTATGTGCCGGACAGCGCGCCCGGCGGCGTGGCCGCCAACCCCAGGGGCGCGATGATTGACTGGCGCGGCCTGCTGCTGGGCGCCGTCGGCACGCTGTGCTTGCTCAATGGCATGGTGACGCTGCATGGCGGCAGCCCGCTGCAGGCTGCGGGCCTGCTCGCTGCCGCGCTGGCCGCCCTGCTGCTGTTTGTGGGCTGGCAAAGGCGCATGGCCGCCACCGGCCGGGTGCCGCTGATGAATCTGGCGCTGTTTGGCTACCGCCCCTTCGCCATGGGCAGCATCGTCGCCTTTATCTATGGCACGGCGCTGTTCGGCTCCACCTACCTGCTGCCGGTCTACATGCAGCTGGCCCTGAAGCTGTCGGCCTCGCATGTCGGCACCATCTTGCTGCCGGCCGGCCTGGTGCTGGCCGTCACCATTGCCGGCGTGGGACGCCTGGCCGACAAACAGCCGACCTGGCTGCTGGTCAGCATAGGGCTGGGCCTGCTGGCGGCCTCGTTTGCGCTGATGTTCACCATCACGCTGGCTTCCGCGCTGTGGCTGCTGGTGATCTGGGCCATCCTGGGACGCATAGGCCTGGGCTTTATCCTGCCCTCGCTGAACCTCGGATCACTGCGGTCCCTGCCCGAGCACCTGCTGGCGCAAGGCGCCAGCGCCATCAGTTTTCTGCGCATGCTGGGCGGCGCCATAGGCGTCAGCCTGTGCGGCATCGTGCTGGAATGGCGGCTGGCGGCGCATGGCGATTCGCTGGCCAACAACGGCAGCAGCCCGGCCCGGCTGGAGGCCTTTAACGAGGCCTTTGTCATGCTGGCCGCCCTGTGCGCGCTGGCCATGCTGGCCGCCTGGCAGCTGCGTGCACCCGCACCCCAAGTCATGACCCCTCAACCGGAAGCCGACTGAGCATGTGCCAACTGCTGGGCATGAACTGCAACACGCCCACCGACGTGACCTTCAGCTTTCGCGGCTTCGCCCAGCGCGGCGGCCACACCGACCAGCATGCCGACGGCTGGGGCATTGCCTTTTTTGAGGGCGAGGGCAGCCCGGACGGCGACAAGGGCCTGCGCCACTTTGTCGACCACCAGCCGGCCTGCGAGTCGCCGGTGGCCGCGCTGATCGCCCGCTACCCGATCAAGAGCCGCAACGTCATCGCGCATATCCGCAAGGCCACGCAGGGCCGCGTCGCGCTGGAAAACTGCCACCCCTTTGTGCGCGAACTGTGGGGCCGCTACTGGGTGTTTGCCCACAATGGCGACCTGAAGGATTTTGCGCCGCGGCTGCACGGCAGCTTCAGGCCGGTCGGCAACACCGACAGCGAGCGCGCGTTCTGCTGGATCATGCAGGAGCTGGCCAAATCCCATGCCGGCGTGCCCAGCGTGCCGGAACTCAGCATCACGCTGCGCGAACTGACGGGCAAAATAGCCCGCCACGGCACCTTCAACTGCCTGCTGAGCAACGGGCAGGCGCTGTGGGCCCATGCCTCCACCAAGCTGTACTACGTCGAACGCAAGCACCCCTTCGCCCACGCCACGCTGAGCGACGAGGATGTGAGCGTCAACTTTGCCGAACACACCAGCCCGAACGACCGGGTCGCCGTGGTGGTCACCGCGCCGCTCACCAGCAACGAGACCTGGACGGCTTTCGCGACCGGCGAACTCAAGGTGTTTGTGGACGGCGCGCTGGCAGCAGCCTAAGGTTTGGCCGGCAGCGCGGGGCACGCAGCGGCCTGCCCGTTGAGCTGCTGCTGTTCATGGCGGAAGCTGGCGCTGGCCTTGCCCTCGCTGCGCCGCACCGTCACCACGTAGATGCTGTCGAAGTCGCTGCCCTTCCAGTGCGGCACCGCGCCGGGCTGGCCGCCCATGTCCCGCAGCATGGCCTTGACCATGTCTTCCAGCTTCTTATGCTCCCAGGCCACCAGCACCAGGGCATTCTGGTAGCGCGGCGCGGCCAGCTCCTGTTGCAGGGCCTCGATGTCGTCATAGCCGAACGCGGTGTTGATCGGCAGGCCCGCCTGCACGGCGGTGGGGGCCACGGTCAACAGCGGCCGCACATAGTTGTAGGACTGGTCGCCGTCGATCTTTTTCTCGTGCGGATCGGCGGCAAAGACGAAATCCGGCTTGCCGAACCTGGCCAGCAGCACGGCCGGCAGCGCCAGCGCCCGGTTCAGCCCCTGGCAGTTGATCTGGCCCAGCCCCAGGGCCGGCTTTTCCGCATGGCGGATAAAGATGATTTTCTGCTCCGCAGGGTCCGTGGCCGGCGCGGCCCAGGCGGCGAAAGGCAGCAGCAGGCTGCCAAACAAGGCACAGCGAAAAACCGTGCGAGGAGCGAAGACGGACATCACGACGCCCGATCAATTACCGGGCCGAAGCCACGGCCTGCTCCAGCGCATCGACGAACATCGCCGCCACATCAAAGCCGGTCTGGTCAGAAATTTCCTGGAAGCAGGTCGGGCTGGTGACGTTGATCTCGGTCACATAGTCGCCAATCACGTCGACACCGGCCAGCAGCAGGCCGCGCCCGGCCAGCACCGGGCCCAGCGCCTCGGCAATCTCCCAGTCGCGTTTTGACAAGGGCTGGGCCACGCCCAGGCCGCCGGCGGCCAGGTTGCCGCGCACCTCGTCGCCCTGCGGGATGCGCGCCAGGCTGTAGGGCACGGGCTTGCCGCCTATCACCAGCACGCGCTTGTCGCCCTGGGCAATCTCGGGCAAAAACTTCTGCACCATCACGCTTTGCGCGCCATGCTTGTTCAGCGTCTCGGTGATGCTGCCCAGGTTCAGGCCGTCGGCCTTGACGCGGAAGATGCCCATGCCGCCCATGCCGTCCAGCGGCTTCAGGATGATGTCCCCGTGCTCGGCATGAAAGCGCTTGATGTCATCGGCGCTGCGCGTCACCAGCGTCGGTCCGCTGAACTGCGCGAACTCCAGAATCGCGAGTTTTTCCGGGTGGTCGCGCAGCGCCGCCGGCTTGTTGAAGACCCTGGCGCCTTCGCGCTCGGCCTGCTCCAGCAAATGCGTGCTGTAGAAATACTCGCTGTCAAACGGCGGGTCCTTGCGCATGATCACCGCATCAAAACCGGCCACGGCCTCGCGGCCGTCCGGGCGCTCGGCGTCGGCCACAAACCAGTCGTCCAGGCTCCCCGTGAGCCGGATGTGGCGCACCTGGGCCGTGACCTTGGCGCCGCTTTGCCAGCTCATGTCCCGCGGCTCGCAGGCGCTGATGCGGTGGCCGCGCCGCTGCGCCTCGCGCATCATGGCAAAGCTCGTGTCTTTGTAGGTCTTGAAAGAGGCCAGCGGATCGGCAACAAAAAGAATGTTCATGGTGAGAAGGTGTTCGGTCAATCGGCAGTGGCCTGAGGCCGGGGCGTGCGGCCCGCCCGCCCACATTGTTGTACAAACAGCGCCAGCGCGCCGGCGACCACGCCCCAAAAGGCCGAGCCGATACCGGCAATGACCACGCCCGACAGCGTGACCAGGAATGTGATGAGCGCGGCCTCGCGGTGCGACTCGTCCCGAACGGCCGACGCCAGCCCGCTGCCAATGGTGCCCAGCAGCGCCAGCCCGGCGATCGCCACCACCAGTTCCCTGGGAAAGGCCGTCAGCAGGCCGGTGATGGCGGCGCCAAAAATTCCGATCACGATATAGATCAGGCCGCAGGCCGCGGCGGCGGTGTAGCGTTTGTCGGGGTCTTCATGCGCCTCCCGGCCCATGCAGATGGCGGCCGTGATGGCGCTCAGGTTGAGCGCAAACGCGCCAAACGGCGCCAGCAGCAGCGTCGCCAGGCCGCTCAAGGTGATGATTTTGGACACCGGAATGCCGCCGTCCGGCGCATCCGGGCCGTAACCGGCCGCCCGTATCGCCGCCACGCCCGGCAGGTTTTGCGAGGCCATGGTCACCACAAACAGCGGCAGCGCCAGGCTCACGGCCACCGAAAAAGTGAAGCTGGGCATCACAAATACCGGCACTGCCAAAGAAAAAGTGACTCCAGCCCACGCCAGCTGGCCACGAGCAGCTACATAAACAATAGCACCCAGCAGGGTCAGCAGCACCGCATAGCGCGGCATCCAGCGCCTGCCCAGCAGGTAGACGGCCAGCATCAGCAGCACCAGCGGCAGCGCGGTTTTCGCCGCCGCAAAGGCCTCGATGCCAAAGCGCGCCAGCACGCCCGCCAGCAGCGCCGAGGCAATCGCCAGCGGAATCCGGTTCATGACCTTTTCAAACCAGCCGGTCACGCCGAACAGCGCGATCAGCACCGCGCTGACCATGAAGGCGGCCACCGCCTCGGCCATCGAAAACCCGCCGGCCAGCCCGGCCGTGGCCAGCACCGCCGCCCCCGGCGTGGACCAGGCCACCATCACCGGCTTTTTCAGCCACAGCGACGGAATGGCCGAACACAGGCCCATGCCCAGCCCCAGCGCCCACATCCACGAGGCCGTTTCCGCCGGCGTGGCATGAAAAGCCTGCGCCGCCTGAAAGACGATGGCGACCGAGCTGGTGAAGCCGACCAGCACCGCGACAAAGCCGGCGGTGAAGGCGGAAAAGTTGAGGTCTTTGAAAAACTGCATGCGGGGATTCTGGCAGGCTTGGCCGACCCTCGCTGCGGGGGGCGAATCCGGGTTGAAGCCGTGCTTCGTCTTGCCGCCGCGGCCCTCACTGCCAGGCCGGGCTCAGACCCGGCCAGCAAGCCTCAGCAAAACCAGTCGCTATCAATTCAATAGCTGTCAGCACCCGTCACACGCGGGCCAGCGATCAAAACAAGCCTAAATCTCAATCTTGCTGCCGAGCTCCACCACCGAGTTATTGGGCAGGTTCAAGAAGTCCGCCGCACCGCTGGCGTTATGGTGCATCTGCGCAAACAGCTTCTCGCGCCAGGCCGCCATGCCGCCGCCAATCGTCGGCACCACGGTATCGCGCGACAGGAAGTAGCTGGTGGTCATGGCCTCGATCTCACAGCCACGGCCGCGAATCTGCTCCAGGGCCGTGGGCACATCGGGGTCGTTCTTGAAGCCGTAGTGGATGATGACCTGCCAGCAGTCGTGGCCCAGCGACTCGATTTCCAGCCGCTTGTGCATGCCTATCCAGGGCACCTCGTGGTTGCGCACCGTCACAAACAGGTTGTGCTCGTGCAGCACCTTGTTGTGCTTGAGGTTGTGCATCATGGCATTGGGCACGGTGCCGGGCTCGGCTGTCAGGAAGACCGCCGTGCCCTCCACGCGCGCCGGCGGGCTGACGAACACGGCGTCCAGGAAACTGCTCAGGTCGATGGCATCGGCGCGCAGCTTTTCATTGAGGATGTTCCGGCCTTCCTTCCAGGTGGTCATGATCATGTACAAGGCCCCGGCCATGACCAGCGGAAACCACCCGCCATGGGCGATCTTCAGGGCATTGGAGGCGAAAAACGCGACATCCACCACGAAGAAGAAACCGGTCGCGGCAATGCATAGCCACAAGGGATAGCCCCAGCCAAAACGGATCACGAAAAAGGTGAGCGCCGTGGTGATCACCATGAGCAGGCTCACCGAGATGCCGTACGCCGCCGCCAGGGCCGAGGACGAGCCGAACATCAGCACGGCGATCACCACGCCGGCCAGCAGGGTCCAGTTCACGGCGGGGATGTAGATTTGCCCGGTTTCGCGAATCGAGGTGTGCAGAATGCTCAGGCGCGGCAGAAAGCCCAGCTGGATCGTCTGCTTGGCAGCCGAAAACGCCCCGGAAATCAGGGCCTGCGAGGCAATCACCGTGGCCAGCGTCGCCAGCACCACCATGGGAATCAGCGCCCAGTCCGGCGTCATGAGGTAAAACGGATTGCTGACCGCCTTGGGGTCGGCCAGCACCAGCGCCCCCTGGCCGAAGTAGTTGAGCATCAGGGACGGCATGACCAGCGCGAACCAGGCCAGCCGGAT
>CAZWDK010000185.1:0-6430 GCA_964633095.1 uncultured Polaromonas sp. | reverse complement strand
GCAGGTCGGTGGCGACCTGGTCGTTGCGCGAGCGCGCGGTGTGCAGCCGCTTGCCGGCGTCGCCGATCAGCTGCGTCAGGCGGTGCTCGATGTTCATGTGCACGTCTTCACGGTCCACCGACCAGGGGAACACGCGGTCCTCGATTTCCTGGCGGATCTGGGCCATGCCGCGCTGGATGTCGGCCAGGTCCTGCCCGGACAGCACGCCGATGCGGGCCAGCATTTCGGCATGGGCCAGGGAGCCGGCGATGTCCACGCCGGCCAGGCGGATGTCGATGTCCAGGCATTGCTGGTAGTCGGTCAGCAGCTCGTCCATGGGCGCCGCAAAGCGCCCGGACCAGGCTTCGGTTTTTGCTTCTGCAAACATGTCGTTGTTGTCTCCAGTGTTTCTGTCGTGGTGGGGTAATGGGTTGCCGGCGGCCCGGGCGGCGTCAGGGCCCGTCGACGGGTTCCCGCCGCATCAGGGTGGACTTGCCGAACAGGCTTTCGATCAGGTCCACCGCCAGTTCGGCGGTCTGGTTTCTCACGTCGAGCGCCGGGTTCAGCTCGACCAGATCGAGCGAGCCAAGGCAGCCGGTGTCGGCAATCATTTCCATGCACAGCTGGGTCTCGCGGTAGGTGGGGCCGCCGCGCACCGCGGTGCCGACGCCAGGCGCAATTTCCGGGTCCATGCAGTCCATGTCAAAGCTGACATGCAGGTGGGTGTTGCCGTCAATGCCTGCCAGCGCCCGCTCCATCGTGGCGCGCATGCCGAATTCGTCGATGTAGCGCATGTCAAACACTTCAAAGCCCAGTTCGGTGACAAAGGCGCGCTCGCCGGCATCGACGCTGCGCACGCCGATCTGGCACAGCTCGCGCGCCTGCAGCGCGACCTCGCCACCCAGATGGGTGAGCGCCTCGGGCCCGTGGCCCAGCAGGCAGGCCACCGGCATGCCATGGATGTTGCCGCTGGGCGTGATGTGGGCGGTGTTGGTATCGGCGTGGGCATCAAACCACAGCACGCGCAGCCGCTTGCCGGCGGCCTTGCAGTGGCGCGCCACGGCGCTGATGGAGCCTATGCCCAGGCAGTGGTCGCCGCCCAGCAGCAGCGGCAGCTGGCCGGCCGTCAGCGCCTCGTTCACGGCGCGGTAGATGGACTGGTTCCAGGCAATCACTTCCGGCAGATGCCGAAAGCCGTTGCGCGGCGGCTCCCAGGGGTTGGGCGGGCCGGCCAGGTTGCCGCTGTCAATCACGCGCAGCCGGCGCTCGCGCAGCGCCTGCGGCAGGCCGGCGACCCGCAGGGCGTCGGGCCCCAGGCCCGCGCCGCGCACACTGGCGCCGATATCGGTGGGCGCGCCTATCAGGTGTATGGTCTTCACAATCGGCTTCTGCGCTTCGGTCAGCAGGCCGCCGCAGTGCTGTGGCTCGGGGCGCTGGCCGGTGCGGACGTGCTGCGGGCCATGCCCATGCCATACAGGTCCTTCGGGTCCATCAGTTCGGGAATCAGGTCCAGCACCCGTGCGTTGTCCTTCAGCACATGTTTTTCCAGGTAGCGCATGGCGGAGAAGTCTTCCAGCGCAAAACCGACCGAGTCAAAGACCGTGACCTGGGTCGCATTGGTGCGTACGGTCGCCTGCCCGTTCAGCACCTGCCACAGCTCGGTCACCGCAAAGTCCGGCGGCATTTGCTGCAGCTCGCCTTCGATGCGCGACTGGGGTTCGTACTCCACCACCACTTTTGCCGCGTGAAGAATGTCGGCGTGCAGCTCGGTCTTGCCCGGGCAGTCGCCGCCCACGGCGTTGATGTGCATGCCGGGCTCCAGCATCTCCGGCGTCAGGATCAGGGCGTTGGTCTTGTCGGCCGTCACGGTGGTCACGATGTCGGCGCCGCGCACCGCGTCGGCGGTCGAGCTGGCGCGGTAGATGCGCAGCTTGGGGTAGGCGCTCAGGTTGCGCACCAGCTTGTCGGTGGCCTGTGGGTCGACGTCATAGACCCGCAGCTCGGCTATGCCCATGAGGCAGTGAAAGCCTATGGCCTGGAACTCGCTTTGCGCGCCATTGCCGATCAGGGCCATGCAGCGGCTGCCCTGCCGGGCCAGCTGCTGGGCCGCCAGCACCGAGGTGGCGGCCGTGCGCAGGGCCGTGGTCAGCGTCAGCTCAGACAGGATGCGCGGGTAGCCGGTGGCCACGTCGGACAGCACGCCGAATGCCGTGACGGTCAGCAGGCCGTCGCGGGTGTTTTGCGGGTGGCCGTTGACGTATTTGAAGGCGTACTGCTGGCCGTCGGAGATCGGCATCAGCTCAATCACGCCGATAGGCGAGTGGCTGGCGACGCGGGCCGTCTTGTCGAACTGCGGCCAGCGCCGGAAATCCTCGCCAATCATGCGCACCAGTTCCCCGATGGCACCTTCGGGATGGGTTGTCGCCAGGTGCTGCTGCAAATCATTCGTACCAATAAAAGCAACCATCATTTTTCTTTCGTTGTTAGGCCAGCTGGCCGGCTGCGCAGACTCTGGCGGCGGGCTGGCTTGGCGGCTGGCGATGCGCAATCTTAGGTCGGATGGCTGGAAATTTGATTTCCTATTGATGCATGTTTGTGGTGAAATAAGAAATAATGTTTCATTAAAGTGAAAATTACCATTCCGGAGTGATTGATGGATGCCTACGATAGAAATATTCTGAAATGGCTGCAGGACGACGGCAGGATGAGCAATGTGGAGCTGGCCGAGCGCATTCACCTGTCGGCGCCGCAAACCCTGAGGCGCGTGCGCACGCTGGAGGAGAGCGGGGTGATACGCCGCTATGCCGCGCTGGTGCCGCCCGCGGCCGTCGGGCTGGAGGTCACGGCCTTTGTCAGCCTGTCGCTGGACCGCGAGCAGTTTCGCAATGTGCGCGAGGTCGAGCGCAACGTGATAGCTTTTCCTGAAGTCATCGAATGCCACATCATCTCGGGCGACTCGGATTACCTGCTCAAGGTGGTCGCAGCCAGCCTGAAGAGCCTGTCCCTGTTCCTGACCGACCGCCTGATGCAGGTGCCCGGCGTTGCCGGCGTGCGCTCCATGATCTGCATGGAGGAAGTCAAGCCGCAAAGCAGCCTGCCGACCTGAGCTTGCAAGGCCAGCGCTGCATGCGGCACGGCTTGGGGATTCGGATTATTTGATTTATTCGTTATTTTGTTAAAAATATAGTGAAAAATTAATCAAGAAACGATTCAACATCGAGCATCTACCAAATAACTCGAGGTTGCCATGCGTTTACCCTTTCCCTACCGGCCCGAGGCCGACATCGTCTCCCACCGCCTGGACGCCTTGAGCGGCGTGCTGGACTGGCCCGCCGCGGCCCAGGCCGCCCGGCCCTGGGTGCAGGCCGTGCGCGAGAACCCGCCGCCGTTCTGGGCCATGGAGAGTCTGCTCAAGGAATACCCGATCTCCAGCGCCGAAGGGCTGGCCCTGATGCGCCTGGCCGAGGCGCTGCTGCGCGTGCCCGATGCCGAGACCGCGATCGCCCTCACGGCCGACCAGCTGGGCCGCGCCGATTTCGAAGGGGCGGGCGACTCGACGCTGGCGCGCCTGTCGTCCAGCGCGATTGCACTGTCCAAGAAGTTTTTGCCCAGCCCGCAGGCGGGCGCGGGGCGCGCCGATGCGGAGCCCGGCCTGATGGGCAAGCTCGGTGCGCGCACCGTGGTGGCCGCCACCCTGCGGGCGGTGCAGCTGCTGGGCCGCCAGTTTGTGCTGGGCCAGACCATTGCGGATGCCATGGCCGAGGCCGAGGGCGCCCGCAAGAAAATCGCCAACCTGCGCTTCAGCTACGACATGCTGGGCGAGGGCGCGCGCACCGACGCCGACGCGCTGCGCTACCTCGACAGCTACACGCAAGCTATCAAATCAATAGCTGCCAACGCCCATCCAACGGGTGCCTGTGAGAAGAACGACGGAATTTCCATCAAGCTCAGCGCGCTCCACCCGCGCTACGAAGACGCCCAGCGCGAGCGCGTGCTGGCGGAACTGGTGCCGCGCGTCTGGGGCCTGTGCGAGTTGTCGGCCCGGGCCAACATCAACCTCACGATAGACGCCGAGGAGGTCGACCGGCTGGAGCTGTCGCTCGAGGTCTTTGAAGCGCTGGCCGCGCGGGTGGCGCAGCAGCATCCCCGGTGGCAGGGCTTTGGCCTGGCGATGCAGGCCTACCAGACGCGCGCGCTGGAGCTGATTGAACATATCGCCGCGATCGGCCGCAAATACAAGCTGCGCCTGATGTGCCGCCTGGTCAAGGGCGCCTACTGGGATTCGGAAATCAAGCGCGCCCAGGAGCAGGGCCTGCCGCATTACCCGGTGTTCACCCACAAGCACCACACCGATGTGAGCTACCTGGCCTGCGCCCGTGCGCTGCTGGACGCGCCCGACGCGATCTACCCGCAGTTCGCCACCCACAATGCCGCCACGATTGCCGCGATCCTGCAAATGGCGGCGCGCAGCGTGCAGGCGGCAGCGCCGGCGGCGGGCACGGTGCCCCAGTTCGAGCTGCAGCGCCTGCACGGCATGGGCGAGGGCGTGTACCGCGAGGTGCTGAAGAACCCGCTGATCAGCTGCCGTGTCTATGCGCCCGTAGGCGCGCACCGCGACCTGCTGGCCTACCTGGTGCGCCGCCTGCTGGAAAACGGCGCCAACTCCTCCTTTGTGCACCAGCTGGCCGACGAGTCGGTGGGCATGGGCGAGCTGCTGATCTCGCCGCTGCGGCTGGAGCCGGCGTCGTCCTTGCCGCTGCCGCTAGACCTGTACGGCCCCGGCCGGCCCAACAGCCGGGGGCTGGATTTGACGGTCGAGAGCATGCGGGCGCCGCTGTTCGCCGCCTTCAAGGCGGTGCAGCTCCCGAAAGTGCCGGAGTTTGATGCCGAACTGGCCGCCAGCGCAGTCGCCACGGGCGCAGACAGCTATCAAAAATGGAGCAAGGTAGCGGTGGCCGAGCGCGCCGCCATCCTGCGCCGCGGCGCCGAGGCGCTGGAGCAGCAGCTGCCCAAGTTCTGCGCGCTGCTGGTCAAGGAAGCCTTCAAGACCTGGGGCGATGCCGTGTCCGAGGTGCGCGAGGCGGTGGACTTCATGCGCTACTACGCCAACGAGGCCGAGCGCATCATGGCGCCCGTGGCGCTGCCCGGGCCGACCGGCGAAAGCAACGAGCTGCGCCTGACGGCACGCGGCGTCTGGGTCTGCATCAGCCCCTGGAATTTCCCGCTGGCGATTTTCATGGGCCAGGTGGCGGCCGCCCTCAGCACCGGCAACGCCGTGCTGGCCAAGCCGGCCGAGCAAACGCCGGGCGTGGCCTGGGAAGCGGTGAAGCTGCTGCATGAGGCCGGCGTGCCCGAAGGCGCTGTGCAGCTGCTGCACGGCCCCGGCGAAACCGTGGGCGCCGCGCTGGTGGCCGCGCCCGGCGTGGCCGGCGTGGTGTTCACCGGCTCCACCCAGGTCGCCAAAATCATCAACCGCGCGCTGGCCGCCAAGGACGGCCCCATCGTGCCGCTGATCGCCGAGACCGGCGGCATCAACGCCATGCTGGTCGACAGCAGCGCGCTGCCCGAGCAGGTGGCCGATGCGGTGGTGCAAAGCGCCTTTCGCTCGGCCGGCCAGCGCTGCTCGGCGCTGCGCCTGCTGTGCGTGCATGAAGGCATTGCCGACGGCGTGATCGAGATGATCCAGGGCGCTGCCCAGGAACTGGTGCTGGGCAACCCGGCCGAACTGAGGACCGACGTCGGCCCGGTGATTGACCGCGAGGCCTTTGACAACATCCAGCACCACCTGCGGCGCCTGGCTTCAGGGTCAAAAGTGCTGTCGGCCCAGAAGGAGCGTGCCCAGGAAGCTCCTGATTTGATAGCAAACGGGATTCCGCCCGCGGCCTTCGAGGTGAGCAGCCTGGCCGAGGTCAAGGACGAAATCTTTGGCCCGGTGCTGCAAATCGTGCGCTGGGGCAGCGGCGAACTGAAAAGCCCCGAGGCCGTCATCGCCCGCATCAATGCGCTGGGCTACGGCCTCACGCTGGGCCTGCAGACCCGCATCGACTCGCGCGCACAGGCGCTGGCCGCCGCCGCCCATGTCGGCAACATCTATGTCAACCGCAACATGATTGGCGCGGTGGTGGGCGTGCAGCCCTTTGGCGGCGAAGGCCTCTCGGGCACCGGCCCGAAGGCCGGCGGTCCGCATTATCTCTACCGCTTCTGCGCCGAGCAGACGCTGACCGTCAACACCACGGCGGCGGGCGGCAACGCGGCGCTGCTGGCGGGTGCTTGACGAGGGCATAGACAAACGAGGCAACGGCCATGCCACTCCTTCAGCCGGTGGCGTGAAGCTGCAAGGCCATCGAAGCGCTGATGAAGCTGGTAAAGCCGGGCGTTTCTGCGGCCTGCCAGGATGCAGCCGGCCTGGCCGAAGGTTTCGGCAAATGCCGGATCGCCCGGTGCGAGCAGT
>CAZWDK010000184.1:0-6440 GCA_964633095.1 uncultured Polaromonas sp. | reverse complement strand
CACGGCTCAGGGCGATGGCCATATCGTGCGCGTGTTCTCCAGCCAGGCCGTCGACATGGCGGCAGCCGCCGGCAATGCCAGGGTGTATGCCGACGGCGCACCCGAGGTGGCGCCGCTGCTGCCCTGGCCCGATCCGCCGCAAGGCTTCAAGCTGCGCAACTATGTGCTGGCCGAACACATTCGGCCCGATACCAATATGCGCATCTTTCGCAGCACCAACCTCATGCTCAACATCATGACGCCGCGCATGGTGGCGCGCGACGTGCGCAAGCTCAGCCCGCATTCGCATGCCGATTTCGAGCAGGGCTCGCTGGCCGTCAAGGGCGACTGGGTGCACCACCTGCGCTACCCCTGGACCGCGGACATGACGGAGTGGAAGAACGACGAGCACCTCGAAATGGGCAGCCCTTCCTTGCTGGTGGTGCCGCCCAAGGTGATTCACACCAGCCGCAATGCCAACGATGGCGGTGCCTGGCTGGTCGACATCTTTGCGCCGCCGCGGCTGGACTTTTCCAGCAAGCCGGGCATGGTCTGCAATGCCGGCGAATACCCCATGCCGGCCGTTTCTGAGACTGTTTAGCGCTTCCGCGCTACGGGCGAACACCTCGCGCATGGAGGCGAGGTGTTGATCGCCGCCTGTTCATTGGGCTGGCTGGTGGCAGTCCGGCTGGCCGTTACAAGCTGGCATAAAGGCCGGCGTTGCGGGCCCGCATGCGCGCCAGCGCATACAGGCTGTCGATTTGCGGCACGGGGTGATTGATGGCGGTGGCGCATTCGACGACAGTGCCGAGAATCGCATCGAGTTCAACACTGCGACCGGCTTCCAGGTCTTGCAGCATGGATGTCTTGATCGCGCCCAGCTTGCGGGTCTGTTCGATGCGCTGCATGGGGTCGATTTTCAGGGGAAGACCCAGGCGTTGGCCGAGCGCGATGCACTCGTCCATCAGGCGCATGAACAGGCGCAGCAGGTTGGGGTCGGCCAGCAGGCGGTCGGTTGAAGCCTGCGTCATCAGGCTGACGGGGTTGAAGCAGGCATTGCCCAGCAGTTTGAGCCATAGGTCCTGGCGTATGTCGGCGCTGACCTCGCCGCCTAGCCCGGCATCGGCGAGCAGCCTGGCCCATGCGCTGGCCCGTGGACTGAGGCCGCCGCCTGGCTCGCCCAGCACCACGCGCGCGCCTGCGCTGTGTTGGACGACGCCGGGGGCCGGGCATTGGCAGGAGGCAAATACGCTGCCACCCAGCAGTTGCGACAGCGGCAGTGCTTTTTCTATCGAACCCGTCGGGTCGACGCTGCGCAGGCGCAGTCCTTGAAGAGGCTGGCCGTTGGCCAGGAAATACCACCAGGGCAAGCCGTTGCCGACCGTCAAAATTGTGCTTTTCGGTCCGATGAGCGGCGAGAGGGATGGGGCCACTTCGGGCAATGCCTGTCCCTTGAGTGCAATCACGATCAGGTCCTGTTGACCCAGCTCTTCAGCCGTTTCGCTGGCCTGCGCCGCCACGCAGTATTCCTCGCCGGTTGTTGCGTAGCGCAGTCCGTGTTGGCGAATCGCCTCCAGCGTGCGGCCGCGGGCAAGCATGCTGACGACATGGCCGGCGCGGGACAGCCGCGCGGCAAAATGCCCGCCAATGGCGCCACTGCCCACAATGCCAATTCGTTGCGGGCCGGTGTCGGGGATGCTTGTCGGTGATGTGTCGAGGTCTGTGCTTGTCATTCAGTTTCCTGTGTTGGAAATTGAATTTTTTCGTGCGCCCTGTGATTGCGCAACTCAAATCTCCAAGCTTTTCGCGCAGCGAAAAGCTTGGAGATTTAGATTGCTTCGCTGGCGGGTGGGTGAAAGAATTCCTTCATGAGTCCGGCAAACCCCAACAGCATGAGCATGAACACGAGCACACCTTTTCATTTCGCGCAACGCACTGCACGCATCAAGCCATCCATCATTCGTGAAATCTTGAACCTGGCCGACCGTCCCGGCGTCATCTCGCTGGCCGGGGGCTTGCCGTCTCCCAACTCGTTTCCTGTGCAGGCGATGCGGGAGGCAACCGAGCGTGTGCTGAGAGACACGCCGCAGCAGGCGCTGCAGTACGCGTCGACCGAAGGCTTTGGCCCGCTGCGCGATTGGGTGGCGGCCGACCTCGGGGCTCAGGGCATCCGGACGGATGCGTCGCAAGTGCTGATCACCACGGGCTCGCAGCAAGGTCTCGATCTGGTGGCCAAGGTGCTGATTGACCCGGGCAGCCAGGTCGCGGTGGAGGCGCCCACCTATGTGGGGGCCCTGCAGGCCTTCAATCCCTACGAGCCCGGCTACCTGAGTGTGGCGGGTGACGATGAAGGGCCGCTGGCGGCCGAGCTGGAGGCGGCGCGCCACGCCCGCTTCCTGTACCTGGTGCCCAATTTCCAGAACCCGGGCGGCCGCTCCATCACAGATACGCGCCGTGACGAACTGGCGGCCAGGGCGCAACAGCTCAATTTGCCGCTGGTCGAAGACAACCCCTATGGCGACTTGTGGTTTGACGCACCGCCGCCGCGCTCTGTCGCGTCACGCTGGCAAGACGGGACGGTGTATCTGGGCTCCTTTTCCAAGATACTGGCGCCCGGCTTGCGGCTGGGCTATGTGGTGGCGCCGCCATCGATCCTGCCCAAGCTGGTCCAGGCCAAGCAGGCCGCTGATCTGCACACACCCATTTTCAACCAGCGCCTGGTGTATGAGGTCATCCGCAATGGCTTTCTGGACGAACATGTCCCGACCATCCGCTCGCTGTACAAGGCGCAGCGGGACACCATGCTGGCGGCGCTGCAGCGGCACATGCCTGCCGACTGCCGCTGGACGGTTCCGGGCGGCGGCATGTTTTTCTGGGTCGAGCTGCCACCGGGGATTGATGCACTGGCCATGCTGCCGCAGGCCGTTGAGCAAGGCGTGGCCTATGTGCCAGGCGGGGCCTTCTTTGCGGACAACTCCCGGTGCAACGTGATGCGGCTGTCGTTCGTCACAGTTCCGGGCGAGCAGATCGAGCAGGGCATTGCGACGCTGGCGCGCGTGTTGCGCGAGGCACAAGACCCGTCGATACGTCTCGCGGCTTGACGTGGGGCGCTTGAATCGCGCCCCCGGTAGCCGCTTGCGTCTTCCAGAAATTCATCAATTATTACAAGGAGACATCATCATGAAACGTCGTCAATTTTCTGCTTTGGCCGCACTGGCCAGCACCGCCCTCACGGGGCTGCCGGTGTTCGCGCAAAACAAGTCGCCCATGCGGATTTTGGTGGGTTTTCCGCCCGGCGGGGCGCTGGACACGGTGGCCCGCTTGCTGGCCGACAAGCTGCGGGTGTCGCTGAACCAGAATGTGATTGTCGAGAACAAACCCGGCGCGGCCGGACGCATCGCACTGGGCGAGGTCAAGCGTGCCGCGCCCGACGGCAATACGGTGGTTTTGTCCCCAGGGGGTGCCCTGGCGATTCTGCCGTGGCTGTACAGCAACCTGGGTTACGACCCGGTCAAGGACTTCACCCCCATCGCCCGCGTCACCACGCTGGACTTCGCCCTCACGATCGGCCCGGGTGCGCCGCAGGGTGATGTGAAAGCGCTGTTCGCCTGGATGAAAGCCAATCCGCAGAAAGCAATGTATGCCACCTCGGGCGCTGGCTCGGTGCCGCATTTTGCGGGGCTGCTGATCGGACAGGCCCTTGGCATTCCCATGATTCATGTGGCCTACCGGGGTGGCGCGCCCGCAGTGCAAGATCTGGTGAGTGGTCAGGTCCCGCTGATGATCGACAGCCCCTCGGAAACCCTTGAGTTCCACCGATCGGGCAAGGTGCGCATTGTTGCCGTGACCGGAGGGGTGCGCTCGGCCGTGCTGCCGGACGTCCCCACACTGAAAGAATCTGGCGTCAATGTCGCGGTCGAAAATTTCTTTGGCATCTATGGCCCCGCGGGCTTGCCGAAGGACACGATCGCTCGCCTGAACCGTGCCCTGGCCGATGCGCTGAGCACAGCGGATGTGCAGGAAAAAATCAAAGTCGCCGGACTGACCGCAAGCTACGCCGGTCCGGATGTGCTGGCTGCAACTCAGGCGATGCACTACAAGCGTTGGGAGGAACCCATCAAGGCATCCGGGTTCGTCGCGGAATAAAAGCCACTCGAGGGCGGGCTGTTTGTTGCCCGCAGGCCGCACCAACTCTCAAGCACTGGGCTTGCCGTTATGGGCGTTCAGCGCTGTGATTTTTTGGGGGCCGCTTTGGGCCTTGCAGCGGTCTTTGGCTGACGCTTTGTTGGCGATTTTTTGAGCTTGGCCTGGCCGGCGTTGAAGGGCTCTCTCAGTGTTCCCAGCCGGGTGGTGATTTTCTGGGTGGCTAGCAGCAGGTGTGGGTACAGGCGCGCAATCGCTTCCTCGTTCGACAGGACAGAGGAGAACCAGGTCATGCCCAGCGATGCCACCACATGGCCATCCTCGTAAATAGGCAAGGCCAATGTGTTGGAGGAGGGTGTTGCCGCCGGACTGCGCAGCGCGTAACCACCTCGGCGCACTTCTTCCAGCATCGCCATCACGGCAGGCAGGTCCTGAACGACCTGGTCATCAGGCTCGCGCGAATGCGCCAAAACCTTCAGGATGACCTGTTGCTCATCCGGAGGGCAAAAAGCCAGGTAGGCCCGCCCCAGCGCCCGGCTGACCAGGGAAAGCCGCATGTTGATGCTGGAGTGCAGCAGCGACAACGGGGATTGGGCAATCGTGCTGTAACGCACGACCACGGCATCGGTGTCAAAAACAGCGACTGCCACCGGCCACTTGAATTTGGCGGTGAGCGCATCGGCCACGGGCGCCGCGGCCTCGATGATGCGGGGTTCGCTGTGATAGCCGCATGACAGCGTATGGACGGCGGAGGTCAGGTAATAGGCCCCATGCTGCGGCGCGTGATTCACTAGGCCCCTGGCGACCAGGGTCTGCAGCAGCCGAACCAGCGAGGGCTTGGGCAGACCGGTCTGCTTGTGCAACTGGTCCAGGGTCGAGATCGGCTGCCGGTTCAGGCTCTGCAGCAGCTCGATGGCACGCTCGACCGCCCTGACCGGAGGGAAGGATGCCATCGCCGCTTCGCCCGCTTTGCGTCAGGCGTAGTCGCTGATCGGCACGCAGCTGCACGACAGGTTGCGGTCGCCATAGACATTGTCAACCCGGCCCACCGGCGGCCAGTATTTGGCATGCTGGGTCTTGCTGAGTATGGCGGCGCCCACATCGCGTGTGTAGGCATGGTTCCATTCGCCCTTGAGCAGGCTGACCGCCGTGTGCGGCGCGGCCTTCAGCGGGTTGTCGTCCTGCGGCCACTCGCCTTTTTCGATGCGGCGGATTTCCTGCCGGATGGCGATCATCGCGTCGATGAAGCGATCGAGTTCGTCCAGCGTTTCGCTCTCGGTCGGCTCCACCATCAGCGTGCCGGCGACCGGGAAGCTCAGCGTCGGTGCATGAAAGCCGTAGTCGATCAGCCGCTTGGCGACATCTTCGGCGGTGACGCCGCTGGTTTCCTTCAGCGGGCGCAGGTCCAGGATGCACTCATGCGCGACATGGCCGTTTTCACTCGCGTACAGCGTCGGGAAGTGGTCTTTCAGCCGTGAGCTGATGTAGTTGGCGCTCAGGATTGCAACTTCGGTCGCCTGTTTCAGTCCTTCGGCGCCCATCATGCGGCAGTACATCCAGCTGATAGGCAGTACCGCCGCATTGCCCAGCGGGGCAGCCGAGATGGCGCCCACGCCGTTGACCGGCAGGCCCGCAGTCGCGTGACCGGGCAGGTAAGGCACCAGGTCGGCCACCACGCACACCGGGCCAACACCCGGGCCGCCGCCGCCGTGCGGGATGCAAAAGGTCTTGTGCAGGTTCAGGTGGCTGACGTCACCGCCGAACTCGCCGGGGGCGGCCACGCCGACCAGCGCGTTCATGTTGGCGCCGTCGACATAGACGCGGCCGCCGTGCGAATGCACCAGCTGGCACAGCTCGGTCACATGGGTTTCAAACACGCCATGCGTGCTCGGGTAGGTGATCATCATGCAGGCCAGGTGGGCGCTGTGCTGCTCGCATTTGGCTTTCAGGTCATCCATGTCCACATTGCCCTGCGCATCGCAGGCCGTGACGACCACCTTCATGCCGACCATGTGCGCGCTGGCCGGGTTGGTGCCGTGGGCCGACGAGGGAATCAGGCAGATGTTGCGGTGGCCCTGGCCCTGCGCTTCATGGAAGGCCTTGATGATCAGCAGGCCGGCGTATTCGCCCTGCGAGCCGGCATTGGGCTGCAGGCTGATGCCGGCGTAGCCCGTGGCCTGGCACAGCCAGTCGCGCAGCTGCTTGTCGAGTTCGGCATAGCCCTGCAGCTGGTCATGCGGCGCAAACGGGTGGATGTTGGCGAACTCGGGCCAGGTGATGGGAATCATCTCGCTGGTCGCGTTGAGCTTCATGGTGCA
>CAZWDK010000183.1:0-6451 GCA_964633095.1 uncultured Polaromonas sp. | reverse complement strand
CACACCCAGACCTCCATCGTGCTCAGCCGCAAGATTGACAGGCGCAGCGCCGTCGAACGCTCACAGGGCTAGAGGGCGTACTAGCACCCCTGCTTCTCGAAAGCCGTGCGGCTGCTGTAGGCCGATGCAGGATAGTAAGGGCCCAGGGTTGAGGCCTCGTCACCGGGCTTGCGCGTTGCGAACAGGCTCCGGGCAAAGTCCGGCGCCGGCATCATGTGGCGAAACGCCAGGAAGCCGCCAGCCGGATTGCCAATGCCGTCGCCCTGGCCCCAATCGAGCCAGGCCACGCCGCACTTCGGCGTGGCGTTTGCCGGGCGCTGCGCGGCGGATGACATCACGATGGTGTAAGAGCCATCGGCCGCCAGCGGCACCTGCTCGTCGTACAGGCAGCTGTCGACCGCGGTGTCCGACAGCGAACGGTATTTGCACAGCGACCAGTAGCGCAGTTGGGCGGGCTCCATGACCCGCCCGCCGGCAAAGGTGTGTGGCGTGGTGGGCGCCCTACCCTTGATCACCAGCAGCTCGCCGAAGCGGCTGTCTACATAGGCCGACATATAGGTGTTGTCCAGCGTGCTGTAGAAGCCGCCGCGCCGGGTGGCGTCCAGCCGCGCTCGGATCGCCTCGTGGGGCGTGCCGATCAGCAGGTTGGTCGCCGACAGCGGCGCGTTGAAAAACGCATTCCACGACGGCGGGTTCTGCGCCGGGTGGTAGGCCGAGGTGGCGCCCGGCAGGGCAAACAGCGGCTTCAGCGCCTCGGTCGGCACGCGCACATCGCGCAGCGCGCCCTCTTTCACGACAATCTCGCCGCACACCGCGTCGCCTTCGAGCCGGCGCCCGTCGGCCAGTTGCAGCACGGGCACCGGCAGCGGCACCGAGCCCTTCAGGTCTGCGCCCTGGTCCGGCACATAGACCCGGTACCAGAGCTGCACCGCAGAACCCTGGGGTGCGTACAGCGTGTTGGCGGGCCGGCTGGCGTCATCGACGCGCGCCCCCGCCGTCACGGCGGCCTGCGCCAGGCGCACCTGGTAGCCGCGCTGCGCCGCATCGCGCCGGGCGTTGGGCCGAAACGGGTTGGTCGAGCCGGCGTCGGGCTCCATCATCAGGTCGTTGAGGCGGTCGACCGGCTGGCCGGCTTCGTCGTAGGTGTTCAGCGAGATGTGGCGTGCCCTGGGAAACTGGCCGCGCAGCGATAGGCTGGCGCCGGCCGGCAGGCGGTACTGCGTGACCCAGTAGACCACGCCACTGTCCGGAATCAGGATGTTGAAGGTGGACGGGCTGACGGTCGCCAGCCAAAAGCAACTGGTCAGGCCGGACTGCTTGCCCACGCGCTCCATCTCGCCCTCGGCAATGTTTTCGACGCGCGGGCGGATTTTGCTCAAGTCAGGCTGCGCTGCGGCCGTCAGCGCCAGGGCGGACAACGCGAACGCGCCCAGTCGGCAACTCATTGTCATCTTCATGATCTTCATCACAAGCTCTTTCAAAAAAATGGATTCAGGGCTCAACAACGTTGAACATGGGCTCGAATTCATCCAGCATCGACAGCAGCAATTGCACTGTCGACAGGTCGCCCTCCAGCGCGATCTCGCCCTGTTCGATGCCGTGCGCGATCGCCTGGGCGATGCCC
Source organism: uncultured Polaromonas sp. (assembly GCA_964633095.1). Classification (GTDB taxonomy): domain Bacteria; phylum Pseudomonadota; class Gammaproteobacteria; order Burkholderiales; family Burkholderiaceae_C; genus Polaromonas. The sequence continues at coordinate 4,827 of CAZWDK010000183.1, read as the reverse complement.
GCTTCATGACCCGGCAATGCGGCCAGCCGGGCATGGGTGATGACCATGGAGGCCTGCGCCGCCACCGGCACATCGGTACGCCGGTAGGTCAGCGCCGCGTTGTCCAGGCTCAGCAGCCAGCGCTGATCCAGATCGGGCAGATACCAGGCTATCAGCAGGCGATGGCCTGCCGCGCGCGGCGCCACCAGGCGGATGGCCAGGCAATCGAGGAACATCTCCATGGGCACCACCTTGAGCAGGTCATAGCTCATGTTCCGGCGCTTCACCTGCGGCACGCCCTGGCGCAGCTCGCGTGCCGCCAGCAGGTAGGCATTGCGCCAGGTGGCCGACTCGGCGGCAAAGCCGAGCTGCTCCAGCGCCTTGGCGCACAGCGCCCGCGCCGCCTGGTGGCCGGGGTCGGCAAACACCAGGTGGCTGGTAACCTCGGCCACCCAGCGGTGCTCGCCACGCTCGAAGTCAAGCGCGGCACGCGCCAGCAGCGCCTCGGCGCCACCCATGTACTCGACATAGCGCGGCCCGCTCTCCACGGGCGGCAAGGCATGCAGGCGCACCGGGTTGCCGTCGTACCAGCCCAGGTAATGCTGCACCACGGCCTTGACGTTGTGCACCAGGCTGCCGTAATAGCCCTGCACATGGGTCACATCGGCCAGTGCCTGCGGCAGGCGCAGTTCCTCGGCAATCTCCACCGCCGTGCGCCCCTGGTTCATGAGCCTCACGGTCTGGTCGTGCGTGTATTTGTAAAGATCGCGCTGCTGGGCGATGAAGCGGGCGATGGCCTCGCTGCCCCAGGTGGGCCAGTTGTGCTGGGCAAACACCACGTCGGCATGCGGCGCGAACTCGTGCAGCGCCTCGTCGAGGTAGCGCGACCAGAGCCGCGCATCGCGCACCTGCGCGCCGCGCAAGGGGCACAGGTTGTGCATGGTGGGCTGCCCGATCTCGGCCAGGTTCAACGCGCGCAACTGCGGGAAGAAGAAAAACATCTCCGACGGCGCCTCGCTTTCCGGTGCCAGCGCAAAGACGATTTCCACGCCGTCGATCACATGCCGCTCGCGCTCTTTCTCGATGCTGCGCGTGGGCGGAATCAGCGTGATGGTGCCGTGCGGCACGTTCTTGCCCAGGCCGCAATCTACTTGGGCGCAAACACCACGCGCCAGGGTGTAGCCGAACTGGAACTGCGAGCGCCGCGACATGGCGTTGCCAGCGATCATGTTCTCCGAGACGGCATGCCACAGAAAGCCCGCGGGCGCGATGACCGGAATGCCCTGGCGGATCGCCTCCTGCTCGTCGAGCACGCCGCGCACGCCGCCGAAATGGTCCACGTGGCTGTGGCTGTAGATCACGGCCTTGACCGGGCGCTCGCCGCGCTGCTGGCGGTACAGCGCCAGCGCGGCCTGCGCGGTCTCGGCGCAGGTCAGCGGATCAATGATGATGACGCCGCGCTCGCCTTCGATCAGCGTCATGTTGGAGAGGTCGAAGCCGCGCACCTGGTAGATGCGCTCGGTGACCTTGAACAGACCGTGCGCCAGGTTGCGCCGCGCCTGCTGCCACAGCCCGGGGTGCACGGTGGGCGCTGGCCGCTCGTCCTGCAGGAATTCATAGCCGGCCATGGTCCAGACGACACGGCCGTCGGCGCCGCGTATCTCGGCCTGCGGCCAGCTTGCCACAAAGCCGCGCCAGGCGTTGTCCGCATCGTCGTCCGCGCCGGGCCAGGCCGTCTGGCCGGAAAGAAGGTTATGGGTGCTCATGCTCATCACGCCCGTTTCATCGTTAATCAAGTTTGGCGCCCGAGACCTTGACCAGCCGCTCCCAGACCGGCCAGTCCGCGGCGTAGCGCTGGCGGAACTGCTCGGCAGTACTGCCGACCGCCACCATGCCCAGGGCTTCGAAGCGCTTGCGCAGTTCAGGCGAGTTGATCGCCTGCTGCGCCGCCTGCTGCAGGCGGTCGACCACCGGGCTCGGTGTCGCCAGCGGCACCAGCATCGCAATCCAGCCGCTCACGCGGTATTCAGGGTCGGGCATTGCGCCTTCCGCAAACGTGGGCACGCCGGCCAGCGTCGGAACGCGCTGCTCGCCGGTCACGGCCAGCGCCCGCAGCCTGCCGCCATCCATATAGGGCTTGGCTGAAATAAGGCTGCCCAGCGCAAACGTGAGTTGCCCGCCCACCAGGTCTTGCAGCATGGGCGCCTCGCCCTTGTAAGCCACATGGGTGATGGAGGTCTTGAGCGACGAAGCCATGTGGGCACAGGCCAGATGCGGGTAGGAACCGGCGCCCCAGGAGCCGCAGCTGGCAGCACCTCTGGACTTTTCCAGCATCCGGCGCAGGTCGCCCAGGCTTTGCACCGGTGAACTCGCCGGCACCAGCAGCAGCAAGGGCGCGGTGGCAATTTGCGAGACCAGGGCGAGGTCCTTGCGCGGATCGTAAGGCAGCTTGCTGTAGAGAAACTGGTTGGTGAGCACCGACTGAGTCAGCCCGATCAGCACGGTGTGACCGTCCGCAGCGGCCTTGGCCACCGCGTTGGTGCCCAGGATGCCGCCCGCGCCGGGTTTGTTGTCGACCACCACGGGCTGGCCGAGCTGCCTGGCCATATGCTCGGCCAGCGACCTGGCCACCACGTCGGTGCCGCCGCCGGCCGGGTACGGCACCATGAAGGTGACGGCCTTGCCGGGATACGCCTGCGCCGCCAGGGACAGATTCAGCAGCAAGAAGCCAATACACAGCAGCAGCCCGTGCCTGCAGCAGCGAACATTTCTCATGGCGCGTCTCCTTGAAATGGTAACAACGCCTTCATTCTGGTAGCTGGTAAAATGAAAATCAAATGCAAAGTATTGACTAACTTTTTGCAAGAAACACAAAATGCAATTGCGCAAGCTGAGTCATCTTGTGGCTCTGGCAGACCAGGGCAGCTTTGGCCGGGCGGCGGAGGCGGTGCACCTCTCGCAGCCGGCCCTGTCGCGCAGCATTGAAAGCCTGGAAGAGGACTTGGGCGCGACGCTGGTCAACCGGGCCTATGGGCAGGTGCGGCTGACCGCCGCCGGCGAACTGGTGCTGGCGCGCGCCCGCCACCTGCTGGCCGATGCGCAGCAAATCAAGCGCGACGTGCAGCTGCTGCAAGGGCTGGCGATGGGCCAGCTCCAGGTCGGGCTGGGCCCGTTTGCCGCGGCCATGCTGGGGCAGCCTGCGCTGTCGCGACTGATCCAGCAGCACCCGCAGCTGACGGTGCGAATCGAGGTGGCCGACGCAGCCACCTTGTGCGAGCAATTGAACAACCAGCAGCTGGACCTGTTCGTGGCAGACACGCGCGACCTCAAAACGCAGCCGGGCCTGCAGTTCAAGCGGCTGCCCAATGTGGCCGTCTCGTTCTTCGCGCGCGCCGGCCATCCGCTGCTCGCGCCGGGCGAGCTGTCGCTGGAGCAATTGATGGATTACCCGGTGGGCTGCCCCAACCTGCCGGAACTGGTACTGCGCCATTTCGAGAGCCAGCTCAAGCGCATGAACCGCGCGCTGTTCAGCGTGGTGTGCAACGACATGAGCACCTTGCGGCAGCTGGCGCTGACGGCCAACGCCGTGATTCTGGCGCCCGATTCGCCGGGCCTGAACCACGGCGCCGAGTCCCTGGTGCGGCTGCCGGTCAGGAAGCTCAACGCCATGCTGACCCACTACAGCATCGTGACCCTGGCCAAGCGCACCATGTCGCCGGCGGCGCGTGCCTTCTCCGCGCTGATCCACGACATGATGGCGTCCGGCACCGCGGCCTGACGATTTACGCTATTCTTTTGATAGCTTGTTGCTCAAGTATTTAGCGGGCTGCAGGCCATTTTTTCTTAAGAAAATGACTCAGGCGGCCTGCTCCACGCCATCGTGCGCCAGCGCCATTACGTCACGCGGGTGCAGGCCCTTGAGCCTGTGGTCGCTCCACACCTGGCGCCAGCGGCGCGCCCCCGGCAAACCGTGGCGCAGGCCCAGCATATGGCGGGCAATGCTGCTCCAGGGCGTACCATGCGCGGCGGCTTCGCGCGCCATGTAATCCACCATCTGTTCTTCGACCGATTCGCGGGTCAATTCTGACGCTGCTGCGCTGAAAAACTCCGCATCCCAGGAGGCCAGCCACCAGGGGTTGTGGTAGGCCTCGCGGCCTATCATCACGCCGTCCAGCCGATCCAGCTGCCCGGCCACCTGTTCGCCGGTGGTAATGCCGCCATTGACGGCGATGGTGAGGCCGGGAAACTCGCGTTTGAGCCGGTGCACCAGCTCATAGCGCAGCGGCGGCACTTCGCGGTTTTCCTTCGGGGAAAGGCCCTTGAGCCAGGCATTGCGCGCATGCACGGTGAACACCTTGCAGCCCGCCTCGCTCACGGCGCCCACAAAGTCGCGCACAAACTCATAGCTCTCGGTTTTGTCAATGCCGATCCGGTGCTTGACGGTCACCGGGACACTCACCACATCCACCATGGCCTTGACGCAGTCGGCCACCAGCTGCGGCTCGGCCATCAGGCAGGCGCCAAAGGCGCCGCGCTGCACCCGCTCGCTGGGGCAGCCGCAGTTCAGGTTGATTTCTTCATAGCCCCATTGCTCGCCCAGCTTGGCGCAATGCGCCAGCTCGGCCGGCTCGCTGCCGCCCAGCTGCAGCGCCACCGGATGTTCCTCGACGTTAAAGCGCAGATGCCGCGCCACATCGCCATGGATCAGGGCGCCCGTGGTCACCATCTCGGTATAGAGCAGGGCGTGACGCGACAACAGGCGGTGGAAATAGCGGCAATGGCGGTCGGTCCAGTCCATCATCGGGGCAACGGACAGGCGCCAGGGGCTGCCGGTCATGGGCAAAACGG
>CAZWDK010000182.1:0-6458 GCA_964633095.1 uncultured Polaromonas sp. | reverse complement strand
GCTATCATAAAAATAGCATCCAAGCGGACTGCCGGCGCCACTGGCTTGGTGCTACCATTTACTGAAACTGGTTTCAACAAGGCACGACGGCCCTTCCCATCCATTCTCTCCCTCTCTTTCAGATGCCCGCCAAAAAGCTTCCACGAACCGCCGCCTCCACCCCGCCCGCCGCCCGCCCCACGATTGCGGACGTGGCGCGCCATGCCGGCGTCTCCAAGGCCACGGTGTCGCGATTCCTGAACCATCGCGACACCCTGCTCACGCGCGACATCGCCACGCGCGTCGAAGTCGCCATCGCCGCCCTGGCCTACTCGCCCAGCCCCATGGCCCAGGCCCTGAAGCGCGGCCGCTCGCACCTGATCGGGCTGGTGGTGGCCGACATCACCAACCCGTTTTCGGTGGCGGTGCTGCGCGGCGCCGAAAAGGCCTGCCAGGACGCCGGCTACCTGCTGATGCTGTTCAACCTGGGCAACGACAGCCGGCGCGAAAGCGAGGCCATCGAGGCGCTGACCGCCTACCAGGTCGATGGCTTCATCCTGAACACCCTGGGCGGTGACGCCGGCGCCGCCGCCGATGCCGCGCGCCACGGCAAGCCGGTGGTGCTGGTGGACCGCCGCCACCACGACATGCAGGCCGACTTTGTCTCACTTGACAATGCCGGCGCGGTGCGCCTGGGCGCCCTGCACCTGGTGCAGGCCGGTTACCGCGAGCTGCTGTTTGTCTCTGAACCGATCAGGGACGTGAGTTCGCGCATGGAACGCGCCGCCGCTTTTCGCAGCTTCGTCAGCGACACGGCGGCGGACCTGGCGCAGGACGCGGCAGGCCTGCAAGGCGGCACCTTTGAAAGCAGCGCCGAGGACAGCGGCGGGCTGGAACTGGCGCTGCGCAGCCTGCGCCAGCGTGCCGGCGGGCGCCTGCCGGGCGTGCTCTCCAGCAACGCCGTGGTGACCTTGCGCCTGGTGGCGGCCATGGCGCGCCTGGGCTGGAAATTCGGCAGCGACATCGGCCTGGTCGGCTTTGACGAGACCGAATGGTCGCCCTATGTGGGGCCTGGCCTCAGCACGATCGCCCAGCCGACCGATGAGCTGGGCCAGGTCGCGGCCGGCTGCCTGATCGAGCGCCTGAAGGGACTGGCGCTGCCACCGCGCCAGATCCTGCTGCCAGGTCGTCTGGTGCCGCGCGGCTCCTCGGCGCCCGACAAGACAACACCCCTTCCCTAAGCGCCAGCCTGGCGGCACCCCTGCGCCGGGCGTGACGCCGAACCCTCGCCGGGCCAACAGGAATACTAGGGTAATCCCCAGGTTACAAGGCCGGTACCTGTGCTTTTATAATTCACTGAAACCGGTTTCATAGATGGCCGAAGACAGCCCTGACACCGCATCGAAAATTTTGTACCGACTGCTCATACCAGCGTTTGCACACCGACCTGCGGCGCCCGCTCATGAACTACACATTTCAATTTGGCGATGTCTTTGCGGCCTGGCCGCTGCTGCTCAAAGGCACCTGGAACACCATCGAGCTGTCGCTGCTGGCGATGCTGTTCGGGCTGGTCCTGGCCATCGCCTGCGCCTGGGGCAAAACCGCGGGGCCCAGGCCGCTGCGCTTCCTGATCAACGCCTACATCGAGCTGATCCGCAACACGCCCTTTCTGGTGCAGCTGTTCTTTTTCTTCTTTGCCCTGCCCGCCCTGGGCCTGCGCTGGACCGCCTACACCGCGGCCCTGACGGCCATGGTGGTGAACCTCGGCGCCTACGCCACCGAGATCATCCGCGCCGGCATCGAGGCCATCCCCAAGGGCCAGATCGAAGCCGGGCTGGCACTCAACCTGAAGCGCCACGAAATCTTCCGCTTCGTCATCCTGAAGCCGGCGCTCAAGGCGATTTACCCGGCGCTGACCAGCCAGTTCATCCTGCTGATGCTGAGCTCGGCCGTGGTCTCGGCGATTTCGGCCGACGACCTGACCTCGGTGGCGGCCAGCCTGCAGTCGCAGACCTTCCGCAGCTTTGAGATCTACATCGTGGTGGCCGTGATCTACCTGGCGCTGGCGCTGGCCTTTTCGGCACTGTTCCGCGTGATTTACAAAACCAGCCTCAACTACCCGGACCGTCGATAATGCGTACCTTCGGCTTTGATGAATTCCTGTTCATTCTTGAAGCGGCCAAATGGACCATCGGCCTGTCGCTGATTGCCTTTGGCGGCGGCGCGCTGGGCGGCCTGCTGGTGGCCCTGGGCCGCACCGCTGAAAACCGCGTGGCGCAAGCGCTGGCGCGCGGCTTCATCCTGATTTTCCAGGGCACGCCGCTGCTGCTGCAGCTGTTTCTGGTGTTCTTCGGCGCGCCGATTCTGGGCATTGAAATCAACCCCTGGGTGGCGGCCGGTGCCGCGCTGATCCTGAACAGCAGCGCCTTCCTCGGCGAGATCTGGCGCGGCTGCATCCAGGCCATTCCGGCCGGGCAGGTAGAAGCGGCCCATGCGCTCAGCCTGTCCTATGCCTCCCGCATGCGCGACGTGATCCTGCCGCAGGCCTTTCGCATTGCGCTGGCGCCCACCGTCGGCTACATGGTGCAGATCATCAAGGGCACCTCGCTGGCGGCCATCATCGGCTTTACCGAAGTGACGCGCGCCGGCCAGATCATCAACAACGCCACCTTCCAGCCGCTGCTGGTTTTCAGCATGGTGGCCGCCATTTACTTTGTGCTGTGCTGGCCGCTGTCCCTGCTGGCCGCGCGCATGGAACGCCAGCATGCCGCGGCGCTGGCCCGCTGAGGCGGGCCCGCCCCTTTCCCGCTGTCTTTTTCCCCACCTCAATCCCCGGAGAATCACCATGATCAAGCATCTGCAACGCCGCGTCTTCACGGGCACCGCCCTGGCCCTGGGCCTGGCCGCCACGCTGTCCGCCTGGGCGCCCGCGGCCCGCGCGCAGACGGTGGCCGACATCAAGAAAAAAGGCGAGCTGACCGTCGGCATGCTGGTCGACTTTCCGCCCTATGGCACCATGAACAGCAGCAACCAGCCTGACGGCTACGACGCCGATGTGGCCCGCCTGCTGGCCAAGGACCTGGGCGTCAAGGTCAACATCGTGCCCGTGACCGGCCCGAACCGCATCCCGTTTTTGCTGACCAACAAGGTCGACCTGCTGGTGGCCTCGCTGGCCGTGACGCCCGAGCGCGCCAAGCAGGTCCAGTTCTCCAAGCCCTATGCCGCCGCCAGCATCGTGCTGTTCGGCAGCAAAAAAGCCGACATCAAGACTGCGGCTGACCTCAAGGGCAAGCGCGTGGGCGTGGCCCGTGCCAGCACGCAGGACGTGGCACTGACCGCCGTCGCGCCCGAGGGCACGGAAATCCGCCGCTTTGACGACGACGCATCGGCCATGCAGGCCCTGCTGTCGGGCCAGGTCGACGCCATCGGCTGCTCCACCACCGTCGCCGCGCAAATCGCCAAGCGCGCACCGGCCAACACGCTTGAAAGCAAGTTCCTGCTGCGCCAGCAGGTGATGGCCGTGGCGATGCGCCCCGGCCAGGCCGAGCTGCTGAAAACGGTGGACGACTTCGTCACCAAGAACACGGCCAACGGCGAGCTCAACAAGCTCTACCAGAAGTGGCTGGAAACCGACCTGCCCAAACTGCAGTAAACCTGACTCCCAGTTGCCGACCAGCCGACCACGGTGCTTTCATGACAGACACAATGCAATCCCCCACGCCTGCCGCCACCCACCCGGCGCCGGCCGAACCCATCATCCGCATCGAAGCGGTCGACAAGTGGTATGGCAAGTTCCAGGTGCTGACCGACATCAACCTGAGCGTAGCGGCCGGGGAGCGCATCGTGGTCTGCGGGCCTTCGGGCTCGGGCAAGTCCACCCTGATCCGCTGCATCAACCGGCTGGAGACCGTGCAAAAGGGCCGCATCGTGGTCGACGGCATAGACCTGACGGCCGGTGGCAAGAATGTCGATTCGGTGCGCCAGGAAGTCGGCATGGTGTTCCAGCAGTTCAACCTGTTTCCGCACCTGACGATTTTGCAGAACTGCATGCTGGCGCCCATGCGCTCGCGCGGCCTGAGCCAGCAGGAGGCCGAAGCCATCGCGATGAAATACCTGACGCGCGTGCGCATTCCCGAGCAGGCGAACAAATACCCGAGCCAGCTTTCGGGCGGCCAGCAGCAGCGCGTGGCGATTGCGCGCGCCCTGTGCATGACGCCCAAGATCATGCTGTTTGACGAGCCCACCTCGGCGCTGGACCCGGAAATGGTCAAGGAAGTGCTGGACACCATGATAGGCCTGGCCGAAGACGGCATGACCATGCTCTGCGTCACCCACGAAATGGGCTTTGCCCGCAGCGTGGCCGACCGCGTGATCTTCATGGCCGACGGCAAGATCGTCGAGCAGGCGCCGCCCGAGCAGTTCTTCAGCAAGCCGCAGAACGAAAAAACGCGCAGCTTCCTGGGCCAGATCCTGAGCTCGCAACATGCCCACTGACGCCTGCGGCAGCGCCGCAGGCCAGAGCGGCGCGCCCCCCATCCTGGTTTCCCTGTCCTCGTTTGGCGCGGCCGAGGTGCGGCGCCACGGCCAGCGCTGGTTTAGCCAGCTCAGCTTTGCCGCCGGCGCCGATGGCGTGGAGGTGCGCAGCGAGCTGCTGCTGGACCCCGCCAGCGAGCTCCCCGCCATTGCCGAAGCCGCACGCGCGGCCGGCAAAAGCCTGGTGTATTCCTGCACCGGCTACCTCTGGGCCGCCGATGGTGCCGTGGACATGCCCGCGCTGGAGCGCGCCCTGGCCGCCGCCCAGGCCCTGGGCGCGCCGCGCCTGAAAATGGCGATAGGCGGTTTCGGCCAGACATCGCACGCCACGCTGGCGCCGCTGAAGGAACGCCTGGGCGCGGCCGGGGTCGAACTCGTGATCGAGAACGACCAGACCCCTCTGGCCGGCACGCTGGCCGCCATGCAGGATTTTTTTGCCACCGCCAACGCCCAGGATGTCTTCCTGGGCATGACCTTTGACATGGGCAACTGGCACTGGAGCGGCGAATGTCCGCTGCAGGCCGCCGCCGCCCTCGCGCCGCAGGTGCGCTATGTGCATTGCAAGGGTGTGCAGCGCCAGCCGCAGCGCTGGGTCGCCGTGCCCCTGGCCGAGTCCAGCGCGCCCTGGCGCGCCGTGCTGCGCGCCCTGCCGGCCCACATGCCCTGGGCCATTGAATACCCGCTGATCGGTGACGACCTGCTGGCCGTCACGCGCCAGGAAATCGACCAGTTGCGCCAGCTGGCCGCCGGCATGGCGAGCCGCCGTCGCCCCATCCCCTGAAACAGAAAAACCGGAGATCCCCATGACCTACGCGCTGGACGTAATTACCTTTGGCGAAGCCATGATGCTGCTGGTGGCCGACCGCCCCGGACCGCTGGAGCAGGCCGAAGCCTTTCACAAGCGCACCGCCGGTGCCGAGACCAACGTGGCCATAGGCCTGGCCCGCCTGGGCCTGAAAGTGGGCTGGGCCAGCCGGCTCGGCACCGACTCCATGGGCCGCTACCTGCTGGCCGCGCTGTCGGCCGAGGGCGTGGACTGCTCGCATGTCATTTGCGACGCCACCCAGAAAACCGGCTTCCAGTTCAAGGGCAAGGTCACCGACGGCAGCGACCCGCCGGTGGAATACCACCGCAAGGGCTCGGCCGCCAGCCACATGGGCGTCAACGACATCGATGAAGCCTGGCTGCTCTCGGCCCGCCATCTGCATGCCACCGGCGTCTTCCCGGCGCTCTCGGCCACCACCTTGCCGGCCGCCCGCAAGGCCATGGAAATCATGCGCGCCACCCGCCGCAGCGTCTCGTTTGACCCGAATCTGCGCCCCACGCTGTGGGCCACGCCCGAACTGATGCGCGAGTCCATCAACCAGCTGGCCACACATGCCGACTGGGTGCTGCCCGGCATGGAAGAAGGCCTGTTCCTCACCGGCGAAACCACGCCCGAGGGCGTGGCCCGCTTTTACCGCGAGCGCGGCGCCAAGCTGGTGGTCGTCAAGCTGGGCGCGGCAGGCGCCTACTTTGACAGCGACACGGCCGGCACCGGCCATGTGCCCGGCTTTCCGGTGGCCGAAGTGGTCGACACCGTGGGCGCCGGCGACGGCTTTGCCTGCGGCGTGATCAGCGCCCTGCTCGACGGCCTGAGCGTGCCCGAGGCGGTGAAGCGCGGCGCCTGGATTGGCGCGCGCGCCGTGCAGGTGCTGGGCGACAGCGAGGGCCTGCCGACCCGCGCCGAACTGCAGGCCGCAGGACTCTGAGCATGAACAGCCCCAGCGCCCGAAAAAAAGTCCTGGTCTTTCGCGAACTGCCGCCCGACCAGCTGGCACGCCTGCAGGCCCGGCACGAGGTGACGGTGGCCGATCCGCGCCTGCCGGCGCAGCTGCCCGCCTTCCAGGCCGCCCTGGCCACGGCCGAGGGCCTGATCGGCTCCAGCTACCCCATCAACGAAGCCC
>CAZWDK010000181.1:0-6476 GCA_964633095.1 uncultured Polaromonas sp. | reverse complement strand
GCGTCACGCCCGGCGAGGCCGCCTACATTCCGCTGACGCACGACTACCCCGGCGCCCCCGAGCAGCTGCCGCGCGACCAGGTGCTGGCCAGGCTCAAGCCCTGGCTGGAGAACCCGGCCCGGCAAAAACTCGGGCAGCATGTCAAATACGACCGCCATGTGTTTGCCAACCACGGCATCGAGGTGCAGGGTTATGCCCACGACACCATGCTGCAAAGCTATGTGCTGGAAGTGCACAAGCCGCACGGCCTGGCCAGCCTGGCCGAGCGGCATCTGGGGCGCAGCGGCATCAACTACGAAGACCTGTGCGGCAAGGGCGCAAACCAGATCAAGTTCAACCAGGTCGATGTGGCCAAGGCGGCCGAATACTCCTGCGAAGACTCCGACCAGACGCTGGACGTGCACCGCGTGCTGTGGCCCCAGATAGCGGCCAATGACAGGCTGCGCTTTATTTACGAGCTTGAAATGCAGAGCAGCGAGACGCTGTACCGCATCGAACGCAACGGCGTGCTGATTGACGCGCCCATGCTGGCCAGGCAGAGCGGCGAGCTGGGCGCGCGCATTTTGCAGCTGGAGGCCGAGGCGCACAATTTGGCGGGCCAGCCCTTCAACCTCGGTTCACCGAAGCAGATTGGCGAGATCTTCTTCACCAAGCTGGGCCTGCCCATCATCAAGAAAACCGCCACCGGCGCGCCCAGCACCGACGAAGAGGTGCTGGAAAAACTGGCCGAAGACTACCCGCTGCCGGCCAAGATCCTGGAGCACCGCGGCCTGTCCAAGCTCAAGGGCACTTACACCGACAAGCTGGCCCTGTTGGCGCTGCCCAGAACGGGCAGGGTGCACACGCATTACGCCCAGGCGGTGGCCGTGACCGGCCGTCTGTCGAGCAACGACCCGAACCTGCAGAACATTCCGGTCAAGACGGCCGAGGGCCGGCGCGTGCGCGAGGCCTTTGTGGCGGCCGCCGGCAGCGTGATCGCCAGCGCCGACTACTCGCAGATCGAGCTGCGCATCATGGCCCACATCAGCGGCGACGAGGCGCTGCTGCGCGCCTTCACCGAAGGTCTTGACGTGCACCGCGCCACCGCCGCCGAGGTCTTTGGCGTGGCCGTCGATCAGGTCAGCAGCGAGCAGCGGCGCTATGCCAAGGTCATCAACTTCGGCCTGATTTACGGCATGAGCAGCTTTGGCCTGGCGCGTAACCTGGGCATAGAAACCAAGGCCGCCGCCGCCTATATCGACAGATACTTTCAGCGCTACCCCGGCGTGAAGCAGTACATGGACGAAACCAGACAGAGCGCCAAAAGCAAGGGCTATGTGGAAACCGTGTTCGGCCGGCGCCTCTATCTGCCGGAAATCAATTCGCCCAACGGCCCGCGCCGCAGCGGTGCCGAACGCGCCGCCATCAACGCGCCCATGCAGGGCACGGCGGCCGACCTGATCAAGCTCAGCATGGTCAAGGTGCAGCAGGTGCTGGACGCCGAAAAGCGCGCCACCAGGATGATCATGCAGGTGCACGATGAACTGGTGTTTGAGGTGCCCGAGGCCGAGGTGGCATGGGTCAGGACCGAGATCCCACGCCTGATGGCGGGCGTGGCCGAGCTCAAGGTGCCCCTGCTGGCCGAGATCGGGGTGGGTGAGAACTGGGAAAAAGCGCACTGAGCGTCCCAGCGGAACAGCCAAAAAGCGGATCAGGGCGGCGCCGCCGCGCTGGCCAGCCGGGCGAACTGCGCCAGTTCGACCGGGCCGATGTCCGACACCGCCCGAAAACGCATGCCGGACTGCGTCCACCCAAGCAGGTTGAATCCCTGCAGCGAGGCGGGGCTGTCAGTCGGTGAGCTGCTGCCTGTGGCCGGCCAGGTGTAAAGATTGATCACATGCTGGCCGCGCGAATAAACCAGCACGGCGACCGGCCGGCCATCGATGTAGTCCAGCCGTCCGCCGGTCAGGGGAAAGCCGGCGGCCGACAGATCGCGCACCGTTGGCGAATAGTCGAGCCTGCCCAGAAACCAGGGCTTCACCTGGTGTTGATCCGACGATGGAATGTCGAGCAAATGGCTGGCCATCAGCGAGCGCACATGGCTGGCGACGATTTCACGGTTCAGTGCTTCCGGCGCGGCCGAGGGTGATGGCCAGCCCCCCAGCAGCTGCAGGGCCACGGCGCTGGCCAGCACCCCGGCGGCAAAGCCGGTGCCCAGGGTCATCCAGCGAAGCTGGATGGCTTGCAGCACGGCCTCGCGCCAGCCTGGGCGTTCGGCCGTGGCGTGTTCGGCAATGTCGTCCAGGATGCGTTGGCGCAGTGCCGCGGGCGCCTTGTCGCGATGCAGCGCCGCGTTCTTCAGCAGTTCATCGAGGTCTCTGTCCATGTGGGTGTTCATGCGTAAAACCTTACTCTGGGTGACTCAGGGCCTGGCGTAGCAGGGCGCGTGCGCGCGACAGGCGTGACATGACTGTTCCCACCGGGATGTCCAGCACCTGCGCAACGCACTCGTAAGTCATTTCATCCATTTCCCGCAAGACGATCACCTCCCGAAAATGCAGGGGCAAGGCCTCGACTGCCGACAGCACCTCCTCGCGTTGGGCCTTGCGCAACAGCAGCGTCTCCGGATTTCCGCCGAAGGCATCGTCCGGACCGCTGGCATCGTGCAAATCGTCATCGTGGAACTCCAGCATCTCGGCCTGCTGGCTATGGGTTGCCAGCCACGAATAGCAGGTGTTGCGCACGATGCGCAGCAGCCAGGGACGGGCGTCACCGCCGCGGAACCGGTGGAAATAGCGAAACGCCCGCAGATACGCCTCCTGAACCCGGTCCTGCGCATGGTGGCTGTCTCGCACCAGCCAGCGCGCCAGGCTGTAGGCCGCATCCAGATGCGGCAGCATCAGGGCCTCAAATCGGGTGCTGTCGGGCTTGTCGCGTTCGGGTGTCAAGTCATGCCTCGCCCTTGTTGCTGGTTTACCTCACATCGCGACGTTTTATTCCCGCATCACGAATGATTGTGACGGCTTTGACCGCTCCAGTTCGAAATAATGCCCTGGGTCTCGTGGAGGCGTGGGGCTTGAAGACCCTGGGCGGCAAATAAATGTGCGGGCGCCGGAATGAAATGGCCGGCAAGCCGGTATTGACAGATGAACAGGGCTCTGTCGCGTTTGGCGCCCTGTCCGTTCCGGCTTTTCAACACCTCATTCAGGAGTCAGCAATGAACCATTCAGGCAACACCCGCAGAGACTTCATCCGGCTCGTGGCGGCGGGCGGCGGCGTGGTTTACATGTCCGGCCTGCCGGGCCACGCGCTGGCGGGCGCCGGCAAGGCTGCGGCCTACGACGACTTCCATTTTGTGCAGCTCTCCGACACCCACTGGGGCTACAGCGGCCCCGCCAACCCCGACGCCGCCAACACCCTCAGAAAGGCCGTGGCGGCGGTGAACGCACTGGCCGAGCCGCCCGACTTCATTGTCTTCACCGGTGACCTCACCCACACCACCGACGACCCGGCCGAGCGGCGCCGGCGTCTGGCCGGGTTTCGCGACATCGCCGCCGGGCTCAAGGTCAAGACGGTGCGCTTCCTGGCCGGCGAACACGACGCAGCGCTTGACGCCGGAGCCGCCTACAAGGAGTTTTTCGGCGACACCTTTTACGCCTTCGACCACAAGGGGGTCCACTTCATCGCCATCGACAATGTGTCGGACCCCGGCGGCAGCATTGGCCAGGCACAGCTGGCCTGGCTGCAGCAGGATTTGAGCCGCCAGGCCAGCGACGCGCGCATCGTGGTGCTGACGCACCGCCCCCTGTTTGACCTGGCGCCCAAGTGGGACTGGGCCACCCGCGACGGCGCCAAGGCCATCGAGCTGCTGATGCCCTACACCAACGTGGTGGTGTTTTATGGCCATATCCATCAGGAAAACCACCACATGACGGGGCACATCGCGCACCATTCCGCGAAGTCGCTGATCTTTGCCCTGCCGGCGCCGGGCAGCCAGGACAAGCGCACCCCGCTGGACTGGGACCCGGCGGCACCCGGCAAGGGCCTGGGTTTTCGCGAGGTGGCGGCCGAGGCCAGACCGGTCGCCTACGCGATCCAGGAATTTTCCGCCCAGGGCGCATGAGCATGGATGAACAGAGACGCCGGCTGTTGCGGCGTGGCTTCGCCCTGGCCGGCAGCTGCGTTGCCGGTGCCTTTGGACTGGGCAGGCCGGTCGCCGGCGCGGCGCAGGCGCCGGTGATCCGCATCACGGCCCGCCGGTTTTTCTACTCCCCCAACGAAATTGTGTTGCAAAAGGGGCAGACCGCCGTGCTGGAGATCACCGCGCTTGACTTCATGCACGGCTTTCATATTCCTGAGCTGAAAATGCGCGCCGATCTGCCGCCGGGTCGGCTCACCACGCTGCGCGTGCGCTTCGACCAGCCGGGAAGCTACGATTTTCTCTGTGACAACTTCTGCGGCGAAGGGCACGAAAAGATGGCCGGACATTTCCGCGTGACCGAGTGAGGGCGCTGGCAGCTGGCCCCGCGCCGCGCCGGCAAGAAGCGCCGGGTCCGCATAGACTCCGGTGGTTTGCCCCCATCACCTTATTTGGAGACTGTCGCCATGCTGAACCTGGACCAGAAAAATGACTTCAATGCCTTGCTGCCAGGCCAGTCCAGCGAAGCCGGCGCCAGCCGCCGCAGCGCGCTGAAGGCCGCGCTGGGCCTGGGCTATGCCGCCAGCGCCCTGCCCATCAGGGCGCAGACCGCCATCAAGACCTCGTCCGAGGGCCTCAAGACCGGCGAGACCAGTTACGAGGTCAATGGCTTCAAGGTGCCGGCTTTTTACGCGGCACCGGCCGGCAAAACCCACTTGCCGGTGCTGTTGGTGGTGCAGGAGGTTTTTGGCGTGCACGAATACATTGCCGACACCGCACGCCGCTTTGCCAGGGCCGGCTACCTGGCGATTGCGCCCGAGCTCTATGCGCGCCAGGGCGACCCCGGCAGCTACAACGAGATCGGCAGGCTGATGGCCGAAGTCGTCAACAAGGTGCCCGACGAACAGGTCATGGCCGACCTGGACGGTGCCGTGAAATGGGCTGCTGCCAACGGCGGCAACCTTGAAAAGGTGGGCATCACCGGCTTTTGCTGGGGTGGCCGCATCACCTGGCTGTATGCCGCGCACAGCAAAAACGTCAAGGCGGCCGTCGCCTGGTATGGCCGGCTGGTCGGCACGCCCAACGCCCTGATGCCGAAAAACCCGATTGACCTGGCGGCCAGCCTGAAGGCGCCGGTGCTGGGCCTTTATGGCGGGCAGGACGGCGGCATTGCGCTGAGCACCGTGAACCAGATGAAGGAGGCGCTGGCCGAGGCGGGCGCCAAGGGCAATGCCGCCGCCAAGGCCTCCGAATTCGTTGTCTACCCCGACGCACCGCACGCCTTCCATGCCGACTACCGCCCCAGCTACCGCAAGGCCGCGGCCGAAGATGGTTTCAGGCGCGCGCTGGCCTGGTTTAAAACGCACGGCGTGGCCTGAACATCGCCATCGTCAGCCCGTCAGCCGCCTCGGCACTTTGCGAGGCGGCTTTTTTAGGCTCCCCCTCTTGACAGGCTTGATAAGATCAAAACAAGCCCCGGCCGCCAGCAGACACTGCGCGTCCGGGGTTTCGCCGTGTAAGGCCTGGCCTCTGGGGCTGCTTTTTTCGGTATTTATTAATCATTCAGGGCTTAGGCCCAAGCAAGACGGGCGCAAGCAGCTATGACTTTGATAGCAATTTTGATGGGAACCATGGCCGCGGGCATTGGCAGTGTGTGGCTGGCGGCGCTGCTCAGCTTTGGCGTGCTGGCCCGCTACACCCAGCACATGCTCAGCCTGGCCGCCGGCGCGCTGCTGGCCACCGCCTTCATGCACCTGCTGCCCGAGGCCTTTGAAAGCCAGGCCGGCGCGCAGGAGCTGTTTGCCGCCTTGCTGGTGGGGCTGGTGTTTTTCTTTCTGCTGGACAAGGCCGAGCTGTGGCACCACGGCCATGAACACCACCATGAGCATGAGGAGGGCCACGATCACGGCCATCACAGCCATGGCCACAGCCACGCACCCAAATCGGGCAGCTGGGCCGTGCTGACGGGCGACAGCGTGCACGCCTTCGGCGACGGCATCCTGATTGCCTCCGCCTTTGTGGCCGACCTGCGCCTGGGCGCGGTGGCCGCGCTGGCCGTGCTGGTGCACGAAGTGCCCCACCACATGGGTGACCTGGTGGTGCTGCGCCAAAGCTCCAACAACCGGCGCATCGCCCTGATCAAGGTGTCACTGGCCGGCGCGGTGACGGCGCTGGGCGGCGTGGTCGGTTACGCGCTGGTGGACCGGCTGTACGACCACCTGCCCTTCTTCCTGATCATCGCCGCCAGCAGCTTCATCTACGTCGCGCTGGCCGACCTGATTCCGCAACTGCAAAAGCGCGCCACCGCCCGCGAAACCGCCGCGCAGATCGCCTGGCTGGCGATCGGCATCGGCCTGGT
>CAZWDK010000180.1:0-6482 GCA_964633095.1 uncultured Polaromonas sp. | reverse complement strand
ATCTGCTGCGGGCAGATGAAGTGGATGTGCGAGTCGATGCCGCCCGCGGTGACGATCATGCCTTCGCAGCTGATGATCTCGGTGCCGGGGCCAATGATGATGTCGATGCCGGGCTGAACGTCGGGGTTGCCGGCCTTGCCGATGGCGGCAATGCGCCCGCCCTTGAGGCCTATGTCGGCCTTGACGATGCCCCAGTGGTCCAGGATGAGCGCGTTGGTCATCACGCAGTCCATGGCGCCCCCGCCCTCAGGGCCGGTTCCCGAGCCGTCGCGGGTTTTTTGCGACTGCGCCATGCCGTCGCGGATGGTCTTGCCGCCGCCGAACTTGACTTCCTCGCCGTAGCTGCCGGCGCGCAGCGTGTAGTCGGCTTCGACTTCGACGACCAACTCCGTGTCGGCAAGCCGCAGCCGGTCACCGACGGTGGGGCCAAACATTTCCGCGTAGGCGCGGCGTCCAATGGTGGCCATCAGAGTGCTCCCTGCACCAAACCGCGGAACCCGTAAATTTTCCGGTCGCCCGCGAAATCCACCAGTTCGACGGTGCGCTGCTGGCCCGGCTCAAAGCGCACGGCGGTGCCGGAGGCAATGTTGAGGCGCATGCCGCGTGCCCCATCCCGGTCAAAGCCGAGGGCGGCGTTGGTTTCGGCAAAGTGGTAGTGCGAGCCCACCTGGATGGGCCGGTCGGCCGTGTTTTGCACCACCAGGGTCAGCGTGCGCCGCCCCTGGTTCAGCAGGTGGTCGGGGCCGTCGGTGATCAGTTCGCCGGGAATCATGGCAGTCCTTCTTTCAGGCCAGCTGTGCCAGCAGCGTCACACCATACACGGCAACGCCGGCACCTGCCGCGCGCGGAATCCAGACGCTGGCGCGGCGCAAGACCCAGCCGAGACCCAGGCCGCTGGCGTGCAGCAGCACGGTGGCCGCCAGCATGCCCGCCAGGGTGGCCCAGGCGTTGGCGCTGCCTGCCAGCTCGTAGCCGTGGGCCACACCGTGGAACACGGCAAACACGCCTATCCCCAGCGCCGCCACCAGTCCGGGCGCGTGCAGGCGTGACACCACCAGCAGGCCGGTGACCAGCAGCGAGGCCGCGATCATGGGTTCCACCGCAGGGATGGCTACACCTTGCAGGCCCAGCACGGCGCCGGCCAGCAGCAGCGTGGCGAAGCCCAGCGGCCCCCACAGCAGCTCGGGCCCGGCGCGGCGCGCGGCCAGTGCGCTCCACAAGCCCACCGCCACCATGACGGCGAGGTGGTCCATGCCCAGCAAGGGGTGAATGAAGCCGCTGAAAAAACTGGGATGGGCGTGGGATTCAACCCCTGTATGGGCGCTGGCGCTTGCGGATAGGGCGCAGGCAGCTATAAAAAACAGAGCGACGAAGTGGTTGGAGGGGCGATGGGAACGCATGGTGAGGGTCTCCGCAGAAAGGGGGGTGTTCAAACGATGGGCTGGTGCACCGTGACCAGCTTGGTGCCGTCGGGAAACGTGGCCTCCACCTGGATGTCGGGGATCAGCTCGGCAATGCCATCCATCACATCGGCGCGGGTCAGCAGGGTGCGGCCATCGCTCATCAGCTGCGCCACGGTCTTGCCGTCGCGCGCGCCTTCCATCACGGCGGCGCTGATCAGCGCCACGGCTTCCGGGTAGTTGAGCTTGAGGCCGCGGGCCTGGCGGCGCTCGGCCAGCAGGGCCGCCGTGAAAATAAGCAGCTTGTCTTTTTCTCTAGGGGTCAGTTCCATGGGGCTCTTTCGGGGCGGGCTGTCTGCTTGATGTGCCATGCCGGGGTGCAAGAATGGTGCCACCAGAGTGGCGGCAAACCGGCGGGATGCGGATGCCTAGGGATGCCTATGGGGGGTGATGGCACAGAACCTGCACTGAGAAAGATCCGTCACCACTTCGCATCCGACTCAGCCATGGACGTTTCGGTCATGCCCTCGCCACCCGCCCGCCCCGATGCGCTCACGGCAACGCGGGACGGGCCCATGGGCCCAGACGTGGCGGTACAGCGCGTCATCAAGGTCAGGCGCGACTACAACAGCTGGGTTGCCAGCGAGACCATGGAAGACTATGCGCTGCGCTTTACGCCGCAGCGCTTTCGCAAATGGTCTACCTTTCGCGTCGCCAACACGGCCTTTGGCGCGGCTTCCTTCCTGATTCTGGAGGCCGTGGGTGCCACGCTGCTGGTGAAATACGGCTTTACCAATGCCTTCTGGGCGATTGTGGCCACCGGCCTCATCATTTTTCTGGCGGGCCTGCCCATCAGCATTTACGCCGCGCGCTATGGCGTGGACATGGATTTGCTGACCCGCGGCGCCGGTTTTGGCTATATCGGCTCGACGCTGACCTCGCTGATCTACGCCTCATTCACCTTTATTTTCTTTGCGCTCGAAGCCGCCGTCATGGCCTATGCGCTGGACCTTGCCCTGGGGATTCCGCCCCGTTGGGGTTATCTGGTCTGTGCGCTGGTGGTGATTCCGCTGGTCACGCATGGGGTGTCGGCCATCAGCCGCCTGCAGGTCTGGACGCAGCCCCTGTGGCTGGTGATGCTGATCGTTCCCTTTGTCTATGTGTTTCTGCGCAATCCTGGTGCTTTTTTGGGTGTTGTGCACTATGGTGGTGAAAGTGGCTTGGGTGGTCAGTTTGATTTGCACCTGTTTGGTGCTGCGCTAACGGTGGGCATTGCACTGATTACCCAGATGGGCGAACAGGCCGACTACCTGCGCTTCATGCCGGTGCAAAGCCGCGCCAATCGCTGGCGCTGGTGGGGCGGGGTGCTGGCGGGCGGGCCGGGCTGGGTTGTGCTGGGCGTGGTCAAGATGCTGGGCGGCTCGCTGCTGGCCTACCTGGCCATCTCCAACATGGTGCCGCCAGACCGCGCGGTAGACCCCAACCAGATGTATCTGGCCGCCTATGAGTATGTGTTTCCAAACTACGGGCTGGCGGTGGCGGCAACTGCGCTGTTCGTCCTGGTGTCGCAGCTCAAGATCAATGTGACGAACGCCTACGCCGGTTCGCTGGCCTGGTCCAATTTTTTCTCGCGCATCACGCACAGCCACCCCGGCCGCGTGGTATGGGTGGTGTTCAACACGCTGATTGCCTTCATGCTGATGGAGATGAACGTGTTCCAGGCCCTGGGCGATGTGCTGGGGCTGTACTCCAACATCGCCATCGCCTGGGTGATGGCCGTGGTGGCCGACCTGGTGATCAACAAGCCGCTGGGCCTGTCGCCGCCGGGCATTGAGTTCAAACGTGCCCATCTTTATGACATCAACCCGGTGGGCGTGGGGGCCATGGCGCTGGCCTCGCTGTTGTCGGTGACGGCCCACCTTGGGCTTTATGGCGAGCTGGCGCAGGCGTTTTCGGCGGTGATCGCCATGGCAACCGCATTTGTGGCGGCCCCCTTGATCGCTTGGGCAACAAAGGGGCGTTATTACATCGCCCGCGCCAGCCAGACCGCCGAGGCCGAAGGCGCCTGCAAGCGCTACGCCACGCAGCACTGCGTGATTTGCGAGAGGGCCTACGAAGGCCCCGACATGGCGCATTGCCCGGCTTACCAGGGCGCTATTTGCTCGCTGTGCTGCGCGCTGGATGCGCGTTGCGGCGATTTGTGCAAGCCGCACGCCAGCCTGTCGGTGCAATGGTCGGCCGCGTTGCGCTGGCTGCTGCCGCAGCGTATCTGGCCCTATCTGGATACCGGGCTTGCTCACTTTTTGCTGCTGATGCTGATCATCGTGCCGCTGCTGGCCAGCGTGTTTGGCCTGCTGTATCGCCAGGAGATGGGGGCGCTGAGCGAGCTGGCGCTGTCCGAGTCGGCCCTGCGCTCGGGGTTTTTAAAAGCCTATATGGCGCTGCTGGTCATCGCCGGGCTGGTGGCCTGGTGGCTGGTGCTGGCGCACAAGAGCCGGCAGGTGGCGCAGGAAGAGTCGAACCGCCAAACCCATTTGCTGATGCGCGAGATTGATTCGCACCGGCAAACCGACGAGGCACTGCAGCAGGCCAAGCTTCATGCGGAGCACGCCAGGCATGCGGCCGACCAGGCCAACCAGGCCAAGAGCCGCTACATCAGCGCCATCAGCCATGAGCTGCGCACGCCGCTCAACAGCATTCTGGGCTACGCCCAGCTCATGGGTGAAGACGCCGCCATACCGCCGCACCGCAAGCAGGCGGTCAGTGTCATCAAGCGCGGGGGCGAGCATTTGCTGTCCCTGATTGAAGGCACGCTGGACATCGCCCGCATTGAGGCGGGCAAGCTCACGCTCAATGTCAAGCCCATGCAGTTTGCCGATTGCGTGCACGAGATGGCCGGCATGTTTGAGCTGCAGGCCGGCGCAAAGGGCTTGGGCTTTTGTTTTGAGACCGGCGGCAACCTGCCCGAGCTGGTACGTGCCGACGAAAAGCGTGTTCGCCAGATTCTCATCAATTTGCTGGGTAACGCCATCAAGTTCACGGTCCAGGGGCAGGTGACATTCCGCTTGCGTTATGCGCGCGAGATGGCCCATATCGACATTGAAGACACCGGCCCCGGCATGAGCGGGGCGGAACTGGCGCAGATTTTTGAGCCTTTCGCACGCGGCGCCACGGCCGGCCAGAGCGCAGGAGGAGCACCGGGTGCGGGGCTGGGGCTGACGATAGCCAAAATGCTGACGGATCTGATGGGCGGCGAGATGACGGTGACCAGTACCCCGGGTGAAGGCTCGGTATTTCGCATCCGGCTGTTTCTGCCTGAAGTGCATATGGCCCCGGCCGCAACAGGTCTTGCCGCCAAACCCGCCAGGCGCCAGCCGCGCGGCTACGAAGGGCTGCGGCGCAAACTGCTGGTGGTGGACAACGAGGAGCCCGATCGCGAATTGCTGGTGCAACTGCTTGCGCCCATGGGCTTTGAACTGCGCACCGCCGCCAGCGGCCATGACTGCCTGGACCTGCTGGCGGCCGGCTACCAGCCTGATGTGGTGTTCATGGACCTGGCCATGCCCGGCATAGACGGCTGGGAGACCCTGCGCCGCATTCGCAGTGCAGGGCATACGGGCATTCATCTGGCCATCGTCTCGGCAAATGCTTTCGACAAGGGGCTGGACAACGATGTCGGCATACGCCCGGAAGATTTCATCCTCAAGCCGGTGCGCCACACCGAGCTGATCGACTGGCTGGAGCAGCGCCTGGCCTTGCGCTGGTGCCATGCAGAGGCGGTGGAGGTGGCGGAGGCGGCGGGTGCCGGCCCCTTGCCCGCTGTGCCGGCCGCGCAGCCGCGTGTCTTGCCCGATGCGGCCCAGCTTGCCGCATTGCTGGATGTCGTCAACCTTGGCTTTTACCGGGGCATCATGAACAAGCTGGCCGAGATTGAGGTGCAGCAACCCGCAACCGCCAGCTTTGTGGAGGGCATGCGGCTGCTGGCCCGGCAATTCCAGTTCGAAGCCATGAGCCGGCAGCTCACCCGCAAGGAGGCCGTTGATGGGCAGGACGCCTGACGCTGAAAAAACGGGAGGCCACAGGCTTGACCATACCCTGGACCGCGCCAACAGCGATGTGGTGCTGATCGTCGACGATGTGCCCGACAACCTGTCGGTGCTGCACGATGCGCTCGATGAGTCGGGCTACACCGTGCTGCTTGCCACCAGTGGCGAAGCCGCGCTGCAGCGCGCGCAGCAGGCCTTGCCCGACATCGTGCTGCTTGATGCCATGATGCCCGGCATGGATGGTTTTGAAGTGGCCAAGCGCCTCAAGGCCATGCCGGCAACCGCGCCTATTCCCATCATCTTCATGACCGGCCTCACGGAAACCGAGCACCTGGTGGCCGCCCTGGAGGCCGGTGGCGTGGACTACGTGACCAAGCCGATCAAGCCCAAGGAAGTGATGGCGCGCATGGGCGTGCATCTTCAGGGCGCACGCCGCACCCGGCAGGAGGTACGGCAGGCCGGCCAGGCGCGCAATGCGCTGGATGCGTTTGGCTACGCCAGCATCATGGTGCGCATGGGGGCTGCGGGCGGCTCGGGTGACGGCAAACTGATCTGGCAGACACCGCTGGCGCGTGAGCTGCTGATGCGCTACTACGGTACGTCCGCGCCGCAAACGCCGGAACCCGTGTTGAACTGGCTGCGCCGCCATCTGGCCGGGGCCGAGCGGCAGATTGAACCGCCGCGCCTGGCCGTGGAACTCGGGCCACGCCGCCTGACATTGCGGCTGCACCAGCAAACCGGGGAGGGTGAGGGGGACAGTGACTGGCTCATTGTGATGCGTGAAATCTCGGACGATGCCGTGGTCGAAGCGATGAGCCTGAGCTTCAAGCTCACGGCCCGTGAGGCCGAGGTCCTGTATTGGGTGGTCAAGGGCAAGATCAACCGTGACATCGCAGGCATTCTGGGTGCCAGTCCGGCCACGGTCAAAAAACACCTGGAACGTGTCTACGCCAAGCTGGGCGTGGAAACCCGCACTGCCGCCGCGGGTATGGCCATGAACCGCATCAGGCAGCTGCATCCGCAGTTTGAGGGCTGA
>CAZWDK010000179.1:0-6573 GCA_964633095.1 uncultured Polaromonas sp. | reverse complement strand
TTCGAGCCCGAGTGGGAAGGCTATGTGACCCTGGAGTTTTCCAACACCACGCCGCTGCCCGCCAGGATTTACGCCGGTGAGGGCTGCGCACAGGTGCTGTTCTTTGAGAGCGACGAGGTCTGCGAGACCTCGTACAAGGACCGTGGCGGCAAGTACCAGGGGCAGGTAGGGGTGACGCTTCCCAAGGCTTGAGGGATGGTTTGTTCCGCTATTGCTGGTTTCTCAGTTTGCCGGCCTTGACAACGCCGTGCAAAGGCGAAAGGCCAGCCTGAGCGCGGCGTTGATCTGTCAGCGCCGGTGGCCGGCCAGTGGAAAATTCTGGCTCACTCAGTTTTTTTGCAATGGCAGCGCTGGCCGCACTGCGCGAGGCGATCACCACTTCACTGACGCCCAGGCCTTGGCGTTAAAACCCTTCAGTGGATCGCACCGGCGCCCAAGGTAATGTCGTGTGGCGTTGTCAGCGCGGTGGCAAGGGCTATCCGCAAGCCGCGCACCATGTCTTCGAGCGCCATGCTGGGCACGCCCTGCTCGGGCAAATAAGGCACATGGACAAAACCGCCGCGGCTGCGCTTGAAGCCGCGCCGTGTGGCCAGCGCGTGCATGAGCGCGTAAAACACGTGGTTGCAGACAAAGGTGCCCGCGGTTTGCGACACCTCGGCGGCCATACCTTGGCGCTGCAGGGCTTGCAGCATGGCCTTGATGGGCAGCGTGCTGAAGTAAGCCGCCGGGCCGCCTGCAACAACGGGGGTGTCAATCGGCTGGCTGCCCGCGTTGTCTGCCATGCGGGCATCGTTGAGGTTGATGGCAATGCGCTCCAGCGACAAGGCGTTGCGGCCCCCCGCCTGCCCGACGCAGATCACCAGGGCCGGCCTGTGCCGTCGCAGCAAGCGCAGCAACTCGGTCGTTGACGCCTCGAAAACAGTCGGCAATTGCGCCGCCACCACCTGGTGGCCGGCAATGCGCTTGCGGTGCAGTGTCTGCACGGCCAGCCAGCTCGGGTTGAAGGCGGGGCCGAGCTGCCTGGCCTCGCCAAACGCATCAAAACCGGTCAGCAGGACGCGGGGAAGCGGGGTGGCTGTGCTCATGCTGGCATTGTGAGGCCGGGCGCGGCATGGCAGTTGCACATCACTTCTCAAGCAGAACGCCGGTTTTGCGGTCAAATTTCACGGTGCGCACCTGGCCATTCTGGCCGGGAAAATCATCAAACACGGCGCGCACCAGATAGGGCACCACGGCGGGCAGGTTGTCGCTGTCGCCTTCGTACAGCGCACGCGATTCGAACACGGTGCGGAACTGGCCCGGCGGGCCTGGCTGTGCATCGAGCAGCCGCAGCCGCAAGCTGGCGCTGTACACGGTCAAGTTGACCAGGCGGTCGCCCACATAATGCGGCCCGAAGGGATCGGGAGCCCAGACACCCGGAAACAGGCGGCCGGAGGCGTCGCGAAAAGGCGGCAGAAAAACCAGGTTGTTCTGGTAAATCGGTTGCACGTATGTTTTGGCTTCACTGCGCTGGCTGGTTGACACCTCGGCCTGGATGCGCCCCAGCTGTCCGGCGGGCGCGCGCTTGAGGCCCATCTTTTCAAGCGCTGCCTGCACATGGCCCTCGTAACTGGCTTGCTCCAGCTCGCGGCCGGCGTTAACCGGGGTGCGAAAGCTGAAGGTGCTGCCCGCCGCATCGGCAGGCCACTGGTTGAAGCGGGTGACCCGCGTGGTGATCGGGCTGGCGCAGGCGCCCAGCAGGGCCGTGAGCAGCAAGGCCGTGCACAACTGTGGCGAGGAAAAGAGGGGCCTGAACGCTGGGAAGGCCATGGAAGAGAGATACATCAGGGTGCAATTTTGTTCCGTAAAACCGGGCCGCTTGCTAGTAAAGTCGGCGCATGGCCGCTGGCGGAAGCCTGGCGGCATGACCTATACGCATTAAGGGACGATCATGAGATGGGAAGGCAATCGCGAATCTGACAACGTCGAAGACCGGCGTGACGATGGCGACGGAGGTGCTGGTGGGGGCGGGTTCGGCTTTGGCGGCCGCAGCATAGGCATTGGCACCATTGTGGTGGCATTGCTGGGCGGCTGGGTTTTGGGCATCAATCCGCTCACGATTCTGAGCCTGTTGAGTGGTGGCGCGCCACCGGCGCAGGTGCAGCAGCAACAGCCGCAAAGGCCTGCGCACCGGCCGCCGGCCGATGACCACATGGCCAAGTTTGTCTCCACCGTGCTGGCAGACACCGAGGATGTCTGGAAGGATGTGTTCGCCAAGGGTGGCGCGACGTACAAGGTGCCGCGCCTGGTGCTGTTCCGTGGCGCCACGCAAACCGCCTGCGGCCAGGGCCAGGCGGCGATGGGGCCGTTTTACTGCCCGGCTGACCAGAAGGTCTACATCGACCTCGGGTTTTATGAAACCCTGAAAAACCGCCTGGGCGCACCCGGCGAATTTGCCCAGGCCTATGTGATTGCCCATGAGGTCGGTCACCATGTGCAGAATCTGCTGGGTATCAGTGCCAAGATGGACCAGATGCGCGGCCGGGTCAGCAAGGTCGAATACAACGCGCTGAGCGTGCGGCTGGAATTGCAGGCCGACTGCTTTGCCGGCGTCTGGGCTTACAACGCCAACAATTCCCGCCATATCCTGGAGGGCGGCGACATCGAGTCCGCCATGAATGCCGCCGCCAAAATCGGCGATGACGCATTGCAGCGCTCCAGCGGCGGCGCGGTGGTGCCCGAGAGCTTTACCCACGGCACCAGCGCCCAGCGCCAGCGCTGGTTCGATACCGGCCTGAAAACCGGCAGCGTCAAGGCCTGCGACACCTTCAGCGCCAGGAATTTATAATAAAAATTGCTGTAGCCCATTATGTATGGGCGTCATTAGCTATTAAATTGATAGCTGAAATGGGCTTTTCAGCGGCTTCAAGCAAGGCTGTGCGCGGTGTTGGCGGCCGCATTGACCTGTAAAAAAGGGCTATTTCACCCAAAGTGCGACAATAGCGGGCTAAATGACCTCCTCTTTTTCCAATCTTTCGCTGGCAGAACCGCTGGCCCGCGCCGTAGCCGAAATGGGCTACGAAACCATGACACCCATCCAGGAGCAGGCCATCCCGGTCGTCCTGCAGGGCAAAGACGTCATGGGCGCCGCACAGACCGGCACCGGCAAAACCGCTGCTTTCTCGCTGCCGCTGCTGCAGCGCATGCTGAGGCACGAGAACGCTTCGACCTCGCCAGCGCGCCATCCGGTGCGCGCCCTGGTGCTGTTGCCGACCCGCGAGCTCGCCGTTCAGGTGGCCCAGCAAGTCGAGCTCTATGCCAAGTACACCAACCTGCGCAGCACCGTGGTGTTTGGCGGCATGGACATGAAGCCGCAGACCGCCGAACTCAAAAAAGGCGTCGAAGTGCTGGTGGCCACGCCGGGGCGCCTGCTGGACCACATCGAAGCCAAAAATACCGTGCTCAACCAGGTCGAGTACGTGGTGCTGGACGAGGCCGACCGCATGCTGGACATCGGCTTTTTGCCCGACCTGCAGCGCATCCTGAGCTACCTGCCCAAGCAGCGCATCACCTTGCTGTTTTCGGCGACCTTCTCGCCCGAGATCAAGCGCCTGGCGAACAGCTACCTGCAGGACCCGGTGACGATCGAGGTGGCGCGCTCCAATGCCACGGCCTCGACGGTGGAGCAGCATTTCTACAGCGTGAACGCCGACGACAAGCGCCATGCGCTGCACCAGATTCTTCGCCAGCGCGGCATGAAGCAGGCCTTTGTGTTTGTTAACAGCAAACTCGGTTGTGCGCGGCTGGCCCGCTCGCTGGAGCGCGAAGGCCTGAAAACCACCGCGCTGCACGGTGACAAGAGCCAGGACGAGCGCCTGAAGGCCCTCGATGCCTTCAAAAAGGGCGAGGTCGATTTGCTGGTGTGTACCGACGTGGCGGCGCGCGGGCTGGACATCAAGGACGTGCCGGCGGTCTTCAACTTTGACGTGCCCTTCAACGCCGAAGACTATGTGCACCGCATTGGCCGCACCGGCCGCGCCGGGGCCTCGGGCCTGGCGGTCAGCTTTGTCGCCAGCAGCGACCAGCGCCTGGTGGCCGACATTGAAAAGCTGATCAAGACCAAGATCGAGCTGGAGCCCGTCGAATTCGAGGAAGACCTGCCGCGCATCAGGGAACAGGGTCGCATCAACGACGGCCGCCGCATGTACCGCGAAATTGACGACGGCGTGGTGCGTCGTGAGTCCAGGGACAGGCCGGAGCGTCGGGAACGCCGCGAATACACGCCGCACCGCCCGCCCGCCGCGCCGCGCGACCCATTTTTTGACCAGCCTTACGTGGCCAGCGCCGCTTCCGATGCCCAGCCTGCCTGGGAAGCGGCCGCCAAAGCCAATCCCGCACGCGGCGGCGTGTCGGCCAACATCAAGCCCAAGAAAAAAGTCGCGGCGCTGTTCAAGACAAGACCGCAGCCGGCTGAAGCCTGAAGGCCAGGCTCCCCGGCTAGGGCCTGGGGTTTTGCGCCTGTGCGCAGGCCACCGAGATCAGCTCATACTCGGCCGGCGTCGCCCCCAGCCTGGCCGCTGTCAGGCAGCCGCCCCAGACACAGCCGGTGTCCAGCGGCAGCAACCGGCTGCCAGGTTTCTGGGCGTCTTGTGGCTTGAGGGCTGACCAGTGGCCAAACACCACCGGCGTGCCCTCGGTTTGGCGTCCCGGTACGTCAAACCATGGCAGATAGCCCTTTTGCGCGGCCTCCGCGCCTTCCTTGGTGGCAAATTCCATCACGCCTTCCGCGGTGCAAAAGCGCAAGCGCGTCAGCGCATTGACCACCACCCTAAGCCGGTCCGCGCCTTGCAGGCTGTCGTGCCACTGGCAAGGGGTGTTGCCATACATGCCGCTTAAAAATCCCTTCAGGTCGGGTCCGCGTAGCGCCTGCTCCACCTCGGCGGCCAGCGCCAGGGTTTTGGCGGTGCTCCACTGGGGCAGCACGCCGGCATGCACCATCAACCAGCCGTGCGCATGAATCGCCATGTTGCGGTGGCGCAGCCAGTCCAGCAGGGCGCCGCGGTCGCTGGCCTGCAGGATGTCTTGCGCGGTATCGCTGCGGTGCAGCTTGCCCATGCCCTGCCACAAGGCCAGCAAATGCAGGTCGTGGTTGCCCAGCAGGGACTGCGCGGCATCGCCCAGCCGGCTCAGGTGGCGCAGCACGGCCAGCGAGTGCGGGCCGCGGTTGACCAGGTCGCCCAGCAGGTACAGCGTGTCGCGGCTGGGTGAGAAATCAATCTTTTGCAGCAAGCGCTGAAAGGGTTCGTTGCAACCCTGCAGGTCGCCGATACAGTAAAGTGCCATGGTGTTCATTCTGCCTCTGGATTCATGGATTTCCTCCTCATCGCCTTTTTAACGTTGCTCAATGGCGTGTTTGCCATGTCGGAGATGGCCCTCGCCTCCAGCCGCAAGCCCCGGCTGTCCGCCATGGCCGAATCGGGCGACAAGGGCGCGCAATCGGCCCTGGGCCTGCTGGACAACCCCACGCAATTCCTGTCGTCGGTGCAGGTGGGCATTACCTCCATCGGCATGCTCAACGGCATCATTGGTGAGGCGGCGTTCAGCGGCGGCCTGTCGGCCTGGCTGCAGGGTTTTGGCGTGGCACCGGGCGCGGCCGACATTTCCGCCACCGCGCTGGTGGTCACGGTCATTACCTTTATCACCATTGTGTTTGGCGAGCTGGTGCCCAAGCGCATCGGCCAGCTTTACCCCGAGCCTGTGGCCCGGTTGGTGTCCCGGCCCATGATGTGGGTGGCCAGCATTGCCAAACCCTTCGTCAGGCTGCTGTCCATGAGCACCCATACCACGCTCCAGCTGCTGCGCATCGACAACGTCGCCGGCCGCTCGGTGACCGAGGCGGAAATCGCGGCCAGCCTGGAAGAAGGGGTGGACGCCGGCCTGATCGAAGAGCACGAGCACCAGATGGTGCAAAACGTGTTCTTGCTGGACGACCGCTTGCTCACCTCTTTGATGCTGCCGCGTTCCGACATCGAGTGGCTTGACGCGTCCGATACCGTGGCCCAGGCCATTGAAAAGGCCGGCGCGACCGGCCACTCCTGGTATCCGGTGTGCCGCGGCAGCCTGGACGAGGTGGTCGGCGTGGTCAATGTGGCCAAGCTGCTGGCCCTGCGCGGCCAGATCCAGTCCTCGCCCTCGGCTACGCACAATGGCTCAACGCCTTCGGTGGCCGACCGTATCGACGCCTATGCCGTGCCGGCCGTGTTTGTGCCCGAAACCCTCACCGGCATGGAACTGCTGGAGCAGTTTCGCGCCAAGTCCACCCGCATCGTGTTTGTGGTGGACGAGTATGGCGTGGTGCAGGGGCTGATGACCCCCATGGACATGCTGGAGGCGATCACCGGCGAGCTGCAGCCGGGCGCGCCGGTGGATGCCTGGGCGGTCGAGCGCGAGGATGGCAGCTGGTTGATCGACGGCGTGATGCCGGTCTCGGAACTCAAGGCCAGGCTCGACATCAAGGAATTGCCGGAAGAGGGCAGGGGGCGCTACAACACCGTGGCGGGCCTGCTGCAAAGCGTGTCGGGCCGCTTGCTGGAG
>CAZWDK010000178.1:0-6578 GCA_964633095.1 uncultured Polaromonas sp. | reverse complement strand
GCGAGCCAGGCGCGGGCTTTTTTGACCGTGTCGCAATTGGGGATGCCGTAAAGAACAATCATGCAGCGGATTGTGCGCGAAAAAAAAGGGCGGGCAGGGTGCCCGCCCCATGGAGGCTGCAAAGGGGAGGAGCGGCAGCCTTTTTACTCGAACGTGATCTGGTTCGCCTTGACCTTGGTGCCGTCGGCCGAGGCCACACCCTTGACTTCGACTTTCACGCCATTGGACAGGTCGGCCGCCGTCTTGCCAGCAGGGAGGAACGTCACGGCGCCGCTGTAGTCCACGGTGACGCCGCTCAGCACAAAGGTTTTGGCCGTGGTGTTCAGGTTGCCCACCGTGCCATGCACTTCGAACCTGGCCGGGTCGTTTTCATCTTCCAGTTCGACCTTTTTCGCCACCAGCACGCCGTTGACCAGACTGCCCTCGACCTCGACATGATCGCCGAGCTTGAGGCCCGCCGGAACGCTGGCGCCGCTGGCATCGACCGGCTGCCCGTTGACGCTGAACTTGCTGCTCGAGGTGAAAGCCGTGATCGTGCCTTCGATCTCGGCCTCGTTCTCGTTTTCGACCTCAACCTCCACGGCGCGGATCTTGAGCGCCTTGCGCGTTCCCGTGGCCGGTGTGGTGGCCAGCTTCACGCGCACCAGCAGCCCGTTGGCCAGCACCAGGCTGGCGGGCATGTCCACCGGCGCGGCAAAGCTGATGGTCAGCGTGCCTATCTTGAAGGTTTTGGCCGTGGCGTCGAACGCACTGATGGTGCCTTGCAGCTTGAAGGCCTTGACCTTGGCTGGGTCCTTGCGCTCTATGCGCGTGGCCGTGATCCGGTTGGCAACGGGATCTACAAAGCCGTGCACTTCGACGATATCGCCGGTCTTCAGCGCCGCGAGTCCGCCCAGGTTTTCCTCAAACATGGTGGTAGCGGTGACCAGCACGGTCTGCCCGAGCACCACAAAGGACCTGGCGGTCGTGTCAATGCTGTCGATCGGCCCCAGCAACTCGCTGCGAACCTCAATGTCCTCTGCGTCTGCGTGGTTGTTGTCTTTTTTCGGCTTGCCTTTCACCCTCACCATCATGCCCAGCTTGAGCTTGTTGCGCATGTCGTTGTTGTCGTCATCGACGTCGAGAATGCTGCTGGCCGTCAAATCGTCAAAATGCACGCCGTTGACAATGATCGAGCCAAAGCCGGTGATGGGCCCTGCCGAGAACGAGCCGGTACCGCCGCTGCTGACGCCGGCCATACCGCCGCCGCCACCGCCGCAGCCCGCCAGCGCCAGGGCGCCGCCCAGCAGGCTTAACAGTCCTTCCCGACGGGTGATGCCACCCTTGATCGGTGCGTTCAATGCGTTTTTCATGATGAACTTTCCTTAGGGGTTAGTGGGACGGGTGTTTTTGCAGGCTCTGCCATGGCCTGCGACCAGGTGAACAGGCCGATGCGCATGCTGTGGTCCTGCGCCCGGCCATTTTTCTTATCGGTCTCTATCAGGTGCTCCAGCTGCGGTGCGACCTGCGCCAGCAGCGTGCGCCACTGCTGCGTCATCAGCTCGCGCGCCTGGGCCAGTGACTGGGCGGACAGTTCATCGGCGAAGATGGCCTGCTCAATATGCTGCTTGCCGTCCTGCAGCACGTTGGCCACGGCGGCGCGGAAATGGTCGCCCACGTTGTCGCCCAGAAAGGCCAGCATGCGGGCCCAGTCGCCACGCGGCACAAAGGCTTCGCGCAGCAACTGCACGCTGTCGCTGCTGGCATCGTAGGCGGCCAGTTGCAGCCGGCATAACTCGTCGAGCAGCGTGCGCGGATGCACGTCGCGCGTGGTCGACTGGGCCAGGCTCTCAAAACTCGGGGCCGGCCCCTGCCGCGGCAGGGTGAGCGGCTTGTTGTCGGCATCACGCAGCGCCGGGTCGGACAGCCAATGCGTGAACAGCTCGGTGATCGGCGAGCGCTGGGGTTCATGGTTGGGGTCGGGCTGGCTTTCGAGCCGGGCCACCTCGCGCCGGGTCAGCCCGGTTGCGGCGCTGATGCGGCTGGTCAGGCGGGCGGATGCCTGGGCCGGATGGGCATCGCGTGCCGCCTTCACGAAGGCCCCGCGCAGCCGGTCTTCCAGCGCACGAATGCGTATGCCCTTGGCGATGCAAAGCTGGGCCAGCGGCGCAAACAGGCCGTCCATCGCATCGAGCACCGTCTGCTGGTCTGCGCTCAGGGCATCCATGGCAGAGATGTCATCGGGCGGTGGCATAAGTGGATCTGACGGATTTCGCATGGTTGTTTTAATTTAAATGTGCCGATTGCACATTTCCAGAAAAGGGTTGTAACGATTGGCGTCATGCCCGCCCGGCGCCTGCTCTCGGCTCGCCGGCTTTGCGGGGAAGCGCCGGGTTTTCGAAAGGGTAGCCCACGCGTCAGGCGGCGAGCCTGGGGGCGGGCTTTTGGGGAGCCCGTCGCCGTGCCGGCTTGCACAGCAACAATCAGCTCGTGATGGGGTTGCAAATTTCAGGGAAATCAGTGCTTTGTCCAATTTCCACGGGTGCAATTAGCTATCAAATAAGTAGCAAAAGGTACGCCGGCAGCAGGGCCGGGGGGGTGGGGCGGCAACACTGGAATAATGCAAAACTTGTTTACGATTCTTTCGTAAAACCCCCACTTTTTATGGATGCCCAATGATTTCTTTGGCCCAACCCCGTCCCGCCCCACCGGCCCCCGCTGCCGCGCTGTATCCGCCCATCGAGCCGTTTCGCACCGGCAGGCTGGACACCGGCGACGGCCACTCGGTGTACTGGGAGCTGTGCGGCAACCCCAGGGGCAAACCGGCGGTTTTCCTGCATGGCGGGCCGGGCGCGGGCTGCTCGCCCGATCACCGGCGCCTGTTTGACCCCGAGCGCTACTGTGTGCTGCTGTTCGACCAGCGCGGCTGCGGCCGCTCCCGCCCCAGCGCCTCGCTGGACAACAACACGACCTGGCATTTGGTGGCCGACATCGAACGCCTGCGCAGCCTGCTGGGCGTGGAGCGCTGGCTGGTGTTTGGCGGTTCCTGGGGCAGCGCGCTGGCGCTGGCCTATGCCCAGACCCATCCGGCGCAGGTGTCTGAACTGGTGGTGCGCGGCATCTTCACGCTGCGGCGCGCCGAACTGCGCTGGTACTACCAGGACGGCGCCTCCTGGCTGTTTCCGGATCTGTGGGAGCAGTTCCTGGCGCCGATTCCCGAGGCGGAACGGGGCGATCTGATGGCGGCCTACCGCAAGCGTCTGGTCGGCACCGACCGCCGCGAGCGGCTGGCCGCCGCCAAGGCCTGGAGCCTGTGGGAGGGCCAGACCCTGACCTTGCTGCCGGATCCGGCCGCCAAAACCAAGCACGCGGACGATGACTTTGCGCTGGCTTTTTCCCGCATCGAAAACCATTACTTTGTGCACCAGGGCTGGCTGGAGGAGGGGCAGCTGATCCGCGATGCGGGCAAGCTCGCCGGGATTCCGGGCGTCATTGTGCAGGGGCGCTACGACATGGCCACGCCGGCCAAGACCGCCTGGGACCTGCACCGCGCTTGGCCCGGCGCCGACTTTCACCTGGTCGATGCGGCCGGCCATGCCTTTAACGAGCCCGGCATTCTGGCGCAGCTGCTGGCCGCGACCGACCGTTTCGCGCGTTGAACCAAGCGCAGGCGACGACAGGGCTTTTGACCTTGCGCGACAATGCGGGCCAATATGAAAGACATGAAAACTCTTGACGAATGGCTGGCTTATTGCGAGCAGCTGCACCCCAAAAGCATAGACATGGGGCTGGCGCGCGTGAAGGCCGTGGCCCAGCGCATGGGCCTGGCGTTTGCCTGTCCCGTCATCACGGTCGCCGGCACCAACGGCAAGGGCTCGACCTGCGCCATGCTGGAAGCCATCCTGCTGCAGGCCGGCTACCGCACCGGTGTCTTCACCTCGCCGCATCTGGTGCATTTCGAGGAGCGCTGCCGGGTCCGCGGCGACATCGTCAGCGCTACTGATTTGATAGCTTCTTTCGCCCGGGTTGAAAGGGCCAGGGTCGAAAATGACGATGAAATCACGCTCACCTACTTCGAGTTCACGACGCTGGCCATCCTGCAGCTGCTGGCCGACGCCCGGCTCGATGTGGTGATCCTGGAGGTCGGCCTGGGCGGCCGCCTCGACGCGGTCAACATCATCGACACCGACTGCGCCGTGATCACCAGCATAGACCTGGACCACATGGAGTTTTTGGGCCATGACCGCGAAAGCATAGGCCGGGAGAAGGCCGGCATCATGCGCGCCGGCAAGCCGGTGGTGGTGAGCGACCCGGTGCCGCCGCAAAGCATTGTCGACCATGCCGCCCAGCTGGGCGCCGACTTGTGGCGCTTTGGCCGGGACTTCAATTTCTCGGGCGACAAGCAGCAATGGGGCTGGGCCGGCCGTGGCCGGCGTTACGCAGGGCTGGCTTATCCGGCGCTGCGCGGTGCCAACCAGCTGGTCAATGCCGCCGGCGTGCTGGCGGCGCTGACGGCGCTGCGGGATCACCTGCCGGTCACGGCCCAGGCGGTGCGCAACGGCCTGTCCATGGTCGAGCTGCCGGGACGCTTCCAGATCGTTCCGGGCCAGCCGACCCTGGTGCTGGACGTGGCGCACAACCCGCACTCGGTGGCGGCGCTGGCCGAAAACCTCGATGCCATGGGGTTTTACCCCGGCACCCACGCCGTCTTTGGGGCCATGGCCGACAAGGACCTGGCGCCCATGCTGGCGCGCGTCGGGCCGCTGGTCGACAAGTGGTATTTCACCGATTTGCCGACGCCGCGGGCCGCCAGCGCAGCGAATCTGCAGGCGCAATGGGCGGCGCAGGAAACCCGCCCCGACGTCAGCGCCAGCATTTACACCTCGCCCGAGGCGGCCCTGCAGGCGG
Organism: uncultured Polaromonas sp.; assembly: GCA_964633095.1. Lineage (GTDB taxonomy): Bacteria > Pseudomonadota > Gammaproteobacteria > Burkholderiales > Burkholderiaceae_C > Polaromonas. The sequence continues at coordinate 1,691 of CAZWDK010000178.1, read as the reverse complement.
CCGTCAAGGCGGCAAACCCCGCTGATAGAATCGTGGTGTTCGGTTCCTTCTACACGGTGGGCGGTATTTTGAAAGATGGCGTGCCGCGTCTTTCGGCCCCGCACCTGGCCGCCTGAAGCCGAAAGCCCGAAGAGCCGCCGCTGCCCGTCTGGCGTTTTCATCGCCAGAGCCCGGGCAGTCCGACAGTCCACGTTAACCGCCAACGGATTTTCCAGTCACACCATGCCGTTTTTCAACTTCCGCCGGGGCGGCTCAAGTGCCGCTCCCACTGCCGGCTCAGCCGCTCAAACGGAAAACTTGGAAGTCATGCGCAAGCGCGCCAGGCACCGCCTGATTGGCGCTGCCGTGCTGGTGCTGCTGGGGGTGGTCGGTTTTCCTTTGCTGTTTGATACCCAGCCGCGGCCTGTCGCCGTCGATATTCCGATTGAGATTCCCGCCAAAAACACGGTGAAACCCCTGGTTCTTCCGGCGCCGGCAGCCGCCACGGCGCCCGCGCCGACATCGGGTGAAAAAGTGGCGGCCGCCGCCAGCCTGGCGCCCAAAGAAGAAATCGTGGCGTCAAAACCGGCTATAGCCCAGGTGGTATCTGAGCCGCCAACTATCAAAAACGAAGCAAAACCAGAGCCCAAGCCCGAGCCCAGGCACGAGTTGAAAGCGGAGGTAAAAGTTCCGGCCAAGGCCGAGGCCAAGCCTGAAGCCAGGGTGGAGCCCAAAGCGGCGCCCAGGCCCGTCGCCAGCGACGATGCGGCGCGTGCCAGCGCCCTGCTCAATGGCGGCGCCGAGCCAGCGCCAGCCAAGGCAAAGGCGGCGGATGAGGCCAGCCGCGTGGTGGTGCAGGTCGGGGCCTTTGCCGATGGGGCCAAGGCCCGGGAAGCGCGCCTCAAGCTCGAAAAAGCCGGCCTCAAAACCTATACCCAGGTCGCCGAAACCAAGGACGGCAAGCGCATCCGCGTCCGCGTCGGGCCGTTTGCCAGCAAGGCCGAGGCTGAAAAGGCCGCCAGCAAGATCAAGACCCTTGATTTGCCGGTCGCCATCCTGACCTTGTAAAAGCAGCTGATCTGGATCGTTGTGGCGGCTGTTGACTGGATTTTGCTGGGGGTATTGGTTTTTTCCATGGTGCTGGGTGCTTGGCGCGGGCTGGTGTACGAGCTGTTGTCGGTGCTGGGTTGGGCCGTGTCGTTTTATGTGGCGCAATGGTTGGCGCCCGACGTGGCGACCCGGCTGCCGATCCAGTCGGCCGCGGAGCCGATGCGTTATGCGGCGGCGTTTGTGCTGATTTTTATTGCCGCGGTATTTGCGGCGGGCTTGCTGGCCTTTTTGCTGAAAAAGCTGGTCGAGGCCATTGGCTTGCGGCCGGTGGATCGCACGCTGGGCGCGGCCTTTGGCCTGTTGCGCGGCCTGATTTTGTTGCTGGCCGCGACCGTGGTGATGAACATGACGGCCCTGAAGACCAGCGGCTGGTGGCAGGAGTCCCAGGGTGCGGCCGCGTTGACGGCCACCCTCAAGATGTTGAAGCCGGTGCTGCCGGAACAGTTTGCAAGGTATTTGAATTAATTTTTTTATGAGTCAACACATCATGATCGGAACACCATGTGCGGGATAGTCGGCGTCGTCAGCAAAGCCCCGGTCAACCAGCTGATTTATGACGGCCTGCTGCTGCTGCAGCACCGTGGCCAGGATGCGGCAGGCAT
>CAZWDK010000177.1:0-6587 GCA_964633095.1 uncultured Polaromonas sp. | reverse complement strand
CTGCTCGCCCTGGCCCAGGCGCAGGTAAGCCCCCGGCTTGACCTTGAGCATGAAGGAGAAGTCTTCCGAACCCATGCTGGGCTCCAGGTTGCGCACCACGTTTTCCGCACCCACCAGCTGCTCGGCCACGGCCGTCGCCAGCGTGTACTCGGCCGGTGAATTGATGGTGGCCGGGTAAATGCGTTCGTAGGTCACGGTTGCCGTGGCGCCAAAGCCCTGCGCCACCGCCGTGCAAAGCGCCGCCAGCCGCCGCTCGACCAGCGCCTGCACCTCGGGCCTGAAGGTGCGCACGGTACCCACCAGCGTGGCATTGCCGGGCACCACGCTCATCGCATTCAAGTCACCCGCCTGCATGGCACACAGGCTGATCACCGCGTGGTCCATGGCCTTGACGTTGCGCGAGACGATGCTCTGCGCCGCCGTGATGATGTGCGCGGCCACCAGCACCGGGTCCACCGTGAGATAGGCATGGGCACCATGGCCGCCCTTGCCGGTGATCTCAATCGTGACGCGGTCGGCCGCCGCCATCATGGGGCCGGGGTTGATGCCTATGGTGCCGGGCGGCATCGCCGGCCAGTTGTGCATGGCGTAAATGGACTGCACCGGGAAGCGTTCAAACAGGCCGTCCTTGATCATCGCGTCGGCCCCGCCGCGCCCCTCTTCGGCGGGCTGAAACACCAGCACCGCATCGCCGGCAAAGTGGCGGTTTTCGGCCAGGTAGCGGGCCGCCCCCACCAGCATGGTGGTGTGGCCGTCATGGCCGCAGCCGTGCATCAGCCCGGGTTTGGCGGACTTCCAGCCGAATTCGTTGTGCTCGGTCATGGGCAGGGCGTCCATGTCGGCCCGCAAGGCCACCATGGGCCTGGCACTGGACTTGAATGCCGCACCGTTTTGCTGGCCCTTGATCACCGCCACCACGCCGGTTTTGCCGATGCCGGTATGGATCTCGTCGACGCCGCACAGCTTGAGCGCATGGGCCACCCGGCTGGAGGTGTAGACCTCCTCAAAGCCGAGTTCGGGGTGGGCGTGCAGGTCACGCCGAAAGGCCGTCAGCTCAGGATGAAATTGCGAAATCTGTGCAAAAGCACGGCCGCTGGCACGCAACGGGGCGCCGGCCAACGCATCGGAAGAAGCGTCCAACGCGGCATCGGAAGAAGACTGCAAATCGGTGCCCATGAAAATACCGTCAGATAAGTGTGAGACGCCGCTACTTTTTTGGCGGCGTATCAGCCATCAGTGTAACGGGACCGTACCAGGCCAGGGCGCTACCGCGGGTGTTATCCGTATCGGTCATGATGCCAATGGCCAGCAAGGCGCCAGGCGCTTCGCCAAAGGCCTTTTCATAGTCGACGCGAATGTCGCGCTCGTAATCCAGCCAGCGGTTGAGCTGGCTTGGCCCCGACTCCAGCACCAGCTTGCGGATACGGTCGGTGCGCGGGTTGATGATGACGCTGCCCGGCTCGCGATGGTTGCCCCAGACATACATGAGGGTGGCATAGGGTAATTCTTCGCCCGTCAGCGCCCTTGCCAGCTCCGACAGCATGGCGTTCTTGGCGGAAAAACTGGAGCGGTCGCCCTCGAAGGCCAGCACCACGCGCACCGGCGAATCATCGCCGTCGCGTTGCGTCAAGTCGGCCCCTTCAATCAGCGCGGGCACTTTCCAGGAAAACCGCAGCTTGCCCATGTCGGCCGGCTCTACACGCAGGCTGTACCGCAGCATGCTGGCCGCGCTGGTTGATTCGCTCCGGATGGCGCGACGGCCATCAAGCCAGACAGTGCGATAAAGCGTCGGTTTTTGCCGGGAAAGGTACGGTGCTGCCACTTGACGGAACTGCCTGCAGCGCCTTCGCCAGCAAGCGAAGCCGTCCCCCCGTGCGATGTCCTGGTTCGCTGCGGGATCGACCGGCGCGACCGCGGCACAAGCGGTCAGCAGGCCGGCAAGACCGGCCCCAAGCAGGCCTTGCCATCGGTATGCGAAGTAAAAATTGGGCATGAAAATAATGGTCAGGGTGTCTTCAGCAGTCGCGCTATCAATTCCAATTCATCGTAATCGGGATCAATCTGGATCAATCCCGCCATCGGTCAGCGACCGTCAATACACCACAACAATAGGGTCGCTCAAAAAAATCGACCCATGGCAAACGGCCTTCCCTATAAAAAAAAAAGCCGCCTCGGGTTTCCCCGAAACGGCTTTTGGAGTCTGATTCAAAACTGGCGTTAAGCCAGCTTCAAATTAGAACGTGTGGCGCATGCCAGCGGCGTAGGTCGTGGTACGGCCGATGTCGCTGCCTGGGAAGCCGGCGAGAGCTGCCGTCGTCAGGGTGTCGTAGGCCTTGGTGCTCAGTGCGCCTGCGTACAGGGTGGTACGCTTGCTCAGAGAGTACAGGGCTTGCACGCCGAAACCGGTGCTCTTGCCCAGGGTGTCACCCTTGGAGCGGGCGTAGCCAGCGCTCAGGGTCGTGGCGCCCACAGGCACAGCAACGCTCAGGCTGAATTCTTTTTGTGCGGCAAATTCGCTACCAGCGCCAGGCAGACCAGCAGGAACGATCACGTCTTTGTACTTGGCGCGGTTGAAACCGGCGCCAACTTTGGCCACGCCGAAGTCATAGGCAACGTTCAGCTGGGTGTTGACCAGTGCAGGCTTGGTCGTTGCGGTGCGGGTAGCGCCTTCGGACTGGTAGCCGCCGGAAACCAGCAGCGGGCCGTTGGCGTATTTCAGGTTAGCCGACACCGTGCGGCTGGCGCCGACGGCTTGGGTCTTGTCTTCGCCAAAAGCGTACATGGCGGAACCGCTGAAGCCGCTGAAGCTAGGGCTGCTGTACTTGACGCTGTTGTTGAAACGGGTGTTGTAGCCAACCCAGGTCGTGTTGCGACCCAGGAAAGCAGCTGCATTGGCTGCGGTGCCAATGGCGGCAGCTGTAGCTGGGCTGTTACCGTTGTTGGTGTTCGATGGATCGAAAATCGACGCACCCATCATGGCGTGGTCAGCAGCCACGTCGTCGTAGGAGCTGGAGTTGCGACCGATCACCACGGTACCGAAGCCGCCGGTCAGGCCAACGTTGGCGCGACGACCAAACAGCAGACCGCCTTGTGCGGAAGAGCCGGTGTCGATGTTGAAACCGCTTTCGACGTTTGCGACAGCAGCCAGGCCACCACCGAGGTCTTCGCTGACGCGAATGCCCCAACGGTTACCGTTCAAACCGCCACCGTCAATTTTGGTCTGCTTCAGGTTCTGGATCGTGTTGCCAACAGCGACATTGGTTTTGTAGCTGCCGAAGTTAGCGTCGAGCAAGCCGTACAGGGTCACGGAAGATTGGGCCTGTGCCACGCCAGCGATGGCGCTGAGGGCTGCGAAAGCGATAACAGTCTTTTTCATCGAGAATTTCTCCAAGGTTAAACATAGGGCTCCGGAACGGGGGCTGCTTCAGGCTTGCACCTTGGCGGCGCCTCCAGAGACCCGGGCCAACCCCCTTTCGGGAAGTTGCGTCTATTGCACCAGACTGAGCCTCAATTCGCAAAGAAATGCGCCAAAAAACCATTGCTTACGTTGCACTCAAGCCACAAAACAGATCATCGGTGGGGGAAAAACAACACCAAAGTACTCTAAAACCCGAGGAAAAGAGGCCTAAAGCAACTTGAAAGCAAAAAAGTCGCCTCGGATTTCGGTCGGCTCACTGCGGCAAGCACGGCACCGATGGTGGAAGGCGCCAACGTCGGCAGGATGGGCTGGCGCTGCAGGGCCTCAAGCCCACAGGATGCGCGCAAGGTGTCGCTCGATTACCACGCTCACCGAAAAATAGGCATACGCCTCTAGCACGCCCGCTGGGCAGCCCCAAGAGCCGGCCGGGGGTCTCCCACTCGCTCCTGGCAGCCTGCGCACATTCTCGAGTGGAGGCTGGCAAATCATGGCTCGTTCGAGGCCGCTCTTGCGGCGTCAACACTCGTCTAAAAACACAGGGTTTCCCCCTGTCCCAGAAGTGATACCCCGCGTAATGCCACTCTTTACGAGTCTTTACATCGCCATTAATCTTGCGTTCGTCGAGACAGCCCGCCGCGTAGACGACGCTGTAGAGATTGCGCTTTCACTTTTATAAAACTCTTGGAGACTCCATGAAAAAACTGACTCTGGTGGCTACGGCGATCATGGGCCTTTTGTCCACCACGGCCGCCGTGGCACAAAGCAGCGTCACCCTTTACGGCATTCTTGACGGTGGCTACAACCGGGTTACCGGCCTGCGCCAGGGCACCATCAACCATATCGCCAGCGGCATCATGGACGGTTCGCGCTTCGGCTTGCGCGGCACGGAAGATATTGGCGGCGGATACAAGGCCATCTTCACGCTTGAAAACCGCTTTGAACTCGACACGGGCTCTGTTTCCAATACGCCAGCGTCCGGCACCCAGCTGCCTGACCGCATGTCCACTGCGGCGGGGCTTGGCTTGACCGGTTTGCCCCTTCCTGCAGCGACCACTGCCACCCTTATCGGCGCGGTCAATGCCTCCATTGCAAGCGGCTTCGGTGTGAATGTAGGCCCCACGGGCAACCGCCTGTTTGATCGCCAAGCTTTTACGGGCCTGATCACCCCGGTTGGCGCCTTCACTTTGGGCCGTCAGTACACACCCGGCTACCTGCTCAGCGCCGCCTTTGACGCGTCTCAGACACAGTCAAGCCTGGCAGTTGGCCAGGTCGCCAGCTTCCCCTCTGCCATTGACATTCGCCTGAGCAACACCCTGCAATACGCCATTCAGACGGGCGGCGTGAAAGCAGCGTTGATGTATGGCGCAGGCGAGGTCGCAGGCAGCAGCAACAACTCGGCCGGCCGTTTCTGGGGCGGCATGGTGATTTACACGGGCAACGGGTTCTCGCTGGGCTATGCCCATAACACGAAGAACAACGAGCTGGGCCAAAAATCCTTGACGAACAATATCCTGGGCGCAACTGTTGATGTGGGACCTGGAACCCTGTATGGCCAGTACGCCACCATCAAGGACGAGAATCCCACCGGTTTGTCAACCATTGGCGTCACGGTGACAGGCGCTACCGGCAGCGCTGCAGTCGGTGCGGCCTTCCAGAATGCGTACAACAACGCTTTCACGCAGGACGCCAACCTGGCACATATTGGCTACAAGGTCACCAGTGGCGCTCATACCGTGGTCGTTGCCTATAACCGTTTGAACGACAAGCGTGCGGCCAATGCCGACACCAACTCCTACGGTGCAACCTACACCTATGCGCTGTCCAAGCGCACCAATCTGAATGCCGTGCTGACACGTTTCAACAACAAGGGAACGGGTCAGGCCGCACCGGGCCAAGCGGGCTTCCTGGGTGGCGTTACTTCTGCCGCAGGCGTTGGTTCCACCAATATCGCCCTCGGTATCAACCACAAGTTCTGATCAGCGTACCTCACCTTCAACGCTAAAGCAGCTCGAAAGAGCTGCACCCAAAAGCCCCCCGACTGGGGGCTTTTCTTTTGCTTGATTCCATTTTTCAGCACCGGCGCTACGATAACCTTCACTCCTTCTCAATTTCCCCGCCTGCGAAGCCCCAAAGCGAGCCCTCCATGACCCCTGTACTCGACGCCGCCCTGAACGCCGCGGATGGCGCACTGCGCACCCTGTTTGCCAAACCCCGCGCCAGCCGGACCTGCCCCACGCTGCCAGGCCAGAGCACCGAGTTGAGCACCCAGGACAGGGCCTTGTCGGGCGCCTTGATGCGCGTCAACCATGTGGGCGAGGTCTGTGCGCAGGCCTTGTACGCCGCGCAGGCGCTGGGAACGCGCGATCCGGTGCTGCGCGAACATTTCCTGGCAGCCAGCCAGGAGGAAGGCGATCACCTGGCCTGGACCAGGGAACGGCTTGATGAACTGGGTGCGCGGCCTTCGCTGCTCAACCCGCTGTGGTACGCCGGCGCCTTCGGGCTGGGCCTGGTTGCCAGCCGGCTGGGCGACCGGCTGAGCCTCGGTTTTGTGGTCGAAACCGAACGCCAGGTGGAGGCCCATCTGGCGAGCCATCTGGAGCGCCTGCCCGAGGGCGACCACGAATCACGCGCCATCGTGGCGCAAATGAAAGACGATGAAGCCCTGCATGCCCGGGAAGCCGAAGGCGCCGGCGCCCTGCCACTGCCGGCGCCGGTCAAGGCGCTCATGCGCTCGGCCGCCAAGGTCATGACCACGACGGCGCACTACCTTTGAGGTCGCCGCCGGACGCTGCCAAGCGACGGCAATCGCTATCATTTCAATAGCTGATGGCACTTGTCCGGCCAAGGCTTGAACCTTGAAAGGCTTCAAGCCTCCAGCAGTTCAAAGCTCGTCGTGATGTCCGCCGTCTTGCCCAGCATGATGGTGGCCGAGCAGTATTTGTCATGGCTCATGGCAATGGCGCGCTCGACCGCGCTGGCCGCCAGGCCGCGCCCCGTGACCACAAAATGCATGTGGATCTTGGTGAAGACCTTGGGGTCTGTGGCGGCTCGCTCCGAGCTCAGCTTGACCGAGCAGCCCCGCACATCGTGGCGGCCGCGCTTCAGAATCAGCACCACGTCATAGGCGGTGCAGCCGCCGGTGCCGGCCAGCACGGTTTCCATGGGACGC
>CAZWDK010000176.1:4521-6590 GCA_964633095.1 uncultured Polaromonas sp. | reverse complement strand
CACCTTGGCCGCGTTGGCCGTCACCGCGTCGAAGCACGCCCGAATCCCTTGTTGGCTCGTCATCTGCGTCACATGCAGGCCCACGTGGACTTCGAACATGTCGCTGCTGCCCATGCCGCACCACGGGTCCATCACGCAATCGTGGCTTAAGGCGACGTTGACGCCAGCGGCTATCAACTTGGGCACGCGGGTCATGCCGCGGCGCTTCGGGTAGGTATCTTGACGAAGCTTTTATCAAATTCGTTCAGCTTGCGTTCACCTACCACTTTGTAAGCTCTGTTTCACATCAATCAAGGAGCTCTCCATGAAACGTTCTGCCATTCTTTGCCTGACCACGCTGCTGGCAGCGGGCGCCCAGGCCCAGACCTTCAACGACACTGCCCGCGTGCGCAATGTCAACCCCCAGTACGAGAACGTCTCCGTTCCGCGCAACGAGTGCACCAGCCAGTGGGTGACCGAGCAGCCCGTGGCGGCTTCGCGCAATTACGGCGGACTGGCGCTTGGCGGTTTGGCCGGCGCCGTGCTGGGCAACCAGGTCGGCAGGGGCCACGGCCGCGAAGCCGCGACCGCGGTCGGTGCCGTGGTCGGCGCGCTGGCCGGCGAGCACTTTGCCAACCAGAACGGCTGGGGCGGCTACGAGCAGGCGGCGCCGCAGCAGCGCCAGGTGCAGAATTGCCACACCGTCAACGACGTGCAGACCCGCCTCACCGGCTACCAGGTCGAGTACGAGTACCGCGGTCAGGTCTACAGCACGGTGACCCGCGAGAACCCGGGCCGCACCTTGCCCGTGCGCGTTTCGGTGGCACCGGTGGAGCCGGTGGGGCGCGAGTTCCAGGGCGCACGCGAGTACCAAGGCATGCGCGATGACCGTGGCGGTCGCGAGTATTATGGTGCTTACAACCGATGAACGGATTTGCCAAACTGCTCTGCGCCACCTTGCTGGTGGCATCCAACCTGGCCTGGGCCGACCTGAGCCGCGACGACGCGGCCGCGGTGGCCCAGCGGGCCAGTGGCGGCCGCGTGCTGTCCGTCGAGAAGTCCGAGTCCTCGGGCCAGCCGGTGTGGCGCGTCAAGGTGGTCACGCCGGCTGGTGAAGTCCGCGTGGTCCAGGTGGACGTCGCCACCGGGCAGGTCCGCTAGGGCCGGCCTGCGGCAGTTTTAGCCGATGCGCTTGTTACTGATCGAGGACGATGCCGCGTTGCGGCTCACCTTGGCCCGCCAGCTGGAGGCCGATGGCTACAGGGTAGACCAGGCCAAGGACGGCGAAGAGGGCCTGTTCCTGGCGCGCGAGTACCCGGTCGACCTGGTCATCGTCGACCTGGGGCTGCCCAAGCTGAACGGGCTGACCATCGTGCAGCGCCTGCGCCAGGAGGGGCGCGCCATACCCATCCTGATCCTCACCGCGCGCGGCAGCTGGCAAGACAAGGTGGTCGGCCTGGAAGCCGGGGCCGACGACTACCTGGTCAAGCCTTTCGAATACCCGGAACTGGCGGCGCGGCTCAAGGCCTTGCTGCGGCGCTCGCTCAAGACTGCCTCTGACGTGCTGACGCTAGGCTCCCTCAGCATCGACCTGTCGGCGCAGGCGGTGCGGCTCAATGGCGCGGTGCTGGAGCTCACGGCGTTCGAGTACCGCCTGCTCGAGTATCTGGTGCGCCAGCGCCCGGGCATCGTGACCAAGCAGGCGCTGTCGGACTACCTGTACCCGCACGGGGAAGACCGCGACAGCAACGTGCTGGAGGTGCTGGTAGGCCGCCTGCGGCGCAAGCTCGACCCGGACGGCAACGTCGGCCCCATCGAGACCGTGCGGGGGCGGGGCTACAGGTTCACCCTGGAATGAGGGCCGGCTACTCCATCCGTGCCCGCCTGCTTCTGGGTGCTGCGCTGGTGCTGCTGGCCTTCATGGCCGGCGCGGGGCTGGCGGTGCAGCGAGCTCATGAGGACAGTGTGCGCACGGCCCACTTCGGCCGGCTGCAGAGCACCATCTACCTGCTGCTGGCAGCTGCCGAACTCGATGCCGGCGGTGCGCTGGTGATGCCGCCCGAGTTTGCGGAGCCGCGCCTCTCGCTGCC
>CAZWDK010000176.1:0-4421 GCA_964633095.1 uncultured Polaromonas sp. | reverse complement strand
CGCATCGAAGAGGGCGAGCAATCGCGCATCGAGGGCCGCTACCCCACCGAAATCTCCGGCCTCACGGACAACCTGAACACCCTGATCCAGCAGGAGCGCGAGCACCAGGCCCGGCATCGCGATGCGCTGAGCTTTCTGGCCCACAGCCTGAAGACTCCGCTGGCCGTGCTGCGCAGCGCCCTGGCCGAGCCGGCGCAACTGCCAGCAACGGTGGCCCAGCAGGTGAGCCGCATGGACGACATCGTGCAGCACCAGCTGGGGCGCGCCATCGCGGGGGGCGCCGCGCGCTTTGCGCCGCCGCTTTTGGTGGCGCCGATCCTGGAGCGCATTCGCGACGCGCTGGCCAAGGTCTATGCCGAGAAGGCGTTGGACTTCAGCGTCGAGTGCCCGCCCGACCTGACCTGGCGCATCAACGAGGGCGACTTGTTCGAGATGCTGGGCAACCTGCTGGATAACGCGGCCAAGTGGGCGCGCAGCCGGATCGTGGTGCGGGTGTGGCGCGAAGCAGGGCGCTTGTGCATCCGCATCGAGGACGATGGCCCCGGGTTCAGCGACACCGAGTCCGTCGTGCGTCTCCACGTGCGGGGAGACGAGCGCGTGCCCGGGCACGGCGTCGGGCTGGCAGTGGTGAGCGACCTGGTGGCCAGCCACCAGGGGGAGCTGAAGCTCACACGCGGCTCGATGGGCGGCGGGCGAGTTGACATCGTGTTGCCGGTGCCTTGAGAGGCAGGCTCTTCAAGGCGAAAGCCGGAAGTTCTTAACTTGCCTTGAAGAAGGCGGTCTTGGTGGGGCGGTTTGCGACAGTCAAGCTCGCCACCACCTCCGCCGTCTCCGCCAGCAACTTCCCCTTCTTCCACACCTTCAACCGATTCGCCCTCAGCCGAATCGCCTCCACAGGGTCCCGCGCCTGCAGCAGCACAAAGCTCGCATCGCAGCCCGGCTCCAGCCCATAGCCCTGCAGATGCATCACCTTCGCCGCGTTGGCCGTCACCGCGTCGAAGCAGGCGCGGATGCCTTTCTGGCTCGTCATCTGCGCCACATGCAGGCCCATGTGCGCCACCTCCAGCATGTCGCCGCTGCCCAGGCCGTACCAGGGGTCCATCACACAGTCGTGGCCGAAGGCGACGTTGACACCTGCCGCCATGAGCTCGGGTACGCGGGTCATGCCGCGGCGCTTGGGATAGGTGTCGTGGCGGCCCTGCAGGGTGATGTTGATCAGCGGGTTGGCTATCACGCTGACGCCGCTCTCGGCGATCAGTGGCAGCAGCTTGCTCACGTAGTAGTTGTCCATGCTGTGCATGCTGGTGCAGTGCGAGCCGTTGACGCGGCCTTGCAGGCCCAGGCGTTGGGTCTCAAAGGCCAGGGTTTCGATATGGCGCGAGAGCGGGTCGTCGGATTCGTCGCAGTGCATATCGACCGGCAGGCCGCGCCCGGCGGCGATTTCGCAGAGCAGCTTGACGCTGGCGGCGCCCTGTTCGGAAGTGCGCTCGAAGTGGGGGATGCCGCCGACCACGTCCACGCCCTTGTCGAGTGCGCGTTGGAGGTTCTCGACGCCGCCTGGTGTTCTCAGCACGCCGTCCTGCGGGAAGGCCACCAGTTGCAGGTCGATGTACGGCGCGACCTGTTTCTTGACCTCCAGCAGCGCGTCTACCGCCAGCAGGCTGGCGTCGCTGGTGTCCACATGGCTGCGGATGGCCAGCAGGCCCCTGGCGACGGCCCAGTCGCAGTAGGTGAGGGCGCGTTCAATCAGCGCCTCGGCCGTGAGCAGCGGCTTGAGCTCGCCCCACAGCGCAATGCCTTCCAGCAGGGTGCCGCTCTCGTTGACGCGCGGCAGGCCGTAGCTGAGCGTGGCGTCCATGTGGAAATGCGGGTCCACAAAAGGCGGGCTCAGCAGATAGCCGCCGGCGTCCAGCGTTTCATGGGCAGGCGCGTCCAGACCGGGTTCCACCACCGTGATGCGGCCATCCTTTACCGCGACTGACATATGGGTTCTGCCGTCGGGCAGGGAGGCGTTCTTGATCAGCAAGTCGAGCATGCAAGTCCTTTTGCCTCAGGGTTTCCAGGCTGCCAGAAACGCCAGCAACACCCTGGCTGAGTTGTCTGCCGCAATGCCCATGAAGGTGACCATTTCGTTTTCGCCCTCGCCGCCGCCCGCCAGGTCACTGAGCGAGCGAAAGGCAATAAACGGCACGCTGTTGCTATAGGCCACCATGCCGACTGCAGCGGTTTCCATGTCGAGCACATTGGCCTGAAAAGTCTTGAAGGCATATTCGCGGAAGGCCGCGTTGTCCACAAAGGCCTGGCCTGAAACGCCATTGCCGCCGACCATGAGCTGCGGTTTGCGTGTCAGGCATTGGCCGGCGTTGCAGCTGCCCAGATCGACGTTGCGCAGCCCGCGCGCCACCTCCAGCATTTTCGGGTCAGCCTCAAACCAGAACTTGCGCACGGGTGTCGGGTTGGCCGCCGTGCGCGTCTCGACCTGGCGCGGGTGTAGCATGCCGAAGGGCGGAAAGAGCTGCCCGTCCATGCGGGGCGGCACGCTGAACTGGCCGGGCGCGGTTTCGCGGGCCATCAACACTTCCAGGTATTGGCCCCATTGCGCGGGCACGGTCACGTCGCCGATGTGCAGCTCGGGATTGACGCCGCCGGCAATGCCGCTGAACACAAGGCTCTGAATATTGAAGCGGTCAAGCACCAGCTGGGTGTTCATGGCCGCGTTGGTCATGCTGATGCCCGACAGGAACAGCACAACCGGTTTGCCTTCGAGCGTGCCGGTGGTGAACTCGACACCGTTGAGGCGGTGTTTGACCGGCGCTTGCAGCCGTTTTGACAACAGCACCAGTTCCGGCTCGAAGGCCGACAGCACGGCGATGCGTGAGGTGTCGTCAAGCCTTAGCGCTGAGCCGGCAACGGGCGCGACCGCTGCGCAGCCGCCCAGCGTCAGGGCCAGCAGCCCGGCCGTGAGGCAAAAAGCCAGAAAATGGCCAAGTTGTCGTGGGGCAGTGGCGCAATGCATGGCGGCCTGTGGCGGTTGGCGTGAAGCTCTATAAGGCTTTTGCTATCAATAGCTGAGCTGTTTGCGCTTGTGGATGCTGGGCTAGAGGCTCATTTCGTTCCGAAGATGCGGTCGCCGGCATCGCCCAGCCCGGGCAGGATGTAGCCGTGGCTGTTGAGCTCGCGGTCTATGGCGGCCGTGAAGATGGGCACATCGGGGTGGGCTTTTTGCATCGTGGCTATGCCTTCGGGCGCGGCCAGCAGGCAGACAAACTTCACCGAGCGAGGCTGCAGCTGCTTGAGGCGGGCCACTGCCGCCGCCGCGGAGTTGCCGGTGGCCAGCATCGGGTCGACCACGATGATGTCGCGCTCGGCCATTTCCTGCGGCATCTTGAAGTAGTACTCGACCGGCCGCAGGGTTTGCGGGTCGCGGTACAGGCCGATGTGGCCGACGCGGGCGCCGGGCAGGACGTTGAGGAAACCGTCCAGAAAGCCGTTGCCGGCGCGCAGTATGGACACCAGCACGACCTTTTTGCCATCGATGATCCGGCCGGTCATGGTTTCCAGCGGCGTTTCGACTTCGACATCCTGCAGCGGCATGTCGCGCGTGACTTCATAGGCCATCAGGCTGCTCAGCTCGCTGAGCAGGGTGCGGAAGGTGTTGGTGGAGGCGTCCTTGCGGCGCATCAGGGTCAGCTTGTGCTGCACCAGTGGATGGTCGATCAGGTGAACGTGGTTCATAGATAAATGACCTTCTCGGTATTTGATGAGGTTTAGCGGCGTTTGCCGCCAAAAATACTGCCCAGCACGCCGCGTATGATCTCGCGCCCCACGGCCGAGCCCATGGTGCGCACGGCCGACCTGGCCATGCTTTGCGCCAGGCCTTCATGTTTGCCACCGCGCGGGCCGGTGCTGCCAAACAGCACATCGTTCAGGCCGCCCAGAATGCCGCCCGAGTCGGTTTGGCCGGCTGCGCCGCCGGCCGGGGATTTGGCGGCTTCGGCGGCCGCGACATCGGCGCGCCCCTTGATTTTTTCGTAGGCCGACTCGCGGTCCACGGCTTTTTCGTAAACGCCCACCACCAGCGAGTCCTGCAGCAGCGCCTGGCGTTGCTGGGCGGTGATCGGGCCGATCTGGCTGCCGGGCGGCAGCACATAGACGCGCTCGGTGATGCCGGGCCGGCCCTTGGCGTCGAGCAGGCTGACCAGCGCCTCGCCCACCGCCAGCTCGGTAATCGCGGTCTCAATGTCCAGTCCGGGCTTTTGCCGCATGGTCTGGGCGGCGGCCTTGACGGCTTTCTGGTCGCGCGGCGTGAAGGCGCGCAGCGCGTGCTGGACCCGGTTGCCGAGCTGGGCCAGCACCGAATCGGGAATGTCCAGCGGGTTTTGCGTCACGAAATACACGCCCACGCCCTTGGAGCGCACCAG
>CAZWDK010000175.1:0-6636 GCA_964633095.1 uncultured Polaromonas sp. | reverse complement strand
CAAACCCGCCGAGGCGGCGGCTGCTTCGGCAGCTGCGCCCGCGGCGCCCGCAGCGATGGCAGCCCCCGCTGCTGCTGCGGCTTCGGCGGCAGCGCCTGCCGCGGCGCCGGCACCCGTTCCCAACAAGGGCGATACCGCCTGGATGCTGGTCTCCACTCTTTTGGTTCTGATGATGGCCGTGCCCGGTCTGGCCTTGTTCTATGGCGGCCTGGTCCGCAGCAAGAACATGCTATCGGTCCTGATGCAGATCATGGTGACCTTCTCCATGATCCTCGTGCTGTGGTTCATCTATGGCTACAGCCTGGCCTTTACCGAGGGCAATGCGTTCTTTGGCGGTTTTGACCGGCTGTTCATGAAGGGCATCTGGGACAACGCTGCCGGCACCTTTGCCAACGCTGCCACCTTCAGCAAGGGTGTTTACATCCCTGAAATTGTGTACGCCGCGTTCCAGGCCACCTTTGCCGCCATTACCTGCACGCTGATCGTGGGTGCTTTCGCCGAACGCGTCAAGTTCTCCGCAGTGCTGCTGTTCATGGCCATCTGGTTCACTTTCAGTTACGCACCGATTGCGCACATGGTGTGGTTCTGGATGGGTCCTGATGCCTATACGGGCAAGGAAGTTGTCGATGCGGTGAACGGCAAGGGCGGTTACCTCTGGCAGATGGGCGCGCTTGACTTCGCAGGCGGCACCGTGGTGCACATCAATGCGGCCGTGGCCGGTCTGGTCGGCGCCTTCATGGTCGGCAAGCGTATCGGTTATGGCAAGGAGTCGATGGCGCCTCACAGCCTGACGCTGACCATGGTGGGCGCCGCCTTGTTGTGGGTGGGCTGGTTCGGCTTTAACGCAGGTTCTGCGCTCGAAGCGAACGGCTTTGCTGCCCTGGCATTCATCAACACGCTGTGCGCAACTGCGGCGGCTGTGCTGGCATGGTGTGTGGGCGAAGCGCTGATGAAGGGCAAGGCCTCCATGCTCGGCGCGGCTTCTGGTTGCGTTGCAGGTCTGGTTGCCATCACGCCAGCAGCCGGTAACGTCGGCATCGGCGGCGGTATTGTCATCGGCTTCGCCGCCGGCTTTGCCTGCCTCTGGGGTGTGAATGGCCTGAAGAAGCTGCTGGGGGCAGACGATTCGCTGGACGTGTTCGGCGTGCACGGCATCGGCGGTATCCTGGGTGCATTGCTGACCGGTGTATTCAACTCCCCGGCGCTGGGCGGCCCCAGCTTTGTGGGTGACTGGGTGACGGCAACCAGCGTGACCGCAGCCGACTATTCCATCGTTTCGCAGGTGTGGATTCAGGCCAAAGCCGTGCTGCTGACCGTTGTGTGGTCGGGCGTCGTGTCCTTTATCGCCTACAAGGTGGTTGACCTGACGATTGGCTTGCGTGTCAGCGAAGAAGACGAGCGCGAAGGCCTGGACATCACCTCGCATGGTGAAACCGCCTACAGCCGCTGAGAGTGACATGCCAGGACTGCGCTGGCCGCAGTCCCTTGGTTAACGAGAATCTCCCTTGGATGTTCGGCCCGCTGGTTGCAAAGCCAGCGGGCTTTTTTTTTGCCGGCAGCGTCTCTTTGTCAGGGGATTTGCGTATCCTGCTTATATATTCATTCATTGTGTATTGCACGGTATTGCCCGCACAGAACAACCCTCAAAGAGAGTCACGACGATGAACACGCCGCAAAAGAGGCCTTCATTTTTCCTCGGGCTCAGGATTTCATTGGCCGCTTTGGTGCTGATGGCGCTTGTGGTCCTGGGGCTGCTGCTGGCCCAGGAAATGCGCACCTCGGATTACCAGGCCCGGTTTTTTGCCGACCTGGCCAGCAAGGCCAGCTACACGGCCGGCCCGGGGCCGAGTCCGTCGATTCGTTTCCCCCAGAGTGCACCGTATGACGATCGCCTCGGTTATGCCGAGTTGCCGGTGTTTTTCAGCAAGCTCCAGAGCCGGGAATTCGCGATCGTCAAACAGGCGCAAATCTCCAAGGGCATGGCGAAGATCGTGGACGCCGGCTATTTCGCCCCCTATCCCGAAAAAACCCAGAGTGGCTTGAACATCCTGGATTGTCACAATGACAGCCTGTTCCAGGAGCGCTACCCGAAGCGGATTTACGAACACTTTGACGATATCGCGCCGATTCTGGTGGAAAGCCTGCTGTTCATCGAGAACCGTGAGCTGCTCGATCCGCGCTATCCGAAGCGCAACCCGGCGGTCGAGTGGGACCGGCTGGCGAATGCGGTGCTGACCAAGGCCAAAACGGCCGTGACCGGCGACAGCCGCTCTCCCGGTGGCAGCACGCTGGCCACGCAGATTGAAAAATACCGCCATTCGTCCGAGGGCCGCACCTCATCGGTGCGGGAAAAACTGCAGCAAATGGTGTCGGCGGCCTTGCGCGCCTACCAGCAGGGCGAAGATACCAGCGCGGCGCGGCGCCAGATCGTGCTGAGCTATATCAACACCATGCCGCTGTCGGCCAAGGCCGGTTTTGGCGAGGTGCATGGCCTGGGCGATGGTTTGTGGGTCTGGTACGGGCGCGATTTCAATGAGGTCAATCGCATCATGAACCATGCGGCCGCGCAGAACGACGCGACCCACAATGGCGAGCATCTCCGCGAGCACGCGCTGCTGTTCAAACAGGCGCTCAGCCTGCTGATTTCACAGCGCCGTCCTTCGCATTACTTCGACGCCAGCGAGGCCGAGCTGGAGCAGCTCACCGACAGTCATCTGCGCCTGCTGGGCAGTGCCGGCGTGATTGCGCCCGTGCTGCGCGATGCCGCGCTCCAGGCCAAGCTGAAGCGGCGTGCCAGCGGGGTGCCCGCGCCAGCGGTTTCCTTCGTCTCGCAGAAGGCGGCCAATGCGGTGCGCACGCACCTGGCCGGCCTGCTGGGCGGCAGCCGCCTCTACGACCTGGATCGCCTCGACCTCAGTGTGGCCAGCACGCTCAATGCGCCGGTGCAGGCGGCGGTGACCGGCCTGCTGCGGGAATTGCGCGATCCGGCCCGCGCCAAGGCGGCCGGGCTGTCGGCCAAGCAGTTGCTGGACCGCGGCGATCCGGCCAAGGTCGTGTACAGCTTCACGCTGTATGAGCGCGGCGGCGAGGCCAATTACCTGCGGGTGCAAACCGACAATTTCGACCAGCCGCTCAATATCAACGAAGGCACCAAGCTGGACCTGGGGTCGACGGCCAAATTGCGCACGCTGGTGACCTACCTCGACATCATGGCCAGGCTGCACCAGCGGCTGTCGCCGCTGGACAACGGCCAATTGCGCGCGCTGGAGGTTGACCGCAAAGACATCCTGACGCGCTGGGCCGTCGATTATTTTCTGGCGGCGACGGACAAGGGCCTGAGCCCCATGCTGGAGGCGGCGCTGGAGCGGCGCTATTCCGCCAGTACCGGGGAAGGATTTTTTACCGGCGGCGGGCTGCACCACTTTGACAATTTCAAGCGCGAGGACGATGGCAAGGTGATGTCGGTGCGCGATGGGCTGCGCAACTCGGTGAACCTGGTGTTCATACGGCTGATGCGCGATATCGTGCACCACTATATGTTTCTGGCCCCAGGCTCCTCGGCCAGGCTGCTGCAGGATGCCGATGACCCGCGCCGTGCCGCCTACCTGGCGCGCTTCGCCGACCGGGAAGGGCAGGTCTTCATGCGCCGCTTCCTGGTGAAGTACCAGGGCAAGACCGCGCAACAGGCGCAGGAGTTGCTGCTGGAGAACCGGCGTCTCACAACGTCGCGGCTGGCGGCGATCTTTCGCACCATTGCGCCGGAGGCGTCGCTGGAGCAGTTCATGGCTTTCGTGAAGGACAACATGCCGGGCGGCCTCAATCCGGCCGAACCCAAGCTGGCCAGGCTTTACGCGCAGTACGCGCCGGAGCAGATGTCGCTGGCCGATCGCGGCTATCTGGCGGGCGTGCACCCGCTGGAGTTGTGGCTGGTCGGCTACCTGCGCCTGCATCCGGGGGCGAGCCAGACGCAGGTGATGCAGGCCAGCAGCGCCGAACGGCAGGCGGTGTATTCCTGGCTGTTTTCCACCCATCGCAAGCATGCGCAGGACAAGCGGATTCTGGGCCTGCTCGAGGCCGAAGGCTTTCTGGAAATCCACCGTCAATGGGCGCAGATGGGTTACCCCTTCGATTCGCTGGTGCCATCTTATGCAACCGCACTCGGGGCCTCGGCCGACCGCCCCGCCGCGCTGGCGGAAATGATGGGCATTCTGGTCAACGATGGCCTGCGCAAACCGGCGACGCGCATCCAGTCGCTGCACTTTGCCGCCGCAACGCCTTATGAAACCCTGCTGCAATTCCAGCCCGGCAGGGCGGAACAGGTGCTGGCGCCGGAGGTGGCGCAGGCGGTACGCGGAGCGATCCGGCTGGTGGTGGAGGACGGCACCGCCAAACGCGTGAAGCAGGCCTTTGTCCGCCCTGATGGCCGCATCATTCCGGTCGGCGGCAAGACCGGCACCGGCGATCAGCGTTTCGATACCTATGGCGCGGGCGGCCGCCTGATCCAATCACGCGTGGTGAATCGCTCGGCGACTTTTGTCTTCAACATCGATGAGCGTTTTTTCGGCACCCTCATCGCCTACGTGCCAGGGGCACAGGCCGCCGGCTACGACTTCACCAGCGGCCTGCCGGTGCAGTTGCTCAAGGTACTGGCACCCACGCTGCTGCCCCTGATCAATGCCGAAGCGCACGCTGCCGCGGCGCCTGGCGCTTGCGTCAATTGAATCCCGCCAGAAGGCCGTCGTGAACTGGAAAACCGTTGTTGCACAGCCCTGCGAGCTGGGCGAGTCGCCGTTCTGGCAGCCCGATGAGCAAAGGCTTTACTGGGTCGATATTGCGGCCCGGCAGGTTTGCCGCAGCAGGGTCGCCATGGGCGGCGTGGAGCGTTGGGCCATGCCCTCGGAGCCCGGCTGCATCGCGCCCGCGCGCAGCGGCGGGCTGGTCATTGCGCTGCGTGATGGCATTTACCGCGCGCGGCAATGGGGCGGCCCCCTGCAGCGGCTGGTGGCGGCCGCGCATGATCCCGCCACCACCCGTTTTAACGACGGCAAGGCCGACCCGCTGGGCCGTTTCTGGTCCGGCACCATTTACGAGCCGCGCGATGCGTGCAAGGCCAGGCTGTATTCGCTGGAGGGCGGCCCTAGCGGCGCGCCGGTGCTGCAGGAAATGGCCGGCGAGGCCACCGTGGCTAACGGCCTGGCCTGGTCGCCCGATGCCAGCACGCTGTACTGGGCCGACACCAGCACGCACACGGTTCGCGCCTGGGACTGGGACGCCGGGCGCAACCTCATGAGCCGGGAGCGCGTGTTCCGGCAATGGCCGGCCAAGCCCGCGGGCTGGCAGCCCGGCATGCCGGGCTACGGCGGCCGGCCCGATGGCGCCGCGGTGGATGTGGCGGGCAACTACTACGTCGCCATGTTCGAGGGCGGGCGGCTGCTCAAGCTCTCGCCAGGCGGCGAACTGCTGGCCGACATCGCCGTGCCGGCCCTGTGTCCCACCATGCCCTGCTTTGGCGGTGCCGACCTGAAGACGCTGTACCTCACGACGGCACGCCACAAGCGCTCGGCTGAGGAACTGCAGACCTGGCCGGATTCGGGCTGTGTGTTTTCCATGCGGGTCGATGTGCCCGGCCTGCCGGTGAATTTCTTCCAGGACTGAGGGTTCGCGGGCCGAAGTTCCAGGCCTCGCTGGCCGCAAAAAAACCGAACAAGCCCCGTTCAAAAAAATCAAAGCCGCCAGCACCGGGGCCGCTTACCATTCTGGACATGGCTTCTGAGACTGATGTGATGGCTTCTATCGCCGCGCGCGTGTGCGCCGCCGCGGCCGCGGGCATGCCTTTGCGCATACGCGGGGGCGGCAGCAAGGATTTTTATGGGCAAGCCCTGCACGGGGATGTGCTCGACATGACCGCGTTCGCCGGGGTGATCAGCTACGAGCCCAGCGAGCTGGTCGTCACCGTGCGCGCCGGAACAAAGCTGGCTGAGCTGGAAGCCGTGCTGGCGGCGCAGGGCCAGTGTCTGCCGTTTGAGCCGCCGCATTTCGGTGCCGGGGCCACCGTCGGCGGCATGGTCGCCAGCGGCCTGAATGGCCCGGCACGCAGCAGTGCGGGTGCCGTGCGCGACTACATGCTGGGCGTGGTCCTGCTCAACGGCAAGGGCGAGCGGCTCACCTTTGGCGGCCAGGTCATGAAGAACGTGGCCGGCTACGATGTGTCGCGCCTGATGGCGGGTTCGCTCGGCACGCTGGGGGTGCTGCTGGAGGTCTCCCTCAAGGTGCTGCCGGTCGCGCCTCTGGAGGCCACGTTGATGTTTGACATGGCTGAAGCCGTGGCCTTGCGCCAGCTCACCCGCTGGGGCGGATTGCCGTTGCCCATCAACGCCTCCTGCTGGCAGGATGGCCGCTTGTGGGTGCGCCTCAGGGGTGCCAAGGCGGCTGTCGCCGCCGCCCAAAAGACCCTGGGCGGTGAAGCCGTGGGAGACGGCGAGGCCCGGGCGCAATGGATGGCCCTGCGCGAACAGACGCTGCCTTTTTTCCGGCTGCAGGGCGAAGAGTCCCTGTGGCGTGTCAGCCTGCCCGACACGGCCGCGGTGCTGGATTTTGGCGCCACGCTGATGGAGTGGGGCGGGGCGCAGCGCTGGC
>CAZWDK010000174.1:0-6655 GCA_964633095.1 uncultured Polaromonas sp. | reverse complement strand
TGCTGCTGCGCTGGGTCCATGTCATTACCGCCATCGCCTGGGTTGGCTCCTCGTTCTACTTCGTTTTCCTCGACAGCAGCCTGACGCCGCCCGAGGATGAGGATTTGAAAAAGCAGGGCGCCAGCGGCGAGCTCTGGGCCGTGCACGGCGGCGGCTTTTACCACCCGGTCAAGTTCAATGTGTCGCCGCCCAAGCTGCCCGACCACCTGCACTGGTTCTACTGGGAAAGCTATTCCACCTGGCTGAGCGGCTTTGCCCTCTTTACCGTCTCCTACCTCTGGAGCGCGGGTACCTACCTGATCGACAAGTCCCTGATGAACTGGTCATCCGGTGCAGCCATCGGCATTGCCTTGTCTTTCCTGGTGGTGTTCTGGATGCTGTATGACGCTATTTGTCAGTTGTTGGGCCAGCGCAAGAACGGCGACACCATGGTGGGCGCACTGGTCGCCATACTGGTGTGCGTCGCCTCGTGGCTGGCCTGCCACTGGTTTGCCGGGCGCGCAGCCTTTTTGCTGGTGGGCGCCATGATGGCCACTACCATGAGCGCCAACGTGTTTTTCTGGATCATTCCAGGCCAGCGCAAGGTGGTCGCCGCCATCAAGGCCGGCCAGCCGGTGGACCCGGTGCATGGCCAGCGCGGCAAGCAGCGCAGCGTGCACAACACCTACTTCACGCTGCCGGTGCTGTTTGCCATGCTGAGCAACCACTACAGCTTCACCTGGGGCCATCCGCAAAACTGGCTGGTGCTGATCTTGATGATGCTGGCCGGCGCCGCCATCCGCCAGTTTTTTGTGCTGCGCCACGGCTACAAGCTGGGCCGCAACCGGCACCCGCTGGCCTACGCGCTGGTGGGTGTTGCCGTGATTGTGAGCGCGATCCTGTGGATGAAACCACCGGCTACTGAATCGATAGCTGCTGGCGTCCGTCCTTCGGGGGCCGCCGGCCAAAATGACTATGAAACGGTGCAAAAGGTGCTGGCCCAGCGCTGCTACCAGTGCCACGGCGAACAGCTGCAGATGAAAAACGTGCGGCTCGATTCACCGGCGCTGGTCAAGCAGCATGCACAGTCGGTGTACCAGCAGGCGGTGGTGACCAAGCTCATGCCCATGAACAACGCCACCGGCATCACCGAGGCGGAGCGGCTGCTCATCAAGCAGTGGTTCGAGGCGGGCGCAAAGACGCCCTGACGCAGCGTTTTGCCGGGGTCCGGCATCGCCTTGTCCGGTCCGGACCTCGCTTGGCATGCCCGCATGCAAGAATACCCACGCTTGTGCGTATTTGCGCTAATTAATTTCGCGGACTGGCTGTGCTTAAATCCGTGGGGCATCAAGCGCGCCATGTGGCGTCAAGCCCAAGGTGCAGCCGGCTTTTTCGTATCTGTAGACGTATGGCCGACGGTGTCTTGTCACTGCTTTTTCATAGCAAAGGAAACAACAACCGTGAAGCCTTTTCAATCCCTGATTCGTAGTTTGGTCGTAGGCGGCGTCATGGCGGCCTCGCTGGCGGCCGGGGCGACCCAGATCGTCGTGGGGCAGGTCGCGCCCCTGAGTGGACGGGAGGGCAACCAGGGACGTGCTTATTCGACCGGTCTCCGGCTGGCACTGAACAAGGCCAATACGGCGGGCGGGGTGAACGGCCACACCTTCAGCCTGATGAGCAAGGACGATGGTGGCCGCCCTGCCGACACCATGGCGGCCACCCGGCAACTGCTCAGCGAGAGCCGCCCGCTGGTGCTGGCGGGCTATTTTGGCGACAACGGCATTGGCGAGCTGGTAAGCGCGGGCCTGCTTGAAAAAGAAAACATCGCCCTGCTGGGTTACCGTGTCAACGAGGTCCGGGGCGAAGCCCCTTGGGTCTACAACGTTCGCGCCACTTTGCGTGATGAAATCAACAAGATCGTCGAGCATCTGGCCACTGTGGGCATCACGCGCATCGGACTGTTTTACCAGGACGGGCCCGGTGCGCCGCCGCTGATTGCGGCCATGGAAGAGGCGGCCAAGGGCAAGAGCGTCCAGCTCACGGTCAAGGGCTCTTACGCGCCGGGAACGGCCAAAGTCACCAACGAAGTCGTTGATACCTTTATTGCCGCAGCGCCGCAGGCGGTCGTCATCGTGGCCAGTGGCTCGGCCACTGCGGCCTTTATCGAAAAATACCGGCAAAGCGGTGGCGGGGCGCAATTGTTCGCCCACTCCGGCGCAGACATCGAGCAGATCTCCCTGCGGCTGGGCGAAGAGCAGATGAAAGGCGTGGCGATTGCGCAGGTCACGCCCAATCCCTACAAGATTTCAGGTCGGCTGACCAAGGAATTCAGCGACACGGTGGCCAAGACGCCCAACCTGGAGGTGCCGGTGAGCTACGTCATGATGGAGGGCTATATCACCGGTTCGGTGATTGTGGAAGCGGTGCGGCGCATGGGGGGCAAGGTGTCGCGCGAGGGCTTCGTGACGGCGCTGGAGAGCATAGACAACCTCGATCTGGGCGGCTACAAGGTGGGCTTCAAGCCCGGCGTGCGCTCAGGCTCGAAGTTTGTCGAGCTGACCATCATCACCGCCACAGGGCGTATCCGGCAGTAAGGTCTGGCCCAAAGTTCCCGGTAGGCCCCGGCGTCCGGCTACTAGTTGCTGGCCAGCCCCGCCGCCCGGGTGGCGGGTTTCTCGAAGTGATCGGCCAGGAAATCCACAAACGCCCTGACGCGCCCTGACAGCTGGTGACGCTGCGGGTAGACCGCGTGGATATCGGCATCCGGCGTGTGGTACTGCGGCAGCACATGCACCAAGCGCCCGCTTCGCAAGTAACGCTCTATGTCCCATTCGGCGCGCATCAAGATGCCATGTCCGTCGAGCGCCCAGTTCACGGCGATTTCACCGTCATTGGTGGTCAGGTTTCCCCGCGTCTTGATGGCCTCGACGGCCGCGTTCCGGCCACGCCCGCTTGACAGCCGCCACACGCCGTAGGCCTCCTCGCCCTGCCGTATGCCGATGCAGTTGTGCCGTGTCAGGTCGTTCGGCACCTTCGGCGTACCGTGCTTGGCCAGATAAGAAGGTGCCGCGCACAAAAGACGGCGATTCGGTGCAATGCGCCTGGCGATGACCCGGGCATCGGGGGGAGCGCCAAAACGAATGCAAACGTCAAAGGCGTCGTCCGTCAATGGCGGGGGATTGACGGACAGCTGCAGCTGCACTTCAACCTGAGGGTACTTGCGAACGAACTTTGAGATGAGCGGCGAGACATGGCTACGCCCGAAGCCAAGCGTCGCATTCACCCGGAGCAGGCCCTTCGGGGTGGCCTTTGACATGCCCAGCAGTTGCTCCATGTCGTCGATCTCGCCAAGGATGCGCCGCGCGTGCTCCAGGTACACCTCGCCTTCGGGCGTGAGACTCATGCGCCGCGTGGTCCGGTTCACGAGTGATGCGCCCAGTCGGGCTTCCATCTGCGCCAGATGCTTGCTCACGGCCGGTGTCGTGATGCCGAGTTCACGCGCGGCGGCGCTGAGGCTTCCGGCGCTGGCAAGCACGGAGAAGAAGCCAAGATCAGCGGGCAGGATGTTGGCGCTCATTCGATGTTCCTCGCAATTTGATAATTAGCTTCAAGTAAAGAATGGATTAACTTTAACGGTGAATTTTATGCCTGCCTACTACGTACATTCATGTCACCAATCACCAATCACCAATCACGGAGACAAGTCATGAAGACTTACGCAATCGCCACCATCCCCGGAGACGGCATCGGCAAGGAAGTCGTCCCTGCGGGCCGGCAAGTCCTTGAAGCGCTCGCGGCAGCGAGCAACACCTTCCGCTTCGAGTTCGAGAACTTCGACTGGGGTGGCGACTACCATCGCCAACACGGCGTGATGATGCCGGAGAATGGCCTGGACGCGCTGCGCAGCAAGGACGCCATCCTGTTCGGCTCGGCCGGCGACCCCGACATTCCCGACCACATCACGCTGTGGGGCCTGCGCCTCAAGATCTGCCAGGGCTTCGACCAGTACGCCAACGTACGTCCGACCCGTATCCTGCCCGGAATCGACGCTCCGCTGAAGCGCTGCGGCCCCGATGACCTGAACTGGGTCATCGTGCGCGAGAACTCCGAAGGCGAGTACTCGGGCGTGGGCGGCCGCGTCCATCAGGGCCATCCGATCGAGGCTGCTACCGATGTGTCGATGATGACCCGCGCCGGCGTCGAACGCATCATGCGTTTCGCCTTCAAACTGGCTCAGTCCCGCCCCCGCAAGCTGCTCACGGTGATCACCAAGAGCAACGCACAGCGCCATGCAATGGTGATGTGGGACGAAATCGCGTTGCAGATTTCGAAGGAGTTTCCGGACGTCACCTGGGACAAGGAACTCGTGGATGCATCGACGGCACGCATGATCAACCGTCCGGCTTCGCTCGACACGATCGTCGCTACCAACCTGCACGCCGACATTCTGAGCGACCTGGCGGCGGCCCTGGCGGGCAGCCTGGGTATTGCGCCAACCGGCAACATCGATCCTGAACGCCGCTATCCGTCGATGTTCGAGCCTATCCACGGCTCGGCGTTCGACATCATGGGCAAGGGCCTGGCCAACCCCGTGGGTACCTTCTGGTCGGTCGTCATGCTGCTGGAGCATCTCGGTGAGTTCGAGGCCGCGAAGCGCGTGATGCGCGCCGTCGAGCAGGTGACGGCCAATCCGGTGCTCCACACCCGCGACCTAGGCGGCAAGGCGACAACCGCGGAGGTCACTCAGGCCGTCTGCAAGGCACTCGCCGTCGCGTAGCGCATAGCCGCGGGTGCGGCTCTCAGGGGGCCAATGGGCGATCGGCCCATCTTCATGCCCTGAGAGGCGGCGTCGCCAGCCGCCGATCTTCCGCAGCAGCCGTCAAGAGCTGCCGGATTCGTTCCTAAACAACAACCAGGAGACATGCCATGCGCCGCTTCTTCGGCAAACTTTACGTCCAGGTGCTGATTGGCGTGTTCGCCGGCGTGGCCCTGGGCTTCTTCGCGCCCAACATTGGCAGCGAGTTCAAGCCCTTGGGCGATGCCTTCATCAAGCTCATCAAGATGGTCTTCGCCCCGGTCATCTTCGCCACCGTCGTGCTGGGTATTGCACGCATGGAGAACATGAAGGAGCTGGGCCGCGTGGGCGTTCGCGCCTTGATCTATTTCGAGGTACTGTCGACTTTCGCACTGTTCCTCGGTCTATTCGTGGTGAATGTTGTGCGTCCCGGCGAGGGCATGAACATCGACGCCGCGCACCTGGACACAAAGGCCATTGCGACGTACACGGCCACCGCCGCCAAGCCGAGCGGCTTCGTGGACTTCGTGCTCAACCTGGTTCCGACGAGCATCGTGGACGCGCTGGCCAAGAACGACATCCTGCAGATCCTCGTCTTCGCCACGATGTTCGGGGTGGCGCTGTCGCACGTCGGGCCTCGGGCCAAGCCGGTCGTCGACTTTCTTGACTCCTTCACCCACGGCATCTTCTCGGTGGTCGGGATGATCATGCGGCTCGCCCCTCTTGCAGCCTTCGGCGCCATGGCATTCACGGTCGGAAAGTACGGGCTGGGTTCGATCGTGTCGCTCGGCAAGCTGATGGGCACCATGTACATCACCTGCTTCCTGTTCGTTGTGGTCGTGCTCGGTGCCATTGCACGGCTGTCTGGCTTCAGCCTGTGGAAGTTCCTCAAGTACATCAAGGATGAACTGTTCACCGTGCTCGGCACGAGTTCGTCCGAGTCCGTAGTTCCGCAGCTGATGCGCAAGCTGGAGCACGCCGGCGTGTCGAAGCCCGTGGTCGGCCTGGTCGTGCCCTCGGGGCTGACGTTCAATCCCGACGGCCAGTGCATCTACTACACGATGGCCGCCATCTTCATCGCCCAGGCGACCAACACCCCGCTGACGCTGACGGACCAGTTGGTCGTGCTGGGTGTGCTGCTGCTCACGTCCAAGGGATCGGCAGGCGTCACGGGC
This sequence comes from uncultured Polaromonas sp., assembly GCA_964633095.1. Taxonomy (GTDB): domain Bacteria; phylum Pseudomonadota; class Gammaproteobacteria; order Burkholderiales; family Burkholderiaceae_C; genus Polaromonas. Next base: position 706 of record CAZWDK010000174.1, on the reverse strand, counting down.
TCGGGCTTCATTACCCTCGCCGCCACGCTCGCGTCCATGGGCAAGATTCCCGTCGCCGGCATGGTGCTCTTGCTCGGCGTGGACCGGTTCATGTCGGAGGCACGGGCGATCACCAACACGATTGGCAATGCCGTGGGGACGCTTGCCATTGCCCGCTGGGTGGGGGCGGTCGACCGGGAGCGGCTGGATCAGGTTCTAGACGGCAGGACGGATCCTGAAGATCTGCACGACCTGTACGAGGGGGATGACGAAGATGTCAAAACCCAGCCGACCGGCCTCCATCGCGTGGCTGCGTGAGAGCACCGAGTTCGGTCATGAATCCTATTGCCACTCGAAAGCTGCTGCGATCGATGTTCGACGCCGCCATTGCCGCAGCCCAGCCCTCTTTGTGCGTTCCCCGTCATCTTCCCGCGCCGCCCAAGGGACGCCTGGTGGTGATCGGGGCGGGCAAGGCTTCCGCTGCGATGGCCCGGGCCGTCGAAGACCACTGGGAGGGACCATTGTCCGGCCTGGTGGTGACCCGATACGGGTATGGTGCGCCTTGCAAACGCATCGAGATCGTCGAAGCGGCGCACCCGGTTCCCGATGTCGCGGGAGAAGCGGCGGCCCGGCGTCTGCTGCAACTCGTGCAAGGGCTGACCCAGGATGACCTGGTGCTCTGCCTGATCTCAGGCGGCGGATCATCGTTGCTGCCGCTGGCATTGCC
>CAZWDK010000173.1:0-6660 GCA_964633095.1 uncultured Polaromonas sp. | reverse complement strand
CCATTTCAATAGCAGACCACACCCCCAGCCATTGGGCTACAGGTATTTTTTATGCTGAAGCAGCAATTTCTTCGGTGCAGTAGTGCCGCACCAGGCTCATCAACTCGTCTTCCGAATATGGTTTTCCCAGGTAATGGTCAACGCCCAGTTCCTTGGCATGCTCACGGTGCTTCCCGGCAATCCGTGAGGTGATCATGATGATGGGCAGCTGATTCAGGCGGGCATCCGCCCGGATGTTGCGCGCCAGATCAAAGCCGTCCATGCGCGGCATCTCAATGTCCGACAGCACCACCGCCGGCCGCTCTTCCTGCAAGCGCTCCAGTGCGTGCAGGCCATCGGCCGCCATGGCGACACGGTAACCTTCGCGCAGCAACAGACGCTGCGTCACGCGCCTGACCGTGATCGAATCGTCCACCACCAGAATCAGCGGAATTTGCGGCGCAGCCGGCATCAAGGCAGCGGCCTTCACCGCAGCGCCATCCTGCACTTCGAGCACATGCGGCTCGGCCCGGTCCGCGCTCCAGGCGCGCGCCTGCTCGCCATACACGGCCGCCAGCGCCACCGGGTTGTATATCAGCACCACCGCGCCCGACGCCAGCACCGACATGCCCGACAAGCCCGGCAGACGCGACAACTGGGGCCCGAGGTTTTTAACCACCACCTCCTGATTGCCCAGCACCTCATCGACGTGCAAGGCCATGCGCTGGGCGGCGCTTCGGAACACCACGACCGGCGTGGTCTTGCCTTGCGCTTCGCTGCTCTGGCGTGAGGCTTGCAGCAAGGCCCCCGACCAGAAAAACGGCACGGCCTCGCCAGCCACATCCAGCGTGCCGCTGTTGTAAGCCTGCTGCAATTCCTTGGCCGAAGCACGCCGCACCGTCTCCACCACGTTGGCGGGCACGCCCACCGTCTGGTTGCCGGCGCGAATCATCACCACCTGCGTCACCGCCGTGGTCAGCGGCAGCACCAGCTTGAAGTGCGTCCCCTTGCCGGACACGGTCGAGGTTTCAATCCGCCCGCCCAGTGCATTGACTTCAGCGCGAACCACATCCATGCCGATGCCGCGTCCGGCGAGTTCGGTGATTTGGGTGGCCGTGGTAAAGCCCGGCATGAAAATCAGATTGGCCGCCGCCTCGTCATCGAGTGATTGCCCCGGCGCGACCAGCCCCAGGCTCGAGGCCTTTTCACGGATGCGCTGCAGGTCCAGGCCGGCGCCGTCATCGCTGAACTCCACCGAAACGTCGTTGCCTTCATGGCGCAGATGAACGGTGATGAGGCCCACCGGGTCCTTGCCAGCCTCGGCACGGCCCTGCTGGCTTTCAATCCCGTGAACCACACAGTTACGCAGCAAATGCTCAAATGCCGGCGTCATGCGGTCCAGCATGCCGCGGTCCATCTCGATGGTGCCGCCCAGCAAATCCAGCCGCACCTGCTTGCCGGCTTCCTTGGAGGTTTGCCGCACCACGCGGTACAAACGGTCGGAAATGCCTTCAAACTCCACCATGCGCGTGCGCAGCAAGTCGCGTTGCAATTCACGGGTCTGGCGGGCCTGGGCGATCAGATCATCCTCGGTCGCCTCCACCGTGCGCTGCAGGGTGCGCTGCACGGTCGCCACGTCGTTCACCGACTCGGCCATCATGCGGGTCAGTTCCTGAACGCGGGTGAAGCGGTCAAACTCCAGCGGATCAAAGCCGGCCTGCGCCTCCTTGGCCTGCGCCAGGCGCGATTGCATCTGCGTTTCGGCCTGCAGCTCAATATCGCGCAGTTGCTGGCGCAAACGGTTCAAGTTACCGGTCATGTCGTTCAGCGAACCGCGCAACTGGCCGAGTTCGGCTTCCAGACGGGAACGCGTGATCATGACCTCGCCGGCCTGGTTGACCATGCGGTCCAGCAGTTGGGAGCGCACGCGCACCGAGGCCATGGCCGCTTGGCGCAGCGGCTGCGTGGCCATGGCCTGCGGCACCGGAATTGCCAGTTTCCTGGAAGGGGTGTCGCTGGCAGCCGGCTCGGCCTCCGGGGCCGGCGACACCACGCTGAGCGTGACCACTGGCTCGGCGGCGGCGGCAGGCGCGGCAGATGAAGCAGCGGCCACGGCACCGGCATGGCGCAAGCCGTCGAAAGCGGCCTGCATCGCATCAAAACGGGTCAGCAGGGGTTCGAATTCCTGGCTTGCCGCAGCCTCTGAGCCGAGGTACTCAATCTCCGACTCAATCCGGTGGGCCATTTCCCCCAGCCGCAAGGCGCCGGCCAGACGGGCACTGCCCTTGAGGGTGTGCAGTGCGCGCAGCACTTCCATGCGCGCACTCTGGTTGTCCGGGCGGGCCGACCACTGCCGCAGTGCCCCGCCCAGCTGAGGCATGAGTTCCGCGCCTTCCTCTTCAAAAATCGGAAACAGATCCGGGTCCACCGCATCGACCGCATCGATGTCGTCGTCAGCTTCTTCGCTGAAGCTGCTGGTGTCGGGTGCCTTCGATGGCGCGGCTGCGGGCCGCACCAGGCGAATGGATGGCGCAACAAATGCGGCGGGCTGGGCAAGCGGAACCTCCGGTGTGAGCTCCGGCCTTTCAGGCTCTGGCCGGGTTGCCACTTCCGCGCTGGCTTCGTGCACGGGTTCAACAGAAAAGCCCGCATCGGCCACTTCGTTTGCAGGCGGCAGCACGGAATCGGCGAAATCAAGCTGCGTCAGGCCCTCCAGCACGCCGGCATCAGGCTGCTTGAGAAAACCGGCCGCAAACTGGTGCAGCAAGCGGCGTATGTCTTCCGCCGCGTCAACGAATACCTGGCCGTAGGTCTCTGCCCCATGACGGTGATGGGCCCGCGATTGCTGCAGGGCATGCTCCAGCGCTCGCGCCATTTCCGACAAGGCGTGAAATCCGACGGTCGCGGAACTGCCCGCCAGCGAGTGAGCGAGTGCCACCGTTGAATCATTCACCGGCTGATGGCGCTCAATCGCCCATTCGGCAATTTCGGTGACCAGGCGGCGCGACCATTCATCGGCTTCGTTCAAATAAACGTTGTAAAGCGGAATGCCTATGCGCAAGGCGCCAATGACCTTGATTTGCTCGTCCCCATGGCCCTCCACCGGCTGGATGCCGTCATGCGCCTCCTCCAGCGCGGTGAACGCCCCAGGCAGGACCACGGCGGCCGCTTCAAGCGCGGGCAAGAACTCATCGGCGGCGGGCGCGGACTGGGCGGGCGCGACATCCTCGATCAGGAAATGCCTGTCGAAATCGGCATCCGACAATTCCACCACTTGCGCAGGCTCCAGCTCGATGGGCAGGCTCTCGGGCAGCTCGGGTACCGGAACATCGGCCAGCACGGGCGAAGCGCCGGCATCAGCGGAAAACGCGGACAGGCTATCAAAATCAATGCCTTCTATCTCCAGCACGGGCAATGCGACCGGCTCAGCCGCTTCGGCAACCGGCGCTACGGCCTGCGTTTCGGCGCCAACAACCAGGTCGAACTCCAAATCGGGTTCAATGGCCGCAACGGCGAGGACTGCGGCGCCCGCATCGCCGTCTGCAACAGACGCCAGTTGCAACTCCGGCAGATCGAACGCAGCTGGCGTTGCCATGACCGGCGCAAGACTTGGCTCGTCGCTGGTTTGAGCAGCCTGGCTCAGGGCGAGGTAGCGACCTTCCATGCGCATGGCATCTGCGCTGTTGCGGAAGGCGGCGGCAGACCACGCGCCATCCTGATTGGCGGCGATATCGGCAACCCAGCTTGCAAAACCAGCCATGGCTTCAGAGGCCAGCGTCCTGAAGGCGTCGGTCGCCGACTTTTGATCCGCCAGCCAGCCATTGAGCATTTGCTCAAGCGACCAGGCGGCTTCGCCGAACTCATGGAGTCCGACCATTCTCGAACTGCCTTTGAGCGTATGAAAAGCACGCCGCAAAACGGTCAGTTGGGCAACGTCAGCCGGATCGTCCGCCAGCGCGGCCAAGGCTTCCTGACCATTGCCCACAACTTCACGCGCCTCTTCAAGGAAAATATCGCGCAAATCGTCTTCTTCGAAGTCCGGCGAAACGGCCTGGCTGGCCGGCGCGGCTGGCGCTTGCATGGCGGACGCCAAGCTTGTCAGGGCGCTGGCCGCAGCACCGGCATTGTTCGCCGAAACGGCTACCGCCGCCTCGCGGGCGGTTTGCGCCAGGGCGGGCTGCTCGGCCAGGGCGGCATGGGTCGCCAGCGCATCCAGTCTCTCGGTGAGGTCTGCGTTCGGCTCGCCGACAGCCACTTCCTGCACCACCGAGATGACCTCCTGCGACAGAAAATCACTGTTCACCGTGACGCTCGAGGCTGCGCTGGCAGCGTTGAGCGCGCGGCCCATCAATGGCTTGAGCTCACCTTTTTCGTCGTCATAGACAAACAGCTTCTTGGCCAGCACCGGCTGGTAATTGAGCATGTCGATCAGGAAACTCAGGGCCCCCAGGTTGTTGCCGAGCTGATCAAATGTGCCGGCGGCGCGAGCCTGCTGCTCGTCGGTTTCAGACGCGAGCATTTGTTCGACGCTGCCGCGCATGCGCAGCACCGCACGGGAGGCCTGATCAAGCCCCAGCACCGACAACACACCCCGCATCTGCGACAGTTGGCCAGGCACCGCTTGCAGGCTTGTTTTGTCCTGCGGGTCGCGAAAAAACAGGTCCAGCGATTTCTCAAGCTCGCCCAAGGCCACGCGCAATTCACCCACCACACTGCCCATGGTCTGCTTATCACTGACCCGGCGATACAACTCCTCCATCCAGCCTTCCAGCGGTTGAGGCTGCCCCCCCGCCCTGACGGCTTCCAGACGTTGCGCCAGATTGGCCGTCCGCAGCGCCAGTTGCGGATCCTGGGGATCCAGGTCATCAAAGGCCGCCTCAAGATAAAGCACCGATGTCGCCACCTCCAGCGCCAACTCGATTCGGGGCGATTGGGCAGAGCGGACCGTGGTGTCAACCGCACGGGTCAACGCTTGTGCCAGCGGCTCGCTGGGTGGATGAAGCTTGAGCAGGGAGTCGGTGACCAGGCTGAACTGGTCGGCCACCAGTTTGAATTTATTGGCGTCTCCGGCAGAAAGCGACGACCAGGTTTCTTTGGCTGAGGTAATGCGCTTGCGTGCCTGCGCCAGCAAAGCCGGGTCAAAGCGGCCAAACTGGACCAGTTCGTAATCCACCGGTTTAAAACGGTTGAGTCCGTAAGCCCCACGAACCGCTGATAAAACCGGTGTGTCGCTGGCCCGCGCGGCAACCGCCTGGGCGCAGAAAAAGAGCAGGTCCTGCGCAAGGCGTTCCGATAGCGCGGCCTCCCCTTTGTCCAAGGAGGTGTACTGCAGCAAAATCCGCGATGCAGCACGTCTCACATAAATATCGGAACCCAGCAAATCGTGCGCGACGGCTTCAAAGTAGGCGGCCGCGATCTTCCAGAAAATCCTGGCCTGACGATCCGCCTGCCGCGCCGCGAAACCAAGGCTCAAGTCCTTGAGGTTTTGCGCGGCCTGCGGCGCTCTGCCCTTCATGAGCGACAGCACCGACTGGTCCAGCACCGCCCGGGCACCGTCGTCGTAATTCCGGGGTTCCGCCATCACGGCGAGTTCGGGCTCCAGCCAGCGCCATTCCAGCGACCACAAGTCGGCCGGATGAATACGGTCAGCACGTACCAGTTCCTGAACATCGCGGTATTGCGGAAACAGAGACACCGCCGACACCGGTTTATCCGCCAGCACACCTTCCAGGTATTCCACCAGCGCGAAGCTGGCGCGCTCAATTTTGCTGGCAGCCTCCTGGCTGCATTGCTCGGGATGCTGCACAAATTTTTGTACCGCAGACTCCATGGCCCGAAGCAACAGGGCGGGCTTGGCGAGCCCCACCATTTCCAGCGCACCCACCGCCTGATGCAATTGCTGGCGTGCGATGCGCAACTGGCTGGCGTCTACCGCGGCAAGATCGGAGCCGCGGGCGGCCTCGGCCTCACGCACAAAGCGCTTGATCGCCTTGGCCGCACCATCCAGCGATTTTCGGAGCTCGTCAAGCACCCAAGCCAACGGGCCAAGATCATTGACGGCAAGATCGAGTTCGGCGGCAGTTGAGTTCAGGGCGTTGGATAGCATAGGTAACGGGCCGGTTCAGAAATCGGTGTCAGGACTTGCGCTTGCGATCAACGCACAAAAAAGGGATATCAGGCAATCTTGAATCGGGACACGGACTGGCGCAGCTCTTCCGCCATGCGCGACAAATCGCGCACCTGCTGAGCCGTAGAGCGGGTACCTTCGCCGGTCTGCTCGGTCACGGCAAAAATGTGCTGGATATTGCCCGCCACCACGTTGGCGGAGGCCGCTTCCCTGGAGGCAGAATTGGAAATCTGCTCAATCAGCTCGGCAAGGCGTCGTGACACCTGGTCAATTTCGGTCAGCGCCGTGCCCGCGTTATCGGACAGCTTGGCCCCTTCGACCACACCCTGGGTGGAACGCTCCATGGCGGCCACCGCATCCTGGGTGTCGGTCTGAATCGCCTTCACCAGCGCCGAAATCTGGCGCGTCGCATCGGCGGAACGTTCAGCCAGTCGCTGCACCTCTTCCGCCACCACCGAGAAGCCGCGGCCGGCTTCACCGGCCGACGCCGCCTGAATGGCCGCGTTCAGCGCCAGCACGTTGGTCTGCTCGGTAATGTCGGAAATCAGCTCGGT
>CAZWDK010000172.1:1928-6704 GCA_964633095.1 uncultured Polaromonas sp. | reverse complement strand
GACATGGGCGCAGGGGCCAACACCCGCAACCCGGTCTGGGGCGCCACCGGCAACCCGTTCAACCCCGCGCTCAACGCCGGCGGCTCCTCGGGCGGCTCGGCCGCGGCGCTGGCCGCCGACATGCTGCCGCTGTGCACCGGCTCGGACACCGGCGGCTCGCTGCGCATTCCGGCGGCGCTGTGCGGCGTGGTGGGGCTGCGCCCTTCGCCCGGGCTGGTGGCCAATGATGCGCGGCCATTGGGCTGGTCGGTGATTTCGGTGCTGGGGCCCATGGCGCGCAATGTGGCCGACACGGCACTGATGTTTGCGGCCAGCGTGGGGCCCGATGCGCGGGACCCGCTGTCTTACCCGGTCGATGCCTCCGCGCTGTGGCCGCTCAAGCAGGTCGATCTCTCCACCCTGCGCGTGGGCACGACCGAAGACTTCGGCCTGTGCATCGTCGACCCCGAGATACGCCGCGTGTTCCGCCAGCGCGTTGAAGCCATACGGCCGCTGGTGGCGAGCTGCGAGCCGGTGGACCTGCAGCTGGGCGACGCCGACCGCGCGTTCGATACGCTGCGCGCCGAAAGCTTTGTGGCCGCCTTTGCCGACACCTGGCAAAAAGAACCCGAGACGCTGGGCCCGAACGTGCGCGACAACATGGCAATCGCCGCCGCCATCACGCTGGCCGACCGGGCCTGGGCGCACCTCGAGCAGACCCGCATCGCGCGCCAGTTTGCCAAGGCCTTCGAGCAGTACGACCTGATCCTGGCACCCGTGACGCCGGTCACGCCCTTCCCGTGGACCGAGCTGTACGCCGGCCACATCGACGGCCAGGCCATGCGCAACTACTACCACTGGCTGGGCCTGACCTATGTGGTGACGCTGGCCACCAACCCGGCGCTGTCGCTGCCCTGCGGCAGCGACGAACACGGCATGCCGTTCGGACTGCAAGTGATAGGACGCCTGCATGGCGACGCGCAGCTGCTGGCGGCGGCCCAGGCGCTGGAACAGGCTTTTGAGGCTAGCCCGACCTTGCGCCGACCGAAGCCGGACATGCAGGCACTGTGCACCGCCCGGCCCGAGCTCAAGTCCATCGTCACGCACCCGCCCGAGACCGGCGGCCCCAAGGGCTCTTCTGGTGGCATGACTGCCGTTTAGCGGGTGCCTCGCCGCCTCGGGGGCAGGCATGAACTGGCTGACCAACGAGCAGTTGGTTTGGAACGACAGGAGGCACCCCGGCCCCCAACCCCCAGCGCCCACAAGATTCCGGCAAGCAGCGACGTTCTCGAGTATTTCAAGATCTAGCTGGCCCGAGCCCTACCGCGAAGACAAGGTGTTTGGCAGCAAGGCCGCACGCACACAAGCCAGATGCTGGCGCATCAAACTAGGCTTGGGCCACTTCGCGCGAATGCTATCAATGCGAAATGGCAGGCCGGCGGTCAAACTCAGCGCCAAGGCCGTCCGCAAAATCTGGCCGCAGCCTTCACCCAGCGAGCCGTCCAATCCAATCACGTGCGGCCTTTCCTTTTTTTTGCTGTCAATTTCCGCCTCAGTCCTTCACGGCCAGCGCGTAGCGCCTCCTCCGCACGCGCCCGCTCAACTGCCCCGTCAGCATGGCATGGCTAACCCTTGACGCAAACCACCTGCTTCAAGATGTGCACCACCTCGACCAGATCTCTCTGCGCTGCCATCACGGCGTCAATGTTCTTGTAGGCCATCGGAATTTCGTCGATCACGTCGGCATCCTTGCGGCACTCGACACCCGCAGTCGCCTTGATCTGGTCTTGCACGGTAAACAGCTTTTTCGCCTTGGTCCGGCTCATGGCGCGGCCTGCGCCGTGGCTGCAGCTCATAAAGCTCTCCGGGTTGCCCTTGCCGCGCACGATGTAACTCTTGACCCCCATGCTGCCGGGAATGATGCCCAGCTCGCCCGCCCTGGCGCTGACAGCGCCTTTGCGGGTGATGAACACCTCTTGCCCGAAGTGGATTTCTTTTTGCACATAGTTGTGGTGGCAGTTCACCGCCTCCAGGTACGTCTCAAATGGTTTGGCAATGACTTTTCGAAGCGCGCCGATCACGCGCTGCATCATCACCTCGCGGTTCAGGCGCGCAAACTTTTGCGCCCAGCCCACGCCGCGCACATAGTCGGCAAAATACTGCGCACCTTCTTCAAAATACGCCAGGTCTTTATCGGGCAGGTTGCGCTGGTGCTGCTCAGCGTCTTTCCTGGCCAGCTCTATGAACAGTGTTCCCATGGCGTTGCCAACGCCGCGCGAGCCGCTGTGCAGCATGATCCAGACACCGCCCGCCTCATCCAGGCAAATTTCGATGAAGTGGTTGCCGCCGCCCAGGGTGCCCATATGGCGGTGGTTGTTGGTGTTTTTCAGGCGCGGGTAGGCCTCGCAAATCGCATTGAACTCATCGACCAACTGCCCCCACGCAAGATCCGCCTCTTTGGGCGGGGTTTCCCATGAACCTTGGTCACGATTGGCGCCATGGCGGCGAGACGGCCTAAACGACATGCCATGCGGCACGGCTTTTTCAATCTCGGAGCGCAGTGGCCCAAGGTTGTCCGGCAGGTCTTGCGCATATAGCGAGGTCTTGCAGGCGATCATGCCGCAGCCAATATCCACACCCACCGCGGCCGGAATGATGGCCTTGAATGTGGGAATCACACTGCCCACAGTGGCACCAATGCCGTAATGCACATCCGGCATGGCGGCAATGTGCTTGAACACAATGGGCAGCCTGGCCGCGTTCTCCAGCTGTTGCCGGGCTTCGGCCTCTACAGGTACGCCCTGAGTCCACATTTTCACAGGCACGCCGCCTGCAACTTCATGCTGCTGGTAGTTCATTTTGGCATCTCGATTCCTGGGTATTTTTTACCCCGCTCAGCAGCGCTTTACAAGCCCGTTGAGCACCTGCTCCAAACCGCCAAGCACAGAGATTCAGCCTTTAGCCTTCTGCAAACAAATTCACAATCGTCTGCCGCAGCCAGCGGTTGCCGGGGTCGGCCTCAAAGCGCTTGCTCCAGTGCAGCGACACCGTGAAATCGCGCAAGGGAAACGGCGGCTCCACCATCGCATAACCGCCTTCAAAGCCGCGTGCGATGTTGCGCGGCATCACGACGGCGAGATCGGTCGCCTTCACGATGGACGGCAGCACCATGAAATGCTCGGTGGTCAGGCGCAGCCGGTCCTCCAGGTTCAGCAGTTGCAGGATGCGCAAGGTGTCGGCGTGGGTACGCACCGAGACGAATTCGAGCTTGCGCAAATCGTCAAGCAGCGCCTGGCCGCTGCGGCGCTTGCGCGCGAACGGGTGGCCCTCGCGCAGCAGCACGATGTAGCGGTCTTTCAGCAATTGCGTGCGCTGGGTCTCTTTGACGGTGGGCAGGAAGCCAAACGCGAAATCGACGCGACCGCTGTCCAGCGCGTCGGTGATCTCGCCCTTGGGCAGCGGCAGGGTTTCAATGCGCACCCCGGGCGCCAGCTGGCGCAGCGCCACCATCAGCCCGGGCAGGAAGCGCCCCTCGCCAATATCGCTCATGTGGATGCGAAAGACCCGGCGCGATTGCAGCGGGTCGAAATCGGCCGACTCGTTCAGCGCCAGCTCGATGGTGCCGAGTGCGCTGCGCACCGCGTCGGCCAGCCGGTCGGCCTTGGGGGTGGGTTGCACACCGCCGCCGGCACGCACAAACAGCGGGTCCTTGATCAGCAGACGCAGCCGCGTCAGCCCCTGGCTGGCGGCGGGCTGGGTCAGGTCCAGCAACTCGGCCGCGCGGCTGACGTTGCGCGTGCGGTAGACCGCGTCAAACAGTCGCAGCAGATTCAGGTCGATGTCTTTTATATGCATGTATCTAATACCACTTAGTCATATCATTTTATTGATTTATGACAGGCTGGCACCGAAGATTCCCCATCGACGCATCCTCGCCTTTCGCCAACAACACAAGGTGCGCGCTCGGTTCGCCCCAAGACCAGGAACCACCAGGAACCCTCAGATGTCCCATGCCAACGCCCTCCCCCAGACCACAAGCTCCCACCCCGCTTCCAGTACCAGCGTGCGTGAGGCCGTGCTGGATTTGCTGCGCGCCTTCAAGATCAACACCATCTTTGGCAATCCCGGCTCCACCGAGCTGCCGTTGTTCCTCGATTTCCCGCCGGACTTCCGCTACATCCTGGGTTTGCAGGAATCGGTGGTGGTGGGCATGGCCGACGGCTATGCCCAGGCCACGCGCAACGCTGCCTTTGTCAACCTGCATTCGGCCGCGGGGGTGGGCCACGCCATGGGCAACATCTTCACGGCCCACAAGAACCGCACGCCCATGGTGATTACCGCCGGGCAGCAGGCACGCTCCATCCTGCCGTTTGACCCCTTCCTGTTCTCGGGCCAGGCCACCGAGCTGCCCAAGCCCTATGTCAAATGGAGCATAGAGCCGGCCCGTGCCGAGGACGTGCCGCTGGCCATTGCGCGCGCCTACTACATCGCCATGCAGCAGCCGCGCGGGCCGGTGCTGGTGTCGATTCCCGCCGATGACTGGGAGAAACCGTGTGAACCGGTGCAGGCGCGCGTGGTCAGCACCGAAACACGGCCCGAGCCGCACGTGCTGGATGCGATTGGCAACACGCTTGACACCGCTGAACGTCCCGCCTTCGTGGTCGGCGCCGCGGTGGACCGCGATGCGGCCTGGGACGAGGTGGTCGCGCTGGCCGAGCGGCACAACGCCGCCGTCTGGGTGGCGCCCATGTCGGGGCGTTGCGGCTTTCCGGAAGACCATCGCCTGTTTGCCGGCTT
>CAZWDK010000172.1:0-1828 GCA_964633095.1 uncultured Polaromonas sp. | reverse complement strand
GCGATGCAGAACTACCTGCCCATACTGCGCAGCGAAACCTTCTACACCATGTGCAGCGGTGGCCTGGGCCACGGCCTGCCCGCGGCGGTGGGCGTGGCGCTGGCCAAGCCGGATAAAAAGGTCATTGGCCTGATCGGCGATGGCTCCTGCATGTATTCGATCCAGGCCCTGTGGAGCGCGGCGCAGCTCAGGCTGCCCATCACCTTCGTCATCCTGAAAAACCGCCGCTACGCGGCCTTGCAGGAGTTCGCTCCCACCTTTGGCTTCAAGGCCGACGACAAACTCGAAGGCACCGACCTGCCCGACCTCGACTTCCTGGCGCTGGCCCGGGGACAGGGCTGCGATGCCGTCCATGTGCGCGATGCCGCAAGGCTGCATGAGGTTCTGCGCGACGCCCTTCAATCCCCCCGCCCCATCCTCGTCGAGGTCGACGTGGCTTGACCTGACGCGACCTGGCACCGAATTTCAATCTGCAACTTCTCAACACGCCCGGAGACATTCAATGACCCGCATTTCCATGTTCATCAACGGTGAGCAACAACAGGCCGGCAACGGCGCCACCTTCGAGCGCCGCAACCCGCTGGACGGCAGCGTGGCGACCACCGCACCCGCGGCCACGCCCGCCGATGCGGTGATAGCGGTGGAGGCTGCCGCCCACGCCTTCAAAAGCTGGAGCCAGACCGGCCCCGGCGAGCGTCGTGCCTTGCTGTTGAAAGCAGCCCAGGCGCTGGAGTCCAAAGCCCAGGCCTTCACTGAGGCCATGGCGAGGGAAACCGGCGCTTCCGGCCTGTGGGCGGGCTTCAACGTGCACCTGGCCGCCAGCATGCTGGGAGAAGCGGCGGCCATGACCACGCAGATCGGCGGCGAAGTCATTCCGTCCGACATGCCCGGCAGCCTGGCCATGGGGTTGCGCCAGCCTGCGGGCGTGGTGCTGGGCATGGCGCCGTGGAACGCACCCATCATCCTCGGCGCGCGCGCCATTGCCACGCCGCTGGCCTGCGGCAATACAGTGGTGCTCAAAGGCTCCGAGCTGTGCCCGGCCACCCACGGCCTGATCATCGAAGCCTTGCAAGAGGCCGGTTTCCCGAAAGGTGTCGTCAACTTTGTCACCAATGCCCCGGCCGATGCCGGCGCGGTGGTCGAGGCCATGATTGCCCATCCGGCGGTGCGCCGCGTCAACTTCACCGGCTCCACCCATGTCGGCAAGATCATTGCGGCCACCTGCGCCAAATACCTCAAGCCTGCGGTACTCGAACTGGGCGGCAAGGCACCACTGGTGGTGCTGGACGACGCCGACATCGATGCCGCGGTGAACGCCGCGGTCTTTGGCTCGTTTGCCAACTCGGGCCAGATCTGCATGTCCACCGAGCGCATCGTCGTCGACAGCAAGATAGCCGACGACTTTGTCGCCAGGCTGGCGGCCAAGGCGCAAGGCCTGCCGCTGGGTGACCCGCGCAAAGGCCCGGTGGTGCTCGGCTCCGTGGTGGACATGGCCACGGTGCAGCGCTGCAAGGCGCTGATTGACGATGCCCTGGCCAAGGGTGCCAGGCTGGTCTGCGGCGGCCAGGCCGACAGCACGCTGATGCCGGCGACCTTGCTCGACCATGTCACACCGGCCATGCGGATTTACCGCGAGGAAACCTTTGGCCCGGTCAAGGGCATCGTGCGCGTCAACGGTGTCGAAGAAGCCGTGGCCTGCGCCAACGACAACGAGTTTGGCCTGTCGGCCGCCGTGTTTGGCGGCGACATCGGCCGCGCCCTGCAGGTCGCCCAGCGCATCGAATCCGGCATTTGCCATGTCAACGGCCCGACGGTGCACGACGAAGCG
>CAZWDK010000171.1:0-6707 GCA_964633095.1 uncultured Polaromonas sp. | reverse complement strand
CGCGGGTATGGCCATGAACCGCATCAGGCAGCTGCATCCGCAGTTTGAGGGCTGAGGGACGACCCGGGCGCAATCCGGGCCAGGCTGTTACAATAGCAACTTCGGTACAGCACCAGATTTTTACATCGAAGCCCTTTTGCCACGGGCTTCCTTCTCAAATACGGCGCTTCTCAGAGCCCGAATTCACAGTGCGTTCAGTGCCCCTACAGCCTGAACCCTCTCAGCACTGTTCCATTTCCTGGTGAGCACTCCCCAACAGTGCCCCTCAAAGGCTCAACCGGCCCAGCCCTTTCCGAGGGGCCTGGCAGGCAGAAACCGAACAGCCGCCGGCTTGTTCGCAAGCCGTTTACTCGCTTATTTTTTCGACTTACAGAGCCGGGACCCAGGACTTGGCAACCCGGCCAGGACATTTATGAACATTGATCACAACAAAATCGCGGTGGGCAAGTACCTTGTTTCCCCGCTGGCCAAAAAGCAGGGCGAAGGACGCTACGCCGCCTCGGTATCCATCCGTTCCGGGCGCGGCAGCGCGTCGCATGACCGCGTGCTGCGCTTCAGCGGCCTTTTTGACAGCGCGGCAGCCGCGCTGCATTACGCCACCGAACACGCCGTGTGCTGGATTCGTGAGCGCTCATCGCCGGCTTGCGCCTGACGGTCGGCTGTCACGTCCGGGTCAGCCGGGACGGCCAGGTAGACGTTAGATAACCAAAGCAAACCAAAAGACAGATAGATAGTCAAACAGGTTTTTTCAAATCTCAAGGAGTTACATCATGGCCAAAGAAGAACTGATTGAAATGCATGGACTGGTGGACGAGGTGCTGCCTGACTCGCGCTTTCGCGTCACGCTGGACAACGGCCACAAACTGGTGGCTTACACCTCCGGCAAGATGCGAAAAAACCACATCCGCATTCTGGCGGGCGACCAGGTGTCGCTCGAGCTGTCGCCTTATGACCTGAGCAAGGGCCGCATCACCTTCCGCCACATCGCCGGACGTGGACCCGGGCCCGCGCCGCGTAGCACCCACTAAAGCAACGCAAAAAAAAAGAGACCCTGCAAAGGGCCTCTGGCGCTGTTTCAAGCCGACCCCCGCGCTATGCGGCGGTCGGCTTTTTGCGTAGCTGCGTGCTAATGCCGGTGCGTGCCTGTTAGGTGTTCGGTTTTCCTGTTCAGCAAGACCTCCGGTTCCTGCGCTTCCACCCAGGTCTCGTTGTCAAGGCCTGCCTGCAGCTTTTCCGTGTCGAGGTCGCCCGTCCACTTGGCCACCACCAGCGTGGCCACGCCATTGCCGATCAGGTTGGTCAGCGCCCGTGCTTCCGACATGAAGCGGTCTATGCCCAGAATCAGGGCCAGTCCGGCGACGGGCACCGTGCCCACGGCCGACAGCGTGGCGGCCAGCACAATAAAGCCGCTGCCGGTAATGCCGGCCGCGCCCTTGGAGGTCAGCAGCAGCACGGCCAGCAGCGTCAGTTCCTGGATGAGCGTCATCGGCGTGTTGGTGGCTTGCGCAATGAACACCGCCGCCATGGTCAGGTAAATGGACGTGCCATCGAGGTTGAACGAATAGCCGGTCGGAATCACCAGGCCCACGGTGGTTTTCCTCGCGCCCAGGTTTTCCATCTTTTCCATCATGCGCGGCAGCACCGACTCCGAGGACGAGGTGCCCAGCACGATCAGCAGCTCTTCCTTGATGTACTTGATGAATTTCCAGATGCTGAAGCCGTGAAAGCGCGCAATCAGGCCCAGCACCACAAAGATGAAAAGCAGGCAGGTCAGGTAGAAGGCGCCCATCAGCTTGCCCAGGGAAAACAGCGTGCCCACGCCGTATTTGCCAATGGTGAAGGCCATGGCGCCAAAGGCACCGATGGGAGCCAGCTTCATGATGAAGCCGACGATGGTGAAGAGCACGTGCGAGGTCTTCTCGATGACGTCAAACACCAGCGTGCCGCGGCCGCCAAAGCGGTGCAGCGCAAAGCCAAACATCACGGCAATCAGCAGGACCTGCAAGATTTCGCCTTTGGCAAAGGCGTCGATCAGGGTGCTGGGGATGATGTTGAGAATGAATTCGGTCGTCCCGACCATCTTGCCGGGCCCGGTGTAGGCCGCGATTGATTTCGTGTCCAGCGTCGACGCATCGACATTCATGCCGGCGCCGGGCTGCAGCACATTGACCAGCACCAGCCCGATCACCAGCGCAAAGCTGCTGACGATTTCAAAGTAAAGCAGGGCCAGGCCGCCGGTCTTGCCCACTTTTTTCATGTCTTCCATGCCCGCAATGCCAATCACCACGGTGCAGAAGATGATGGGGGCGATGATCATCTTGATCAGCTTGATGAAACCGTCTCCCAGGGGCTTCATTTCGGCGCCCAGCGTCGGGTACAAATGCCCGAGCGCCACGCCGGCGATCACGGCGCATATGACCTGGAAATAAAGTGAGCGGTACAGCGGAGGTTTGCGGCTGCTGGCTGTTGCTGTTGTAGTGGACATGGTCAGGGCGCACCGGGCGATGCGTGTTGGTGAATGGGGATGTAAATGTAGCGGTGTCAAGTCCGGATTTTGATGTGGATACCCACAAAATGCAGGCGTTTTAGCGCAGGCTCTTACAGTTTCATGGCAGCAGGGCGCGTGGCCAGCCGGTCCATATAGGCCTCCAGCCGGGGCCTGCCGGTGCTCGCGCCCCACAGGCGCTGCCACAGGAACATCGAGCCAATCATGATGTCGGCCAGCGTGAACTGCTCGCCGAACAGATAGGGGCCTTCTCCCAGTTCGCCTTCAACCACGGTCTTGACTGTCTCAAAGTCATCCCAGCCGCGCTGCGCGGGTGTTTCGAGTTTCATCAGGCTGTCGCCCATGGCAGGCTCCAGCTGCGAGGTGGAATACACCATCAGCGACAGAAAGCGTCCGCGTTCGGGCGAGCCGGCCAGGGGCGCCAGCCCGGCCTCGGGAAATTTTTCTGCCAGGTACAAACCAATGGCCGCGGTTTCGAACAGCCGGGCATCGCCATCCACCAGGGCCGGCAGCTTGCCCGCCGGGTTGATTTTTAAAAATTCCGGGGTCTTGTGCTCGCGCTTTTGCAGGTCAATCGGCACGACGTCGTAGCTGGCGCCGCACTCGTCCAGCATCCATTTGGCAATCACGGCCCGGCTTTTGGGGTTGAAATAAAGTTTCATGCAAATTCCTTTATTTAAACGTGAATTACGCCTGGCCAGCCGCGCTGCCGCCCTCGCCGTGGCCCGCAGCCGGGCGCGCCATCCACGCGATCAGCGACGAGCGCATGGCTTCCTCCACCGACATGGCTATCGGCTGCACCCAGTCTGCCGGCACAAACACGGTGTAGCCGCCAATCATGTAACCCATGGGCAAGTAGACCGCCACACGCTCGCCCGGTAAAAAGCCTTGCGGCAAATCGGCAAAGCTGCGGCGCGTGATCAGGCCCACAATTTCCATCGCGTGGCCCGGCATGCGCAGTATCACCACGCTGTGCTCGTCCTGCTTGCCCGTCGGTGAAAAGTAGTCGGCAAAACTCTTGAAGGAGGAGTAAATGCTCTTCACGACAGGCAGATTGGTAAACGGCAGCTCGGCAAACGACAGCAGCTTGCGCACGCGCTGCTTGGACACCAGGTAACCGATCACCAGAATGCTCAGGATGCCAAACAGCAGGCCCAGGCCCGGCACATAAAAGCTGTCAATCAGCGGGCGCAGTACCCACAGGGCCACAGTTTCGGTCCAGTTCAAAAAAAGATACAGCAGGTACAGCGTCAGGGCCACCGGCAAGATGGTGATGAGGCCGCGGAAAAAATACTTGTACAGGCTTTTCATGGGTACTCTGGTTGATCTGCGACCGACAAGGCAGATGGCAATGGCAGGGTTTGATCCAACCCGCAATATAACCATTTCATGTGATGCTGCCGTGGCTTCGCGAGCGTTGCCTAAAGTTACGCATTCGCTGGCCTGGCGGCTTGTTTTGCAGACGGCTGCCTTTAGCTGAATAGAACTGTTGTTGATCCGAACCTGAACAAACCATGCCTCAAGAATCATCCACTCTGGTTAACGCACAACTCAATGCGCCCTTGCGCGCACTGGCCCTCACGGTAGAAGAAACCGGTCCCGGTGAATTTCGCTGGCGCATTCTTGAAAGCCAGGGGGCGCCTCAGCTGTTCGATTCTGTCGCCTGCTCCGACATCACTTTTGCCGCTTACGACACGGCGCTGGCCACCGGTTATGGCGAGTTGCAGCGCCTGATTGGCCCGGAGCTGCAGTACGGGCCGCGTCGCGAGGTAAGCCTGCAAGGCCATCGCACGCGCGTTGAGGCGTCGCACCGACCGGGCAGCGTGGCGGGTGATGCCATGAAAACGCGGGCCATCAATGGCGGCGGCAAGCAAGGTGTACCATCGCGTGAGGCCTGATCTTGCCTGAGCCCATCAACGTGCGTTGACGTGCGTTTAAGGGCGTTGCCTGCAGGGCCAGCAGGCAAGCGTTGCATTTTGTGACCTCGCTTGTCCTACAGGGGCCTTGGCAGCAAACCGACGGTGGGCCCGCCAGCGGGGGGTAAATTGAAATCAGCTGGCAATCCGGCCAGCCTTGTACCCACCGATTGCCCGTGATGGGCATGACTCAAGGAGCGTTGAGATGAAAGCATCGAAATCCCTCGCCTCTGCTGTCGCCGCCGCTGTTGTCGGCCTGGTTTACGCCCAAACCCCTGCCACCACGACCCCGCCAGCCATGCCCGCAGACAGCAGCGGCCAGACCATGCAAAACCAGGGCACGGGCAGCATGCAAACCCCTGCGGCCACTGACACCACTGCCGGCGTGAAGGCTGAACGTCCGGCCCAGGCTGACCGCAACTAAGCCTGGCCTGTCACGCCTTTGGGCGTGAGGCCATTCCGGGCAGGTATCGCGTCGCGTTCTGCCCGGTGTGTCCAGGCCTTCAACAAGCTCATTGTCAACGCACTGTTTCTGCAGAGGGCGATTCATCATGCAGCAGGCCACGCCACCAGGCTCCGATCCTGACCAGCTTCAGTTGCAGTCTTCGTGTTCTGGACAGCGGGAGTTGCTTGACGGCCTGAAGCAGGGCATTTTGCTGGGCCTCGCCATTCTGGCGCTGACCTTGCCGCCGCCGTTCCGCAGCGTTGCGTTGCCCGGGCCTGCAGCAAGCGCGGCGCTGCCCGGGCCTGCAGCTGCTGCGGCGCAGACGCAACCAGCAGCGGCGCGGTTTGCCAACTTCGCCGGCGAAGAGGCTTCGGCGCAGGTGCGGCATATCGCGAACTGGGTGGTTGACTCCGGCGATAACCAGCAGCTTTTTTTCGTCATCGTGGACAAGAAAAATACCCGGGTCTTTGTGTTTGACCCCTCGGGCAATTTGCGCGGTGCCACGCCGGTGCTGATCGGTTCAGCCATCGGCGACGAGGCTGTTGCCGGCATTGGCGGGCGGCCGATAGCCGAGGTGCAGCCGCACGAGCGCACCACATCGGCCGGTCGCTTCATGGGCGAAGCCGGTCGCAACGCCTCGGGCGAAGATGTGGTCTGGGTTGACTACGATGCGGCGGTTTCCATGCACCGCGTGCGTACCCTGGTGCCCGAGGAGCGCCGGCTGGAACGCCTGGCTTCGCCCACCACGGATGACAAACGGATTTCTTACGGCTGCATCAACATGCCGGTGGAGTTTTATGAGCAGGTGCTGAAACCGGCCTTCAACGCCAACTATGGCGTGGTCTATGTCCTGCCTGAAGTCAAATCAATCGCTGAAGTCTTCAGCTCGGCCTACGATGTGGCTGCAAGGCATGGCGTAAAACCCGCCAGTTGATTGGTAGCTTCTAACTCAGGATTTCAGGGGCCGGCATGGCACGGGATTGAGGGTGATGGTGTGGAAAAATCACCATAAGCACCACCGTTGCTGCAGGGTGGCGGTGATTTGCTGGCGCAGGCGCTCGAAGGGGTGGCCGCGCCACTGTGCCAGGTTGGCGATTTTTGGCGCGAGGCCCTTGGGGTGCAGGCATGAGGTGCAGCACCATGCGGTTGGCAGCGATCAGGTTTGCCGGTACTTGAACTTTGACCAGAGCCAAGGGTTCAATGAAGTGGCGATGCATTCGCTGCCTGAATATTTTTTACCATGAAAAAAGCGGGCGAGGCCGCTTTTCTCTTGGCCGCAGCTATCGCTTAGTTGCGGTCGGCCTTTGCCGGGCGACGGCCGGGGCTGCCCATCGTCGTGGAACCCCCCGGCACCGCGCCCGGCAATACTGCTACCGTCGTCGGCGGTGAGCTGGCTACGCCGCTTGGGCTGCTGCCGGCCGCAATGCCGCGCGTGCCAGGGACTGCGCCCGGGACTGCCACGGGAACGGCGCCGGGGCCAGCACCCGAGCCGCCGCCGCCATCCGAGCCGCCGCCGCCATCCGAGCCGCCGCCGCCACCCGTGCTGCCACCTGTCCCGCCACCCGTGCCGCTACCCGTGCTGCCACCTGTCCCGCCACCCGTGCCGCCACCCGTGCCACCGCCCGTGCCACCGCCCGTGCCCCCGCCGCCACCGCCGCCACCGCCACCCCCACCCCCGCCACCCCCACCACCCCCCGCGCCACCCCCCCCCCCCCCCCCGCCGCCCCCCCCCGGGCCGCCCCCCCCCGCCCCCCCCCCCCCGCCCCCCCCACCACCCCCCCCCCCGCCCCCGCCGCCCCCCCCCCCACCCCCCCCACCCGCCGCCCCCCGCCCGCACGAC
>CAZWDK010000170.1:3309-6720 GCA_964633095.1 uncultured Polaromonas sp. | reverse complement strand
TTCCTCTGGCACGACTACGAAACCTTCGGCATCAGCCCGCGCCGTGACCGGCCCGCGCAGTTTGCCGGCATTCGCACCGACGCCGAGTTGAACGAGGTCGGTGAGCCGCTGATGATTTACTGCCAGCCGGCCAACGACTACCTGCCCGACCCGGCCTCCTGCCTGATCACCGGCATCACGCCGCAGCATTGCCTGCAGCACGGCGTGGCCGAGCACGCCTTTGCCGCGCAGATCGAGCAACTGCTGGCCCAGCCCGGCACCATAGGCGTGGGCTACAACACCATACGCTTTGACGACGAGGTGACGCGCTTCATGTTCTGGCGCAACCTGATCGACCCCTATGCGCGCGAGTGGCAAAACGACTGCGGCCGCTGGGACCTGCTGGATGTGGTGCGCATGGCCTATGCGCTGCGACCCGAGGGCATTGTCTGGCCGACCAGGGAAGACGGCACACCCAGCTTCAAGCTCGAAGACCTGGCGCGCGCCAACGGCCTGCTGCATGAGGCGGCGCATGATGCGCTGTCTGACGTGCGCGCCACCATCGCGCTGGCGCGGCTGATTCGCAGGGCGCAGCCCAAGCTGTTCGACTTTGCCTTGAGTCTGCACAAGAAAGATCGCGTGGCCGCCGAGCTGGGCCTGCCCGCCAGCCCGCGGACGGCGCGGCCGTTTCTGCATGTGTCGGGCATGTTCCCGGCCGAGCGCGGCTGCCTGGCCGTGATGTTTCCACTGGCCACCCACCCGAGCAACAAAAACGAAATCCTGGCCTGGGACCTGGCCCATGACCCGAGCGAGCTGCCGCTGCTGGGCGTCGCCACCTTGCGCCAGCGCCTGTTCACCAGGTCCGCCGAGCTGCCCGAGGGCGTGAGCCGCCTGCCCATCAAGTCGGTGCACCTCAACAAGTCGCCCATGGTGGTGCGCCAGCTGCAAGCCCTGACGCCGCGGATGGCCGCGAAGTGGGGCATCGACATGGCCTCTGCACTTGTGAATGCCGAAAAGGCCGCCGGCCTGCCCGACATGAGCGCGCTCTGGCCCGAGGTGTTTCAGCGTCCCAAGGAAGCGGCGCCGGATGTCGACGAGGACCTCTACGGCGGCTTCATCGGCAATGGGGATCGCCGGCGCCTGAACCAGCTGCGCGCGCTGCCTGCCGCCGAGCTGGCGCACAGCCGCACCGGCTTTGACGACGACCGGCTGGAAGAGCTGCTGTTTCGCTACCGCGCGCGCAACTTTCCCGCGAGCCTCACACCCGACGAGGCCGAGCGCTGGGAAGCGCATCGCGCCGCGCGGCTGCTGGAGGGCGAGGGCGGGGCGCGCAATGTGGATGCGCTGTTTGCCGAAATCGACGCCCTGCAGGAAAGCGCCGACGAACGCGGCGAGGCGATTCTGGGGGCGCTCTACGACTATGCCGAGGCCATCGCTCCCGAGGTGTGAGCTGGCGCGGTCCGGCCGGGTGTGTTTCCGCTTCCTTATTGATAGCTGCTTGCGCAGGCTGCATAAGGGCTGGAGCCATCAATGACTTTCGGTTTCAGCAAGGTCTTGCTGCTATTTAATCAATGGCTATCGGCGCCCATTCCACTTGGGCTTGAGCCCTGAATGGCTTGAGAACTTGCCGGTGGCGACATTGCCATCCCCGAATCGACCGGCGGAAACGCAACGCGCGCCTGCCCAGCCTGCCAGGGCGGGTATTTGTGCATCACACGCGCAAACAGCGCGCCGGATTCCCAGCCTGCCAGCCAGCGAATCAAATGCGGCCAGGGCTGCGCCGCAAACCAGCTGGCATCGGTGTGTGCAAACTGGCGCACAAAGGGCAGGATGGCCATGTCGGCCAGGCTGGCGCTGGGGCCGCAGAGCCAGCCGTGGCGGCTGAGCAGGGCTTCCAGTTCCATCAGCCAGGCTGCGGCGCTGCTGCGGTGGGCTTCGGCAAAGGCTTTGACAAAAGCCTGGTTTTGGCCCGCATGCTCGCCGGCGTAGCGGTTCGGGTATTTGTAGCGGTCCAGCTCGCCTTTGAAGGCACCGTCGTTGGCGGCGATCAGTGCTTGCTGGGCCTCCAGGCCGGCGCTAGCGGCGGGGAGCCAGCCTTCGGGGTCGTGCTGCCGCAGGGCCCAGCGCATGATGTCCAGGCTTTGCTCGATCACGCTGCCATCCGGCAGCACCAGCACTGGCACGGTGGCCTTGGGCGAGGCGGCCAGCATCTCGGGCGGTTTGCTTCTCAGAACGATTTCGCGCAGCTCGCAGCGCTGGCCGCTGATGGCGATGGCCAGGCGGGCGCGCATGGCGTAGGGGCAGCGCCTGAAGGAATACAGGATCGGCAGGGTTGGTTCCGCCCGGGCCGCCACTTCTTGGGACACGCTAACTTTCAGCTAGAGCCCGGCTGCCGCACGCCAATATGGGCCTGCTGGCGCGCTTCGGCCAGCTCGACCTGGCGCTGGCGTTCGCGGTAGCCGCGTTTTTGTTCTTCGGTGGTGCGGCCATGGCAGTGGGCGCAGCTCACGCCCAGTTCGTACAGCGGCGACTGGCGGTCTTGGGCGCTGAGCGGGTCGCGGCAGGAGCGGCAGAGGCTGAAATCGCCCTTGGCCAGTCCATGGCCGACCGAGACGCGCTCGTCAAACACAAAGCATTCGCCTTCCCAGCTGCTTTGCGTCTGCGGCACGGTTTCCAGGTATTTGAGGATGCCGCCTTCGAGGTGGTAAACCTCCTTAAAACCCTTGCTGCGCATCAGCGCCGTCGACTTTTCGCAGCGTATGCCGCCGGTGCAGAACATGGCCACGCGGGGCTTTTTGCCATGGCTGGCGGCCAGCTTGCCGCCGGCTGCCATTTCCTTCTCGACCCAGCCCGGCAGCTCCGAAAAGCTGTGGGTGGCGGGGTTGATGGCGCCCTTGAAGCTGCCGATGGAGACTTCGTAATCGTTGCGAGTGTCTATCAGCACGACGTCGGGGTCGGCGATCAGCTGGTTCCAGTCCTGCGGCTTGACGTACTGGCCGGCCATCAGGGCGGGGTGCACCTCGGGCACGCCCATGGTGACGATCTCGCGCTTGAGGCGCACCTTCATGCGGTAAAACGGCAGCTGTTCGGCCCAGGCTTCCTTGTGCTCCAGCGCGGTCAGGCGCGGGTCGGCGCGCAGCCAGGCCAGCACCGCGTGCACGCCTTCGGGCAGACCGGCAATCGTGCCATTGATGCCTTCGGAGGCCAGCAGCAGCGTGCCCCTGACGCCGTGGGATTCGCAGCAGGCGAGCAGGGGGGCCTGGAGCGCCGCGAAATCGGGCAGCTCGACAAACTTGTAAAGGGCGGCGGTCAGAAAGGTCATGGCTGGATGGTTCGCCTATGAGGCGGGCGAGCGGCGGCCTGAGAGCTATCAAATTGATAGCTGCTTGCGCTCGCCTCGTATGGGCTGGGGGCCTATTTTATCCAAATATC
>CAZWDK010000170.1:0-3209 GCA_964633095.1 uncultured Polaromonas sp. | reverse complement strand
GCCACCGAAATGGCCGGCCCTGGCCATGTCAAGCACCACGGCCGCGGCGAGCTGGTGATCGAACCCTCCGGCACCGGCGAGGCCATGGCGCAAGCATTGATCGCCGCCGGCGTGCCGACTGAAATCTCAAGCAACGTGCGCGGCGCGCTGTGGGCCAAGCTGATCCTCAACTGCGCCTACAACGCCGTCTCGGCCATTGCCCAGCTGCCCTATGGCAAGACGGTGCAGGGCGAGGGCGTGAAAGACCTGATGCGCGATGTGGTGGCCGAATGCCTGGCCGTGGCCCAGGCCGAAGGCGTGCAAGTGCCCGGCGACGCGGCGGCCGCCGTGGACAAGCTCGCAGGCAGCATGCCCAACCAGTTTTCATCCACCGCGCAGGACCTGGCGCGCGGCAAGCGCAGCGAGATCGACTACCTCAATGGCCTGATCGTGAAGCGCGGCGCGGCGCTGGGGATCGCCACGCCGGTGAACCGGGTGCTTTGGGCCTTGGTGAAATTGCTGGAGTCAAGGCAGGCTTAGGGCTGCATCCTTGCGCCCCCGAATCAGGGAAGGTCAAGCGCCGTTCGCCTCAACGTTCCGGCTTGCCGAGCAGTTCTGCGATGACCCGCCAGTGCTGCGGCTCGACCGGCGTGATGGACAGGCGATTGCCCTTGCGCAGCACCACCAGGTCCTGCAGGGCCTCATTGGCGCGCAGCTCGGGCAGGGTGAGGTTGCGCGTCTTGCGCAGCACCTGCACATCCACCAGCAGCCAGCGTGGCTCGTCTGGCTTTGACTTGGCGTCGTAATAAGGCGACTTGGTGTCGAACTGGGTCGGGTCGGGGTAGGGCGTGGACGCCACCCGTGCCATGCCCACGATGCCGGGCTCGGCACAGCTGGAGTGGTAGAACAGCACCCCGTCGCCCACGCGCATCGCATCGCGCATGAAGTTGCGCGCCTGGTAGTTGCGCACGCCGACCCAGGGCACCGTGGCCTTGGGCGCCGCAAGCGCATCGTCCACCGAGCATTCTTCGGGTTCGGATTTCATTAGCCAGTAGTTCATGGTTTGATGAGGTGTCAAGGCTTCACGATCTGCATGAATAGGGGCGCCACCCGTACGCGTCAGTGCGCGGCGCAAATAGTACCGCAGCCTTGGCGCAAAAAGTGGGTCGTTTGGGGGGCGTTTCAGCCACCAGCTTAGCCGAACACCCGTTTGGTGCAAGCCGCTAAGCGCCAGCGGCGCAGGTCAGCCTCAGCCGGTGCGGTGCGGTGCCTTGCCGCTGCCTGGATATCCGGCGGCAGGCGCTTGAGCAGCCAGCGGATCGCCAGCGGCACCGGCACCAGGTCATCAACCACGCCAATCACGGGCAGAGCATCCGGGATGAGGTCAATGGGCGAGAGGAGATACAGCACGATCGGCGCGGTGCCCAGCTTCAGCCAGGCCGGTGCGTTGGGATGGCGCAGCGCAAACCACAGCTGCCGCGCGTCGCCGCGCAGCACGGCCCACAGCAAAGTGAGGCGTTTCAACATGGCAGTTCCTTGGTGACCGGCCCCGGCGGGCCGCGTTCAGCCCAGATGGCGCCGGCCGTGCCTGCTGCAAGGGTTTGTTCACCGGGCGTTACATTCCGCCCAGCGAACTGTGTGCAGAGCTCAAGCGTGCTCGAAGTCGATGAAGCTTTTTTCCGCATCCACCGCCACCAGCCTGACGCGCACCGTGTCGCCCACGTCCAGCCCTTCGAAGCCGCGTACCACCCGGCCTTCCAGCAACGGGCTGCTGATGCGCACGTAGGTGCCCTTGGTTGCGGCACCGGTGACGATGGCGTTGAACACCTCGCCTATGCGCCCCTGCAGCAGCCAGGCCCCTACCGCCTTCAGCACCTGGCGCTCGACCTTGTTGGCATTGTTTTCCTGCAGCGTGCAGTGCCGGGCTATCTCGGTCAGCTGTTCGGCGGAATAGGGCGGCGCCTCGCCCGCGAGGGCGGCCTTCAGGAGGCGCTGCGTCACCAGGTCGGGAAAGCGCCGGTTGGGCGCGGTGGAATGCGCGTAGTCGTTCACCGCGAGCCCGAAGTGCCCCAATCCCGTGGCGCCCACGGTGCCGGCGCTTGCAGCCGGTGCAGCCGCGTACTCGCCCGAGCCCAGCATCTTCACCACCGCCAGCGACAGATCGGCGAAACCGGCCGGGTCGGCCAGGCGCCGCGCGTTTAGAAAGCGGTCGAGCGCCAGCGCATCGGGCGCCGCAGGAAGCTGCACACCATGGCTAGAGGCCAGCGCGACGATGCGGTCCCAACGGCGCGGCGCTTGCAGCAAGCGGCGCAGCGAGGGGAGGCCCTGGTCGACCAGAAAGCGGGCCGTCGCACCGTTGGCTGCGATCATGAGGTCGGCGATCAGCTCCTTGGCGCGGTTTTTCCCGTCGGGGCGCAGGTCCACCAGCCGCCCGTCCTTGAACACCGGGCGGGCGGACACCGTGTTGACATTCAGCGCGCCGCGCGTCTGGCGCCATTGCCGCAGCCTGCCGGCCAGTGCGTCGTGCAAACGCAACTGGTCCTCCAGCCCCGGCACGCTGGCAATCTGCGACGGTGGCGGCCCCACGCCGTCGAGCCACGCCGAGACGGCGTCGTAGCTGAGCTTGGCACGGTTGAGCACCGCCGCCCGGTAGATGTTTGACTCGGCCACCGTGCCGTCTGCGGCTACCTGCATGTCGACCACCACCGCCAGGCGCTCCTGGCCTTCGTGCAGCGAGGTGAGGTCGGTGGACAAGGCCTCCGGCAGCATCGGGAACACGCCGGCCGCCGTGTAAACCGAGGTGGTGTTGAGCGCCGCATGGCCATCCACCGCGCCGCCGGGCCGCACCTTGGCATCCACATCGGCCACGGCCACCAGCAGGCGCGTGCTGCCAGCGGCCAGTGGCTCGGCCACGCTCAGCTGGTCAAGGTCGCGCGTGTCGTCGTTGTCGATGGAAAACCAGGTCAGATGGCGCAGGTCGCGGATGGTGCCGTTGCGTTCAGGGACCGCCAGGCGCGCGGCTTCGGCCTCTTGCAGGGCCTGCGGCGCAAAGGCGGGCAGCAAACCTCGGGAGCGCATCGCTTCGACGGCGATTCGGTGCAGATTGATGGGGTCCATAAGATGCCGGTGAGTGATTCGTAGCAATGTACCCGCTGACCTCGACCATGGACTTGTGGCGACGCATTTCGGACAAACCGGAGGTCCGTCACGTCATGAGGTCTGGTCGGGGC